>NZ_OMOQ01000002.1:562500-683739 GCF_900302475.1 Defluviimonas aquaemixtae
TCCGAATGGGGAAACCCACCTGACAGTTCGTTATTGTTACGCAAGTACTCAATAATGGGCTGAAACAGGTACTTATGACCTGAATACATAGGGTTTTAAGAGCGAACCCGGGGAACTGAAACATCTAAGTACCCGGAGGAAAGGAAATCAATAGAGACTCCGCTAGTAGTGGCGAGCGAACGCGGACCAGCCGAGCCATGAGAGTGACTAGAATGATCTGGAAAGATCAGCCACAGCGGGTGACAGCCCCGTATAGGAAGCTCAATTGGACGTATTAAGTAGGGCGGGACACGTGAAATCCTGTCTGAAGATCGGGGGACCACCCCCGAAGGCTAAGTACTCCTTACTGACCGATAGCGAACCAGTACCGTGAGGGAAAGGTGAAAAGCACCCCGACGAGGGGAGTGAAACAGTTTCTGAAACCGGACGCCTACAAGCAGTCGGAGGGGCCTTGAGCCCTGACGGCGTACCTTTTGTATAATGGGTCAACGACTTGGTCTCACGAGCAAGCTTAAGCCGGTAGGTGTAGGCGTAGCGAAAGCGAGTCTTAAATGGGCGAATGAGTTCGTGGGATCAGACCCGAAACCAGATGATCTAGGCATGAGCAGGATGAAGGTAAGGTAACACTTACTGGAGGTCCGAACCGACACCCGTTGAAAAGGGTCCGGATGACTTGTGCCTAGGGGTGAAAGGCCAATCAAATCTGGAGATAGCTGGTTCTCCGCGAAAGCTATTTAGGTAGCGCCTCGGACGAATACTCTCGGGGGTAGAGCACTGCATGGGTGATGGGGTCCCACAGACTTACTGAGCCTAAGCAAACTCCGAATACCGAGAAGTACTATCCGGGAGACACACGGCGGGTGCTAACGTCCGTCGTGGAGAGGGAAACAACCCTGACCTACAGCTAAGGCCCCCAATTCGTGGCTAAGTGGGAAAGCATGTGGGATTTCCAAAACAACCAGGAGGTTGGCTTAGAAGCAGCCATCCTTTAAAGATAGCGTAACAGCTCACTGGTCTAAATAAGAGATCCTGCGGCGAAGATGTAACGGGGCTCAAGCCACGAGCCGAAGCTTAGGATGCACAGCAATGTGCGTGGTAGCGGAGCGTTCTGTGATACAGCACCATCCGATTTTAACCTTCTGTTCAGAAGGTTCCGGTCGGAAAGGTGCTTACTGTGAAGCCGGGCCGTAAGGCATCCGGTGGAGTGATCAGAAGCGAGAATGTTGACATGAGTAGCGACAAACAGGGTGAGAGACCCTGTCGCCGAAAGTCCAAGGGTTCCTGCTTAAAGCTAATCTGAGCAGGGTAAGCCGACCCCTAAGGCGAGGCCGAAAGGCGTAGTCGATGGGAACCAGGTTAATATTCCTGGGCCAGGAGGATGTGACGGATCTCGAGGGTAGTTTCTTCTTATCGGATTGAAGAGGCTGCTTAGAGGTTCCTGGAAATAGCCCTCCATTAGATCGTACCCTAAACCGACACAGGTGGACTGGTAGAGAATACCAAGGCGCTTGAGAGAACCACATTTAAGGAACTCGGCAAAATGCTCCCGTAAGTTCGCGAGAAGGGAGCCCCGTCTGTAGGCAACTATGGGCGGGGGGCACAAACCAGGGGGTGGCGACTGTTTACTTAAAACACAGGGCTGTGCGAAGCCGCAAGGCGACGTATACAGTCTGACGCCTGCCCGGTGCTGGAAGGTTAAAAGGAGGAGTGCAAGCTCCGAATTGAAGCCCCAGTAAACGGCGGCCGTAACTATAACGGTCCTAAGGTAGCGAAATTCCTTGTCGGGTAAGTTCCGACCTGCACGAATGGCGTAACGATCTCCCCGCTGTCTCAAATGTGGACTCAGCGAAATTGAACTGTGTGTCAAGATGCACACTTCCCGCGGTTAGACGGAAAGACCCCATGCACCTTTACTATAGCTTCGCACTGGCATCAGGATTGTGATGTGCAGGATAGGTGGTAGGCTTTGAAGCGGGAACGCCAGTTTCCGTGGAGCCTCCCTTGAGATACCACCCTTCGCACTCTTGATGTCTAACCGCGGCCCGTTATCCGGGTCCGGGACCCTGCGTGGTGGGTAGTTTGACTGGGGCGGTCGCCTCCCAAAGAGTAACGGAGGCGCGCGAAGGTTGGCTCAGAGCGGTCGGAAATCGCTCGTTGAGTGCAATGGCAGAAGCCAGCCTGACTGCGAGACTGACAGGTCGAGCAGAGTCGAAAGACGGCCATAGTGATCCGGTGGTCCCGAGTGGAAGGGCCATCGCTCAACGGATAAAAGGTACGCTGGGGATAACAGGCTGATGGTGCCCAAGAGTCCATATCGACGGCACCGTTTGGCACCTCGATGTCGGCTCATCTCATCCTGGGGCTGGAGCAGGTCCCAAGGGTATGGCTGTTCGCCATTTAAAGAGGTACGTGAGCTGGGTTTAGAACGTCGTGAGACAGTTCGGTCCCTATCTGCCGTGGGTGTAGGATACTTGAGAGGAGTTGCCCCTAGTACGAGAGGACCGGGGTGAACGTTCCACTGGTGGACCAGTTGTCGTGCCAACGGCAGTGCTGGGTAGCTATGAACGGACAGGATAACCGCTGAAGGCATCTAAGCGGGAAGCCCCCCTCAAAACCAGGTATCCCTTGAGAGCCGTGGAAGACGACCACGTCGATAGGCCGGAGATGTAAGCGCAGCAATGCGTTCAGTTGACCGGTACTAATTGCTCGATAGGCTTGATTTGATCCAGCAGAAGTCAGACTTCTCTGGTCGAAAGCCGACTTGGACTGTTCCGAGCCCCTCAGGGGTTCGGCGTTGATTGTTGTGCTTCTTTCTCGGTTTGGTGGTCATAGCACGAGCAAAACACCCGATCCCATCCCGAACTCGGCCGTTAAGTGCCGTTGCGCCGATGGTACTGCGTCTTAAGACGTGGGAGAGTAGGTCACCGCCAAACCTAGTAAGAAGCACATGTATCTCTCGACGATGCGGCCCCACACAATCTCGTTTGTTCCGGGCCGACCTTGGCGCGGGGTGGAGCAGTTCGGTAGCTCGTCAGGCTCATAACCTGAAGGTCGTAGGTTCAAATCCTACCCCCGCAACCAACGATACTTGCGATGCCTCCGCCGGTCCTGCCGCGGAGGTTTTTGCTTTTGGGACTGCCGCCCGCCGCGATCGTCTGCTGCGCCCTCCCGCAACCAACGATTTCTGCGAAAGCAGGTTGTCCAAAGCCTCGGCCTCCGAAAGGAAGTCGGGGTTTTGCTTTCCTGCTGCAAAGCGGAGAATCGCCCCCAGGTCGCCGCGAAGGACGATGGAGAGTTCGCCGTCCTCGGGCACGAGGGTGATCTCATCGACCAGTGACCGAAGCACGTCGACGGCGGCGCCACGATTTTCCTCGGATTGCAGGTTCTCGCAGAGCTTCGCGATGCGATCCTGATACATCCGTGCCATGTTCGGGTGCAGCAATGGCGGCGGCTCATCGGCATTGTCCAGAAGCTCGCTCAACTGCGACTTCCTCGCCTCCAGCTTCTCGGCCTTGTCTTTGAGCTTTGCAGGCGGGAAGCCCTGAAGAATGGCGTCGACCATCTTGTCGAGCTCTCGGTCAACCTTCTCGAGTTCGCTTCTCCAGCCGGCCAGGTCCGCCCCGCGCTCGACCCGGAGCCGATTTACTTCCCGGGTGAACTCCGCGCAGAACTCATTGAAGAGTTCTGGCGACATGAGATGCTTCCGAAGGCCATTCAAGATCGACGCCTCCAAGGCATCCCGACGGATGTTCAGACGGTTATCGCATGTGCCCTTGTTCCGCGACGCTGCGCAGCCAAGCAGGTCTTTCGAGATCAGGGAGTACCCACCACCACAGCAACCGCACTTGATAAGGCCGGCGAAAAGGTGCTTCGGCCGCCGTCTATCGTTCATCGGATTACTGCCTGTCGGTGACGTATCAAACGAAAGGCTCTTTTGCCTTTTCTTCACCGCGTCCCAGAGATCTTGGTCCACAATCCGAAGGTCCGGGACCTCCTGGACAACCCACTCACTTTCCGGGTTCGGGCGGGAGACGCGCTTACCGGTGTCTGGATCCTTCATGTATCGCAGACGGTTCCAGACGAGCCTACCGATGTAGAGCTCATTGTTGAGAATCCCTGTCCCTCGTTTCGGGTTGCCGTGAATCGTGGAGGGCCCCCACTCCTTGCCCTGTGGTCCGGAAATGCCCTCCCGGTTCAAGGTCATCGCTATCGTCCGCGATGATTGTCCGGACAAGTATTCCCGGAAGATGCGCCGAACGACGTTTGCTTCGGCTGGGTTGATCTCCCGCTCGCCCCGATCGTCCGGATCCGCCGTGCGAACGACGTCATACCCAAAACAAAGCCCACCACCAGAGCGACCCTTCTCGACGCGCCCGCGAAGACCGCGCCTGGTCTTGTCAGCCAAATCCTTAAGGAAGAGTGCGCCCATCGTTCCCTTGAGACCGATGTGCAATTCGCTGACCTCACCTTCGGACAGCGTCACGATACTCACACCTGCAAAGCGCATCCGCTTGTAGAGCCCGGCGATGTCCTCCTGGTCCCGAGAGAGACGATCCAGCGACTCCGCGAGGATCACGTCGAAACGCCCCTTCAGCGCATCCGAGATCAGTTCCTGAACGCCGGGCCGAAGCAGGGACGCCCCGGAAATCGCGCGATCCGTGTAGCTGTCGATGATCGTCCAGCCTTCCCGCTCCGCGCGTGCACGGCAGATGCGCAGCTGGTCCTCGATCGACGCATCACGTTGGTTGTCAGATGAATACCGAGCGTAAAGCGCTGCCTTCATGCGATAGCCCCCTTAATCGCGGAGGCGAGCCCGTGCATGCCGCCTGTTCTCAGTCTCAATGAAATCTCTCGCCGCCTGCCGCGCCAACAAGCGAACAAGGTTGACCAGCCGCGGATCATCGCCAGCCGAAGTGAGGCGCGCGATGGTGTTCGCGGTCGTTCCGCTACCCCGAAACGAGTCCTGGGCGCCTCTTGAGGCGTTAGCCACCGGCCTGCTTTCCTGGTCCCTTTCCATGAGCGCCAGCCTGCCAGAGGCTGGCGCACGTACGAAGTAAAAAGCCTATGTATAATAGCGGATTGAAGGTGAGGTGAGCGCACATTTTCGTAGCTTGGCGTATAGATGGCTGCTCTAGCGTCGCGCAAATCGGCGGCCCGAAAGCCGGAGATACTGCGCTGTTCTATGCGAATTCCCACCATTTAGGGGCCCTAAGCTGTGGCAGGGCCCGAAGACCGTTGCCTGAACGAAGTCTGCCATAGGCCGCACGAATCGCGCAACGTAGGTGTCACTAAGGCGCGGGAAGCCGCCACTGGCCAAGCGAGAGAGCAAGAGACTGGGAGGGGTGCCGTGACGGGTTGAAGGCTGGAGGAGAGGCCTCCGGCGGCCGTCGCGGAGGATTCCCAATGAACAGCGAAATCATCGATGCCGGGCGTGACATGAGCGGCGGCTACAGGGTGGATATGTCGCGCGGCACGAACGTGGACCGTGTGTCGTCGGAGTGGTTCTCGCGGCCCGACGACGAGCGGTATCTGTCGCTCGACGATCTCTTCGCATCCGTCAAAGGCCGGGCGGAGCGGAGCCGGACGCGCACGGTGGAAAGTGCTGCGATCCGGGTCGAGGCGCATCGCGACAACCCGGAGAAGCTGGGGCTGGTCCTGCCCGGTGCGGATGAACCCATCGCGCCGACGCATTGGTCCTTCGGTCAGCTCTCGAGCCTGGTCGGCGCACCCGCGGCCTATTTGCGGCAACTTCCCGCGCCGCTGGCGGGCATCAACCTGCAATACAGCCTGACCAATCACCGGGCCGAGCAGATCAAGACCATGGAAGTTGCGGATGGCCGCACCGAACTGCGCGCCGTGACCGGACCCGACTACGGCCGCATCTACGACCACGAACTGGTCTCCGCCGTGCAGCGCATCGCGGGCAACGGCACGGGCGACACGCGCTGGAAGGTGCCGGGCGTGCTCGACTGGTCGACGGGCATCTACAACCCGCGCGTGGACGTGACGAAGGAGACGACGACGCTCTACGCCTCGGACCGCGACGTGTTCCTGTTCCTCGTCGATGACCTGAACCCCATCGAGGCGGGGCTGCTGCCCGACGGATCGCCCGACCTCTATTTCCGGGGGTTTTATTGCTGGAACTCCGAGGTTGGCGCCAAAACGCTTGGCATCGCCAGCTTCTACCTGCGCGCGGTCTGCCAGAACCGCAACCTTTGGGGCGTCGAAGACTTCCAGGAGATTACGATCCGGCACTCGAAATACGCCGCCTCGCGCTTCGCCCACGAGGCCGCTCCGGCGCTGAGCCGCTTCGCCGAGTCCTCGCCCGCGCCCTTCATCGACGGCATCCGCGCGGCGCGGGAGAAGATCGTCGCGCGGTCGGACGAGGACCGTCAGGACTTTCTCCGCAAGCGCGGGTTCTCGAAGGCGGAAACGGGGCGGATCGTCGAGACGGTGCTGGCCGAGGAGGGCCGCCCGCCGGAAAGCGTGTTCGACTTCGTGCAGGGCATCACGGCGGTCGCCCGGTCGAAGCCGCAGCAGGATGCGCGGCTGGTTATGGAGGGGAAGGCGAAGGGGCTGTTGGAAAGGGTGACTTAGGCGGTATCTTCGGGTGGCGGGCCAAGACAAGGTCCGCCACCCGAAAACGGGGAGGAACAGCCAAATCGTTACCTTTGCCCACACAGACGGCTTCGCCGTGTTTCTTCGGTACTTGCCTTGAGTGTGCAATCCACGGATACGATTTCCAAATCTCGATATTTGTTCTTGGAGCTCGCTAATGCCAATGAACCGCTGGCTGAAAAAATACACGAAATTGGAGCACTTGGAGCCGACGTTTAGGGCGCTGCAACTGCATCTGGGAGACCCGAAGGAATGGGATGACAAGAATGATAGCGAGTGTATCCGCATATATTCTGAGAGGTTTCCCGAGCATGAAATCCGAGGAACTTGTCTTACGGAAGCATCAGATAGGTTTCATTTCTGGCATGTTTTTGGTGAACGTGAGAATGGTGTATGCCTTTGGTTCGAAAGAGACAGCCTTATCGATGACATAAAACAGGACGGGTCACTTCTTGCTGACAAAGTTCGATATCGGCTACCCGCAGAACTGAGTCAGTTGGAGCTCCGTTTGATCCCATTTGCCAAAAGAAAACAGTACCGCGATGAATGCGAATTTCGTGTTCTTAGAATTCATACAAATCCGGGAATAGACGCCGATAAGTTTTCTTTTTCCGCTAACAGCCTCAAACGGATCTATCTAAATCCATGGTTATCGCCGAAGGAAGTGAAGCGAGAGAAAGATAGGATTTCAGGGCTGCTGAAAGATCACCTGAAGCATGTTCGCGTGATGCAAAACCGGTCCCTGAAGCAAAAAGCGTGGATTGATGCTGTGTCCGCCAGGGTTGGAACGAACCATTAGACTTGTAGTTTGTGCTGCACCGCTGTGCCGCCGCTTCCGGCGAATTTTTTTTTCCGTCGCACTCGTCAGAGTTAGAGGGGTGCCGGGTTTTCCGTGACGGGTTTGGAGGTCGGGAGAGAGGCTCCCGGCTGGCCCGTCGCGGAGATATCCCGATGACCAAGCAACAGAAAATCACCCTTAGCGCCTCGCGAGACATCCCCTTCCACAAGCTGATGCTCAGCCAGTCGAATGTGCGCCACGTTAAGGCAGGCGTCTCGATCGAGGAACTAGCCGAGGACATCGCGCGGCGCACGCTGCTCAGCTCCATCACCGTGCGGCCTGTGCTGGACGAGAGCGGCGCAGAGACCGGCATGTACACGATCCCCGCCGGCGGGCGGCGGTTCCGGGCGCTCGAACTGCTCGTCAAACAGAAGCGCATGAACAAGACCGCGCTGGTCCCCTGCATCGTACGCACCGACGGGCTCGCCGAGGAGGACAGTCTCGCCGAGAACGTCCAGCGCGCGCCGCTACATCCGCTCGACCAGTTCCGCGCCTTCCAGGCAATGCGCGAGAAGGGCCGCACAGAGGAGGAGATCGCAGCGGCCTTCTTCGTCTCGGCCAGCGTGGTCAAACAGCGGCTGAAGCTCGCCGCCATCGCGCCCTCGCTGCTCGACGCCTATGCCGAGGAGGAGATGACCCTCGACCAGCTCATGGCCTTCACGGTCAATCCCGACCATGCGCGGCAGGAGCAGGTCTGGGAGGCGCTGCAGCGGCACTTTTCGCGGCAGCCCTATGAGGTCCGCCGCATGCTGACCGAGGGCGCGGTGCGGGCCTCGGACAAGCGGGCGCAGTTCGTGGGGCTCGACGACTACGTCGAGGCCGGGGGCGAGATCCTGCGCGACCTGTTCCAGCAGGACGACGGCGGCTGGCTGCAGGATGCCGCCCTTCTCGACGTCATGGTGCGCGAGAAACTGGTCGAAGAGGCCGAAGGGGTGCGTGCCGAGGGCTGGAAATGGGTCGAGGTCGATACCGAATTCCCCTATGGCCACACCTTCGGGATGCGCCGGATCAATGGCGAAGCGGTGCCGATGAGCGACGAGGAGGCTGCCAGTTACCAGTCGCTGACGGCCGAATACGACGCGCTCGAGGCCGAGCATGCTGAGGCCGACGAATTGCCCGACGACGTCGATGCCCGGTTGGGCGAGATCGAGGAGGCGATGGAGGCACTCGAAGCACGCCCGATCCGGTACGAGGCCGACGACCTCGCGCTGGCCGGAGCCTTCGTCAGCATCGACAGCTCCGGGCGGCTGCGCGTCGAGCGCGGCTACGTGCGGCCCGAAGATGAGCCGGTCGAGGAGGTGGAATACATAAGCGAAGTCCAGTCGGACGCGCCTCCCGAGGAGGAAACCGACGACACCGTCATGTCCACCACGGAGGACGAGGAAGAGGATGACGGCCTCAAGCCGCTCTCCGACCGCCTCGTCATGGAACTGACGGCCCATCGCACCCTGGCCTTGCGTAATGCGCTGGCCCAGGACCCGCAGGTGGCCTTCCTCGCGGCCCTGCACGCGATGGTCTTGCGGCTCTTCTACCGCTACGCCGTCGACAGCTGCGTTGAGATCGAACCGCGCAACGCGGGTTTCGGATCGCAGGTGCCGGGCCTCGGCGACACGGCCTACGCGCAAGCCATCGACCAGCGCCACGAGACCTGGGCGCGGAACCTGCCGAAGGCATCCGAGGACCTCTGGGAGGTGCTGACCGAGTTCGACAGCTGTAGCCGCGAGGCGCTCTTCGCCCATTGCGTGGCGATGAGCGTGAATGCCGTCCACGACCCCTACCAACGCCGACCGCGCGCCATCGCGCATGCGGATGTGCTGGCCGGGACCGTCGGGCTTGACATGGCCAAGGCGGGCTGGACGCCGACGGGTGACAGCTACCTCGGCCGCGTGACCAAGGCCCGCATCCTCGAGGCCGTGCGCGAAGCGAAGGGTGAGGACGCTGCTGACCGGATCGCCGGGCTGAAGAAGGCCGAGATGGTGACCGCTGCAGAGGACCTGCTCTCCGACACCGGCTGGCTGCCGCACCCGTTGCGCACGCCGCCGCTGCCGGAAGAGGACGCACCGGAGATCGAGCTGGTCGACGACGCGGACCGCGCCGACGATGACGCTTCGAATGACGATCCCGACAGCGGCGAAGCGCAATCGGCGGAAGACGGCGGCGAACCGGCTATCGGAGATTCCGCCCCCTCGGGGGAAGATGATCCCACCGCCGGTGACGCCTTCGCGAGGACAGCCGCCGAGTGACCTTCGAGCAGGTCGGGACCTTCCCCCAAGGTCCAAAGTCAGGGGCCCGTCAGTCATGGCGGGCCCCTGTTTTCGTCCAAACTTGTTGGAGGCTGCCATGACGAGCCCCGCCACCGAGCTTTCGCGCCAGCTTTCCCAGAATGCGGAAGCGGTGTGCCGACACTTTCTATCGAACGGCCGGAAGCAGGGTCACTACTGGCTGGTTGGCGACGTTCAGAACACACCGGGCCGATCCATGTTCGTTCGGCTATCCGGGCCCCTGTTCGGCATCCGTGCCGCCGGAAAATGGACCGATGCAGCCACGGGGGAGCATGGCGATCTACTCGATGTCATCCGCGAAACCTGCGGCTTGGTCGACTTCAAGGACGTTGCCGATGAGGCCCGACGCTTCTTGAGCCTGCCCTTACCTGATCCTCCCCGACAGCATTCTCCACATTCACAGCCACCAGCTGCCACCGGATCTCAGGAAGCGGCGCGACGCCTGTTCGCAATGGCCGTGCCGATCCGTGGCACTCCGGCGGAAACCTATCTGCGCGGGCGCGGCATCGGAACGGCCGACCGAATGACAAGCCTGCGGTTCCATCCCGCCTGTTTCTATCGGCCCGAAGGCGGCGGGCCGGTCGTGCGGCTTCCGGCCATGCTGGCCGCCATCACCGATCTCGAGGGCCGCCAGACCGGGACCCATCGCACCTGGCTGCGCCCGGACGGGCACGACAAGGCCGATATCGACACACCGCGGCGCGCGATGGGCGCTTTGCTCGGGAACGGGGTGCGGTTCGGCGTGCCCGCTGACGTGCTCATCGCGGGCGAGGGGATCGAGACGGTTCTTTCCGTGCGCTCGGCTCTGCCCGAAATACCCGCCCTCGCGGCGCTGTCGTCGGGACACCTGGCCGCCATCCGGTTTCCCGCTGGTCTGCGGCGGCTCTACGTGTTGCGCGACCGTGATCCGGCGGGCGCGGCGGCAAGGGATCGGCTAGCCACTCGCGCAGCCGAGACTGGCATCGAGGCGATGACCCTCACGCCTCGACTGGGCGACTTCAACGACGATCTCCGGCGCTATGGTCTGGCGGCCTTGCAAGCGCGTTTGCGGCTTTATCTCCACGCCGACGACGCCGCGCAGTTCGTGCCGGTGTGACAGGGCGGCAACCGGGCTGGCGCTGCACGGCTCGCAGCATTGTTTTCGGAGGGGGGCCGCGTGGGTCCCATCCACGGGAAAGGCCGGCGCGCACGGCCTTCTCAGAGGGCAGGGGGCCCACAAGCGGCACGGCCCGGCAATGGCCGCGCTCCGGCTATTTTCCGCCGCGCCCCGCCGGGGCGCTTTGCATCGCGAGCCAAAATAGCTGGGCTTGGCCATCAAGGCCCTCGCGAAGGGCTCGGGCTGCCCGGCCGTCCCGCCCGTGGGCGCGTTCCTGCCACGAAGGCCGCGTGCGGCGCGCGGCTCCCCTGAGGAAGGACCCCGCAGATGACCCTCGATCCCGAAACCGATGCCCATGAGCCGCATCACAGCACGTCCTCGACCGCCCATGTCCTGACCGAACTCCAGCTCTACGGCTGGCGTCCCTACGAGGATGAACCCGATCCGCGCCCCTTGCCCGAGGGCTGCCAGATCGCCGGTGCCGTCGCCGATATCCTCGACGTCCTTGTCGCGACGCTCGGTGACACACGCCTCGAACCCGAACTAGACGAACTCCTCTGGGGTGCGGTCAACCTCTTCCACCGGGCGCTCGCCCGGGCCGAGCGGCAACTCGACGACAACGAACAGGCACAGCGTCGCCTGCAGCGGGAACAGGACGGCTCCGAAGTCAAATCCCTCGAACTCGAACGCCTTCTGGCTGAGGGGCAGAGCATGGTCGAACGGCGCACCGCGCTGGAACTCTTCCGCGACCTCGCGGCGGAGGGCTTCGAGCAACACCTCGGCAAGCCCTGGCATCCCCGGACCGGCTCGCGCGTCAGCCATCGAAACCTGACCGCCGCGATGATCGACAGCCGGGATTTCCTCACAGCCCGCCGCCGGGCCGAGGCGCAGCTGCTTCTGCCCGACGGTCCCAAGGTGGCCGTGACCGGCGGGGCGGATTTCAACGATCACCGCCTGATCTGGGCGCGGCTTGACCGGGTCCATGCCAAGCACCCGGACATGGTGCTGCTCCACGGCGGCTCACCCAAGGGCGCGGAACTCATCGCCTCCCGCTGGGCCGATCACCGCATGGTGCCTCAGGTCGCGTTCCGGCCCGACTGGACCAAGCACGGTCGCTCGGCCCCGTTCAAACGCAACGACGCGATGCTGGACGTTCTTCCGATCGGGGTGTTGGTCTTCCCCGGCACCGGGATCCAAGAGAACCTTGCCGACAAGGCCCGCAAGCTGGGTATCCCGGTCCTCAAGCATCACAGCGGCGCGTAAGCGCCGCCCTTTCTCTGAAGCGACACTTGTCTCACAGCGTCGGAACACGAACAGATCCGCAACATCGAAGAACGAACGCTTGACCGAGATCATCGTCTAGTCTTCCGTGAAGCTATGAAGGACATTGTAAGTCGACTCCCATCGCGAAGAAGGCGACAAAAAGCACGCCGGAAACGCCACGCGGATTCGCCGGTGAACGGGAGACATCCTGAAAATTTATCAAAGTGTCTTCGGTCGAAGATTTGTTAAAATGCGAAGAACCTGTTCTGCATGACGAAAGAGAAGCCATGACTGTTCATTTGACGGCGCGAATTGCTTGGCATGACAACGGTTGGGACGGCCGCATTTGCGAACATCCAGAACTGAACAGTTACTGTGTAGGATGCCAGTCCTACCCTGGCGATGTTATTGCCCGCGAGCGGCAAGTAAATCAGGAAATGGCAAATGCCGGAAGGCCGATCTCAGATTTAAAAAGCTCTGAGTTACCGCCCTGCGTCTATAGTGCCAACGCATTCGGGCCGGACACAATACGTGGATATTCAAACCCACCCGACTTCTTTTTCGATGGCGCTAGCCGTGCGGAATGGGACATTGCTCCGGCAACAACATGTGTATGGCCATACGAGGCTATGTATAGCGAAGATGTCTACGAGAACGGGAAGCTGGACAACAACCGGCGCTCCGAGAACGCCGACGCATTCTTCGCAAGTATTGAAGCTGCGAACAGCTTGATCTTTTACTATGCGAACTATTCCAACCCCTTCAGCGAGGAAGAAAATCCTCGCTATGTGCTGGTCGGGGTTTCGCGGGTCAAGAACGTCTCCGATCGCCTGCTTTACGACGACGTGAGCGATGACATCAGCGCGAGATTTGCAGGAGGGATGATTTGGGGGCGCAACGTGACCTCACTATACCCCGATGAAGGGTTGCGTCTCCCATATCATCTTTATCGAGATGACCCCGAGGCGCTCAATAAATTTGTGGTCTATCCGGACAATCCGCGGACTTGCAAGTATGGCGCTCGACTTCTGACCAACGATGACGCCATTGGACTGCTTGAGCAATTTCTCGGCGCCATCCGAGAGTTGAAGGCTCTCGGCGATGAAAGCGAGAACTGGGACGAGCGGGAGCGCTGGATTCTTGGTTGCATTGCCGAGCTTTGGAATAAGCGCGGTTTGTACCCCGGTCTACTCAACGTCATGCGGTTTCTTCGAGCCGATCAGGCAACCGACCATGCTCGTCGTCTCATGGCAGAAGGTAAGTCAAAAGAAGCGCACAAGCTCTTCTTTGACGCTGTGGATCACAATGTCGAGGTGGCGCCCTATGGCCTCATGGGAAAGCCGCTGTCCAAGCTGGCAAGGCAGTGGTTGCTCAAGCCGGACGATGCTAGGACCCTGCTCAGGGACGTGCTGCCACGGCTCGATCTGACTCTCGATCAGATCGAAAGGATTGTCAGCGAAGACGAACGCTTGCGGGCAGAGCATGGGCTGACAGGCGATTGCAGTGCCCCTGCGGAAAACCCCTACGTTCTCTCGGAGAGATATGTCGGCGATAGCCCCGACGACACCATCCCATGGGGGACGATAGATCGTGGGGTGCTGCCTTCGCCGGAACTGGGAGGCGAGCCTCTCGCGGACATGGAGTATGACGATGCAAGGCGCTTTCGGGCGCTTTGCGTGGAGCAGTTGAAGAGAGAGCCGAACCAGACCTTCAGGGCTGCGGACGGCATTCTTGCAGAAGTGAATGCACGCCTGCAGAAGCTTCCCGAATGGAAGTCCGCACACTTCACGGCAAGATATTTCGAGGTCGATCGCGCAACGCTTGAAGAAGCGCTGGTGTTGCGTGAGGAAGAAAACAGACTTTGGCTCTATCTGCAGGACGTCTATGACGATGAGAGAGACATTGAAGACGCACTAACAAATCTGTCCGGGCGCGCTGACGTTCAGTTGCAGCGCCCGTTCTCCGAAAGCGATTGGCAGAATGAAATTCTCGACAAGAAAAGCTCTCTTCTCGCCAAAGCACGGGAGCTATATACGCAGGCGGTAGCGGCTCAGGCAGAAGCCTGTGAACTAATCTTCCGCCGCCCACTGGCCGTCGTGACCGGCGCTGCTGGCACAGGAAAGACGACTGTCATTTGCGCAATCATACGGGCTGTCCGTCAGACCGAAGGAGACGGCGCGCCTGTTACTGTCATGGCACCAACCGGCAAAGCCTCGGACCGCGTCCGCGCAAAGCTTCATGAACGCGGAATTGAACGCGTCGAGACCTCTACCGTCCACTCGTTTCTGGCCAAGGGCGGCTGGCTGAACAACAACCTGACCTTCAGGCGAAGCGGAGTAAAGCGTAAGGGCGGCGGCACAATCATCGTGGACGAAGCCTCGATGCTTGACCTTGGGCTTATGGCCAGCTTGGTTCGTGCAATAGATTGGCGACAGGTGCGCCGGTTCATACTCGTTGGTGACCCCAATCAGCTTCCTCCTATCGGAAGAGGCCGGGTATTCGCGGATACGATTGTCTGGCTCGACCGAAAAGACAACGGAAGTATTGCGCGTCTCGATCAGAACCTCCGGCAAATGGGGAATGCCATTTCGGGGCAAGGCACCGCCATACTCGACCTTGCTGACCTGTTCGTAGGTGCGTCGGCGCGTGAGGATGGAGACGCAACCTCACCGCAGGCTGAGGCCCTCCTATCCGCCGTTCACAAAGGCGGAAATGTTGATACAGACCTTCGCGTCATCTACTGGGACGACCCTGCAACGCTGGCAGAGCGACTAATCAAAGAACTCGAAACAGATATGTCTACGCATACCGGCCAGGCATTGAATGAGGACAAGCCCTACGAACTCTGGCGAACTGCTTTTGAGTGGATGCCGGAAAAATACCAAGTCCTTACGCCGCACCGCGCAGAGCTTCATGGCGTTGAAGCTCTGAACGAAGCACTGCAGCAGCGGGTAGCAAGGGGGACGATGAATTGGTTTGGCGCTGTGGACGGTATCACGCTTTTTGACAAGGTAATCCAATATCGGAACAGGCCCAAGTCCAACCCGATCTGGGCGTACAACTTTAACACCCGGAAATCAGAACGCTCAGAGATATTCAATGGTGAGATCGGCTTCGTGCAGAAGCATGGGTTTGACGTGAAGAAGAACCGGTTTCGAATGAAGCGGTTTCAGGTCAAGTTTGCAAGAAAGGATCACCTTGGATTTGCCTATGGGCGCGATCTCCCAAATGGCGGATCGGAAAGTGTGGAAAGCAACCTTGAGCTTGCCTATGCGATCTCAGTACACAAAGCGCAAGGGAGCGAATTTCAACATACCTATGTCTTGGTGCCGAAATCGAAAGCGCGCTCGCTTTCATCTGAATTGATCTATACGGCGCTCACACGCGCAACTAGACACTGCACCCTTCTCGTTCAGGGCGATATCTCGACTTTGCTATCGGCCAGGCGGCCAGAAAACACTCAGACTGCTTTGATCAACTCCTTCCTTTACGAGGGATACTTTCACGCCGTCCCCGACGAGCTAGTCCACCGCAAAGACTGGTATGAGGAAGGAAAAATCCACGAAGCCCTAAGTGGCGACATGGTCCGTTCGAAATCTGAATTGATCATTGCGAACTTGCTTCACGAGCGTGGTGTCGCTTTTGAATATGAAACGCCATTGATCGCGCCCGACGGTACGATGTTCCTTCCCGACTTCTCGGTGACTTGGAACGGTGAGACGTGGTACTGGGAACACTGGGGAATGATGTCATCGGAAATATACGCAAAGCACCGGGACAAGAAAAAGACTTGGTATGCAAAGCACTTCAATGGAAAGCTTCTTGAGACTTTTGAGGGGCCCACTCTGAGCGCCGACGCAGCTCGAATCATCGATGGCCATTTCTTGTAGGCTTGGGAAACACAGAACCTTCGGTTATTATCCACTCAGTAGAACCGGCGAAGCAGCATAGTCGCAGGCGGTGCGCACACGTGGGTAGCCTGTCGTGATCCTCACAGTCACCAACCCATGGAGGCGTCCATGTCGCTTGTTCTTCTTGCCATCTCTCTGTCCATCGCCCTTAGCCTGCTTGCCTTCCGCTTCGCGGTCTTCGCATTGCCGGTCATGGCCGGGATCGCCGCGTTCCTGCAGGTTCATGGAGGTGGGGCCGGTTTCGGCCTGTCCTTCCTTGCCGGACTGGCGGGGGCGGCGCTCTCCGTCGCGCTCGTCATTGCCATTCTCGGCTTTGCTCGGAACCCGCTCCTCCGCCTCGGGGCGCTCGGCCTCTTCGCGGTGCCCGCCGCCGTGGCGGGTTACGCGCTGGCCCATGGCGTCGCGAAACATGCGCTCGACCCGGGCTTTATGCTGACGCTTCTCTGCGGCGGATGCGGCGCGGTCGTCGCCGTTGCGGCGATGATCAACCTCAATACCTTGGGCGAGGGGCTGCTCGACCCGTAGCCCTTGGTTGCGGCCGTCCCTCGTCAATTGATCGCAGGCGCGGTGGAAATCTGCGCATCGACGGTTCTTGGCTGATCGCAGGCCAAAGCCCGAATCATCCCTCTCTTCTCGCATGACCATGGACCAACCGGGCCGATGCCTGTGAGTACGGTGAACGATGCCTGACGTGCTCGGTTCTGCCTGCGGTTTCTGGCCATCGGACACGGCGCAGCTGTGGCACGCGAAGGTGGGTGCGTGAGGCCGATTGCCGATGGGCGCGTGATCTGGGGGCCAAGTTGCCCTTCGCGAGGAAGATGGTTCGGTACTGCGTCTCCGTTGCCGCTCCCCCGAGAAGACCTGTGCCTCCTCCTGATTGATCCCCTAAGCCCGTCCGTCCGAGGCCAGCAACCCCGCGCGGCGGGACCCGTGTTGGCGTGTTCCACGCCTGCCCGCGCCACGTCCCGCCTTGGGGGTCGAGCGGACGCCGGGAGCGTCCGTGCAGGCCACGTCCAGCGGTCTTTGACGGGCCTCATCGGAGGGACGGTCCCTCCGGATGAAGCAACGGAGACATACCATGCAGAACATCGTCATCCTCGCCGGCAACATCGGCCAGACCCCCGAGACCCGCACCACCCAGGGCGGCACCTCGATCACCAACTTCACCCTTGCCACCTCTCGCCCGCGCTATTCCGAAGGCCGGGTCGTCCGCGACGAGAACGGCTACCGCGTCCAGGACACCGAATGGCACCGCATCACCTGCTTCAACGGCCTCGGCAAGACGGTCCAGCAGTATTGCGAGAAGGGGATGAAGCTCCTAGTCCGTGGCCGCATCCACTACACCAAGTGGACCGACGCCGCGGGCGTCGATCGCTACGGCTGCGAGATCATCGCCGAGACGGTCGACTTCCTGACCAAGGCCAAGCAGGCCGAGGACGAGGATCCCTCATTCATCGACGATGAGGACGACCAGTCCTGACCCGGCAACGAAGCCCGGTGGTGCGAGCCGCCGGGCTTCTCCGCTGGCAATGTCCGACACTGTTCACAATTCGTATCACTCGGCGACATCCCGCCGCGCGCAGCCGCCGAATTAGCAGTGAATCGCGCCTTCGCCGGCTCCTAGGCGATCCAGTGCCCGAAACGGCCGCTGACCGCGATGATCACTGGCAAGCCCCCGGAAATGCGACTAAAATAGTCGTAGTTCTGGCATGTGTGAATGGCCGGGTGGGAGGTGATCATCATGATCACCGCCCGACAATCGCGGGCCGCGCGCGCATTGCTGGGATGGACGCAGCAGACGCTAGCCGATAGGGCCCTGGTATCACTGACCGCACTCAAGCGGCTCGAATCCGAGAAGGACCTTCGCGTCTACGAGTCGACAGAAGATCAGGTGCGCCGGGTTTTCGAGGATGCCGGGATCACCTTTCTGCATGTGGACAAGGGTGAAGGCGTCTTGCTTGACTTGACCAAGGCGAAAAAGGCCACGTGATTGTAGTTGGTTGACGCGGGTATCGGTGACGCGCCTGTACGAAAGGGCAACTTCGGGAGGGGGGTCGTTTCTGCGATCCTGTAGGCACATGGCACAGGGCGAGACGACATTCCTGGATGCTCCGCCGGACAGCAATACGCTGACCGAGTATGATCGATCGCACATGGTTCTCTACCTCCGCTTGTTCGACGCTGCCGAGGAAGGCGCCGATTGGCGAGAAGTGGTCGAGATCCTGTTCGGCCTCGATCCGAAGTCGGACCCCGAGCGCTGCCGGGACGTCTACGATAGTCACCTGGAACGGGTCCGCTGGATGACCGAGCACGGCTATCGCGAGCTACTCCAGCGCGGCGGCGACCGCCCAAGCGGCTGAGTTACGCCGAATCCCGCCCATGCCAATTGGGTTAGACTCCTGGAAATCAATCTGCGCGTGTATAATGCTGCGTTGCAGCAGAGGCTGTGGAAAGGAACTTCTGATGCCGTCGGAATCGTCCGGCTGGCGTTCCTCGGCAGAGTACGACTACGTCGAAGACCTGAGCGCGTCCGATCTTGCCTGGGAATGGCTGCGCCGCAACAAGCGCTATGCACAGGATTACGCGGCCCTCTCCAAGGCCGCACCGGACGACGCGTCTCTGAAAGATGCGCTTCTCGACAAATGGGGGTTGCGATTTCGCGGTCGATCCCAACCTCCCGGCTCCAAAGGCCTGCGCGCTCTGGGACCCCCGGATCGATCCCTCGGTGGTCGTGCTGCAGAAGGTTCCGGAGGTCTTGAGCGGCGGGGCGGAACCGACGATCCTGCCTGAAGGGACAACCAGATGCGCCCAGGACGGCCTCCACCATCTTTTTGGTCCGGGGCGGCAGGTTCGCCTGCAGCTTCTGCAAGAAGATCCGGACAGCAATGCGCTTGTGGCGCTCGTCCCGCTCAATCAAGACGGCTTCGCCCGACTCAATGCTATCTACAGGTTGCTCGCACAGCTTCACGGCAGAAAGATTCCTGCCGACAAGCGCCTCACCCACCAGAAGCGAATGCGTGCCAAACGCATGTTGCAGGCATATGACGGGCGCGTGGCCCGAGCGTCGCAGCGCGAGATAGCCGAAGTTGTCTTTCGGCTATCCCGGGTCAGCCGGGACGAGTGGCAAAGCGCGCCGGAGCGCTTCGCGGTCATGGCCTTGCTGCGCGACGCGCGAAAGATGGTTGACGGCGGGTATCATGCGCTGCTGCGTTCGAGGAGCGTGCGACGATGACATCCGGACCAGGAATCGTTGGGTCAAGCAGCGTCGAGGAACTATCGTTCTGCCGTTAAGATACGTAGATTTGAAAGGATCTGGCGACGAATTTCCTCGGTTTGAGTTCCTAGGATTGTTGCCATCATCTCAACGGCTCTCTGGACGTCGCCTGGCGCAATCGGCTCGTCGCCGCGGAGCACGAATGGTCCGTCGGTTTCCGTCAGTATCCGATCGTTTGGAATGTCGCACAGTAGGCGCTTGCCGCTTTTGGAATTGAGCATGCGCTCATTTATCGAGAAGTAGCATCCTCTATCGACTGCCCGTCGGACGTCCGAGTGGCTGCCATTGAACCAGTGTAATACAACTCGCGCTCGGTCCGGCGACAAGTATTCATCGAGCATATCCAGAACTGGTTTCGCCGCTCGGACGCTGTGCAAACTCATAATCTTGTCGCCTTGCTGAGCGCAGGCTCGAAGAATTCTGCCAAAGACTGACTGTTGTAGCTCGAAAGAGCGATAATGAGCGGGCCCGCGATCAAGCCCGATCTCACCTACGTAACGCGTCTGCGGCAGGAGCTTCTCGAACAGTTCAATCTCAAGATGCCGATCAGCGACGAGCTGCGGATGAAGACCGAGCCCAATTCTTACGAAGTCGCTGTTCGCAGAAAGTTTGACATTCCTTTCAAACGCCTTTGGGGTCGTCGTGACCGCCAAGGTCGCTACGCGCTTGCGATCGCAGGCCGCAATTGCTCTCGCGAGATCGGGATAGAGGTCGAGATGCGTATGGAAATCCACGTAGTGAGGCCGCATGGTCACCCGCCCGGTCGTGCACGAACACCTTTCAGGAGCTCGGCGACTTCAAGGACGCCACGTCGAAACACGTCGGCATAGTCCGGTATCTCATCCGGCTTGTCATGGAGCGGACCGGGCTTGTGAACCAGTATCTTCGCAAGATCCGGCTTCGCCCTGATCCGCTTGGCCATCAACTGGAAGGACCGGACGTGCTCTCCTTCGGGTTGGTCGGAGGCCAGGATATGCCCCTTCAAATCCTCAATCGTGTAGACCGTCTCATCGTCTCCATCGAGACCGACTTCGAGCGAAGCTCTACGGATCAGGCACGGAACGCAGTACCCGCAGTGTCGGGGGGAGAGCTTCTTGTAACGCGCCTTCGCCGGCGACGAGCAAGACATGGAGTTTTCCACGATCTTCTCAAGGAAAGGTTTGTCGGCGCAGTTCGCTACCATCTCGCCCTTCGTCATGTGCCTGTATGGGTTGTCTAGTTCGACATCGAGGGAGAGAGCATCGATCAGCCTCTGCATGCTAGCGATGAAGTGCGGATGCGCCGTCCGCGTGCTCAGCGCCCCGAATCGCAAGGGATCGAGGGGCACGTTGAGCGCGATTAGGCCGTTCTCCGGTATGTCGACCGTGCTCCGTCCTTCTATCGCCGACGCTGCCAGTGTCGCCAGTGAGTAGAAGAGGAAGGATCGTCCCCGTTGGGTGTTCTCCGTCTCCCCGGTGGTGAGATGGTGCTTGTCGAACCCCAGCCGCACCCGGAGGCTCTTGAAGGCCTCTTTGGAGAACCGGTTTTCCAACCGGTCGAGGATATAGGCTTGGGCTTTGGCAGTCTCGCTGTCCCAGTAGTGACTGACGAACAGCGGACGTTCACTCCCGCTCAGGAGATCGACTGCGCCGATGAGACTGTCCAAACCACCGGACAGGAGGCTCACCTTTGTCAGTCCGTCGATCGCCAGGCGTTTCGGAGCGACAGCGAGAGTTCTGGTTCTCTTCGGCCGGTCGCGGAAGAAGACACGCCACCGATCCCCGGAGAGGAAGCGCAACATCGACTCGATCGATCCAGTGCTCGTCGTCCAGGCCGCGGCAGCAGAAACCGGGACGTAGAGATCGATCTCGCGGGTCCAGCCGTCTTGAGCGTTCAGCCTTCGGGAGACTCTCGTGTCCCCGGCGTTGACGAGCGCGGCGAGGACGACGAGGTCAATTCCCTTCTCCGATGGTCGCATCCCGAGGGAAGCGAGTTGGTCCAACGCGTGACCGATGCCGAAGCCCATGCGCAGGTCACCGTCCAGGAAATCGATCTCGAATACGTCGGAGTCGGACTGGACCAATTTGATCTTACTCTTGTCGTCGGGACCGAGCCGGCCGATCAGACTGAACCTTCTCATCCGTCGTCTCCCAAGGCCTCGACCAGATCGAGTGCTGCGCCGTAGAGGTCGTCGACGAAGCTATCGATGGCCGCCGCATCCAGGTCGCTCAGATCGGTTCCGCGCGCGTCGAACTCATCACGCACACAACCTTCGACGAAGTCATGCAACATGGCTTGCGCTCGTTCGACCCCGCCGATGTCAGAGGGCGCCGCGATGGCGTTGGTCCCTACCTCATTGAGAATTTTACCTTCAATCGAACGGCTTACGACCCCGATGAAGAACTCGCGCAAATCGTCTGCGGAGAGCTCATCGAAGTTCCCGACACCAGCGGCGGCTAGATCGGCGACTGTCTCAAGCATCGCGTCCCTCGCGATCGCTTCGTCAATTGTGCCGCCTGCAGGACACAGCATATCCGTCAAAGCGACGAACACGTCCTCGGCGGGAGCCCCTGCCATGCCCTCAAGATTGAACCGCCTCAGCGCCTCTGCCGGACCCTGATTGACGAAGTTCCTCGCGAGGCCAGCCACGCCGCCGGCCACGGCGCGTGAGTTTGGCATACGGCTCGCCGCGGCGCGTCCTCCACCGCTCGCACTTACATATCGGCCTGCGCCTCGCCGCATGGCTCGCTCGTCGGATGCTCGCGCACCCCTCGTGATGTTCCCGCGAGCGCCACCGAGACCCGAACTCGCTGGAACGGCAGGTATCGGCGGGTATGCCTGAGCGGGCGCCGGCCCAGCCGGCGCCCCCCCGTTTTGATCCGGTCCACCGTTCCCGTCACCGTCTGTGGAGTCCGGCTCGGCATTGTCGGGTGCGACCGCGGGCGGCGACGCGGGCTCGTCGACCCAGCTTGGAACCAGCCCGTTTTTGGAGCCGCCGAATGTTCCGGACGTCCCCATCAGCTACGCTTCCGCTTGCTGGAGAGTTTCATCGCCGCGCTCGCCGCCGCCTTTAGTGGCTTGTTATCATCCTGATCGGCCCATCCCTTGAGCGTCGTCGCGAAGTCCGAACCTACGTCGGTTTCGCTGAAGACTGACGCCCAGCCGCTGACCGCCCAAGGGCCGAGTTTGGAGACCGGAAGATCCTGCACGAAAGAGAGCAACGGCCTCTGCAGGAAGGGATGCTGACGCGCCATCTCGGCCAGCCCCTTTACGCCCACGGGCTCTTGGGCTAGGTCCTCAGCATCTCGCACTTTGGCGCGCAGCGCATCGAAGACCTGTTCGGCTTCAATTGACTGAAGCCGAGCAACTTCTGCCGCAGCCTGCTTCACCTGTAGCGGCGAGCCCTGAAGCTTGGCGATGAGTTCGTCCAGTTCGCCCAGGGATGTGACCGCGCCAAAAACGCTTCGCCTGTCTCGGGTGACGAAGACGTATGGTCTGAGATCGTTCTCGGCGAGCGGCGGATCAATGGCTGCCCACTGCTTCGCCCATTCGATGTTTGGCCAATCGGGCAACGAAGTCTCCGTGGACGGACCAGTCGTTTTCCCGTCCGCCGACTTCGTCTCCAGGCCGGACGTAGGGGCCGCGACCACGGCTTCGAGCACCGCGAGTTCCTCCGACGCCCCGGTGCTCGCGGAACCGCGCGCCATTGCGTCATAGAGTTCAGGGGCGAAGCGTTCCGCTAGCATGATCTTGGCGAGTACCGAGATGTTCAGTTCATCGCGGAAGCCGCGCTCCTCCGCGATAGCCAGACGAAGCATCATCGTGTTGATGAAGCGTTTTATCTGTCTCGGGTTACCCCGCGCGCCATCCGCCAGGATCGGAGCGATCCGCCCGGCCAACTCCATCGCTCGCTCTACCTCGACTGGCACGCCGCCCAAGGCCTGCTCGACCGCCTTCCGGTCGAGGCCAGGGCCTTTCCATGGGCGGCGCAATACCTCGCGAGCCAGCGCGGTCAATTTCTGGAACTCGTCGGATTCCTCGCTGAAGACGTTCAGCACCAAGAGCAACGTTATATAAATCCGCGTCTCGGCATATCCGAGCGAGGGAAGACGGAAGGGGACCTGGATCAGCTTCTCTAGGTAGTTGCGAGCATACGAGGCTGGACCGGTAGCCACAGGCAGGTCCGGGAAATGTTGCCGCACGGCGTACTCGATCATCCCCTCGTCCGCTCCGATGACAAAGGCCGCTCGTGGTACGAACAAAAACAACCTGATCGCCTCCAGCGTTTCGATCGCAATATTCGGAAGGCATCGGTCGAGGTCATCGACAAGGACCACCAGGCGATCAATCTCGGCGTCCTGTAGGAGTTTGGCAAACTCCTCCCGGAAAGCGTGCATCTGTTCAGGCGCGCTGTCTTCAGCGACTTCGCGCAAGTACTCGTCAGACCCCTTGACGAGCGCAGCCAGATTCTCCGGCGACACGTCTTCGGCACCCTTCCCGAGGAGACTTCGCGCGGCTTCACCAAGTTCCTTAATCGTGTCGGGATGGGGAATCCCGGTAGCCAACGTCAGGCCATACGCTCCCGCCTTGCGCGCGAGCTTCATCCAGTCGACCCGTTTCAACACCCTCTTCGCCTGTTCGGCGACTTTCTGCGACGTGGGGCGCTTGCGGCGCAGTTCCTCGACGATCGTTTCGATCAGGACCGCCTTCGCGTCTTCAAAGCCCTGGAACAGCCAGCCGTTGAACCGTACACAGAGCACGCGGTCGTCGTTGGAGAACGCCTCCTCCACCATCATGAGGACGCTGGATTTGCCGGCGCCCCAGTCGCCGTGGACGCCGACACTCAGGGGTTCGTCCGACTTCTCGCCCACCAGACGGACCACCGTCTTGGCGATCGCCTCGTAGTACAAAAGGTCTACCGCAGTCTCATTGTCTGCGACGATCATTGGCTCATCTGTCTTTCACAATTCGTATTCGAGAACATGAACACACTATGGCAATGCATTCCAAGAAGCGAAGCGTCATTTGTGTGCTTAGAAGGCCGTTTTTGCGCCCGAGTTGTACGCGAACTCGACCAATCGAGGAATGCGTGCCCGGCGCAAATATGCAATTAGCGGTTCAAAAAATTCCTCCTACAATAATGAGAACGGCCACTCTCCGCCCTGCTTGCATATTTCGCGCGTCAGCGAACCGACATCAAAAGCATTTGAGGAAGGACTGCACGAGGCCTGTCACGGTTGAAGTCTCATGCAGCGTCGCGCTCCAGGAAATCGGCAATCGCCTCAAGCATAGCTCGTGGTGTGCGATTTCCGTACCCCCATCTTCGCACTCCATCCCGCCTGTCGCACTTCGACATCGTGGCCGCAACCAGCCGCCGTTGTCCGGCGGCCTCACGGACCCCACGGAGGCTTTCCATGCGACCCGATCACGCTCCCCTGCCGCCACGCTATCTGCGGACCAAGGAGGCCGCGCAGTTCCTCAGCCTATCCGCGCGCACCCTCGAGAAGCACCGCACCTATGGCACCGGCCCGGCCTATCACAAGCTGGGTGGGCGGGTCGTCTATTCGATCGAGGATCTCGATGCCTGGGTCCAGCGCGGTGCCGTGACCTCGACGTCCGATCCGCGCGGTGGCCGAGTACTACCCGCGAAGCGCCATGTGCTGACCGCGACCCCGCCCGCGGGCCGTGCTTTCCGCTGATCCGGTTGAGGCAGCTCCAATGTCCCGCAACGCATCCGAACGCGGCCAGCTCGATCTGTTCCACGCTCTCCCCGGCGAGTTCGCGGCGCGGGACGCGCAGGATCTCATGTCCTATCCCTTCTTTTCCTTGTCCAAGAGCCATCGCACGCGGCCCATCGAGTTCGCGGCAGGTAGTGTCGAAATCCGTGTCGAGGCCGTCGCGGATCACGGCATGGCCACGGTCTGGGATGCCGATATCCTGATCTGGGCGGCCAGTCAGATCGTTGAGGCGCGCGATTCCGGGTTGCGCACGTCGCGGCTCATGGTGGCGACGCCGTACCAGATCCTCACCTTCATCGGGCGGGGCACCTCCGCCCGCGACTATCATCGGTTGAAGGCGGCACTGGACAGGTTGCAGTCGACGACGGTCTGCACCTCGATCCGCCAGCCGACCGAAGGACGTCGGCACCGTTTTTCCTGGATCAACGAGTGGACGGAGCGGACCGATGTTAGTGGCCGCCCCGACGGGATCGAGTTGATTGTGCCCGACTGGTTCTACCGGGCGGTCCTCGATGACGCGCTGATCCTGACCATCGACCGCGCCTATTTCGATCTGACGGGTGGCCTCGATCGCTGGCTCTATCGACTGGTGCGCAAGCATGGTGGCCGCCAAAAGGCAGGGTGGCGGTTCGAGTTCCAACATCTCCACGTCAAATCCGGCAGCCTCTCGCCCTTCAGGCGGTTTGCCTTCGAGTTGCGGGACATCATCCGTCGACAGCCATTGCCGGGCTATCGCCTGGCGCTAGAGATCGAGACGCGGGGGCGACGACTGCTCGCTTTCGAGCCCTGTGGACAGGCTGTGGACGGGCTCGTGCCATCAGGAACCCCGAATGTCGTGCCATCGGGAACCGGACCCTCGTGCTATCAGGAACCCGGTTCGGGTCCATCCATTTCAAAAGACGACAGAATTCGGGGCCGTAACTTAGACTCTAACTCGGAATCTAACTCTTGTTGCGCTGCTCCCGCTGGGGACAAGCCCGCACGCGGACGCGCTCTATCCCTCGAAACGGGCTCTCAGAATGACAGGCCCGAGCGACCTCTCGGCACGTCGAAGAGAGCGACGACATGAGTCCGATCCGCTCCGAACCGCACGAGGTTGATGCACAGACCATTGGCAGAGAAGGCAATCTGACCTTCGTCGACCTGACCTGGAAAGAGGGACAGATCGAACAGTGGGTCCGGTTCGGCCATCCGGTCTGCGAAGAGCGCATTGATCATCACCGGCGCCGCTTCGGCTTCGCGCCAGGAGCCGTATTCGGGGTCAATCGCTGGGCGGCCAACGCCTATGGCACGGTCCTCTCGCGCTTCGACATCTTGCGAACTGCAAGGCCTGGAAGCCCCATGCAAACGCTGCCTTATCTGCGGCCCGGAGGGACCTTGCTGCTCTCCACCCACGGCTGGCCCAAGGTCGAACGCGTGTTACAGGCGATCGACGCCATCGAGGCGCTCGGAATCGATCCGGCGGATGCCTCGCCGGACTACTGGCGACACCTGCACAATCGCCTGGCCACAGCGCAACCGGCCCATCCCTATACGCGCCTGCAGCACCGGGCCTGGCTCAAGCGGCGGAGCCTCGGGTTATGATCTCGCGGTGGGGAATCATCGGGGCGACAGCGCTGTCGGTTAGCCTGATCGTCCTGCCCGTTATTGCCACCTGGTCGCCGCGCGTTCTGTGGAATGTCAGCGCGAGCGTTCCCGTCGGGCTCTATCGGCTGCACCCTGTCGAGCGGCTGGCCATCGGGGATCTGGTGGCGGTTGCACCACTTCCGGCGCTTTCGGATTTCCTTGCTTCCCGCGGATATCTGCCGCGCGGCGTACCGCTGCTCAAGCATGTCGTGGCGCTCGAAGGAGCGTTGGTCTGCCGCTCGGGCGACAGGATCACCGTCGACGACCGCCCTCTTGGCGACGCCCATGCGCAGGACCGCGTCGGCCGCGCGTTGCCCATCTGGCAGGGCTGTCATCGGCTCGGCGCTGGCGAAGTCTTTCTCATGAACCCGGAAGCGCCCGACAGCCTGGACGGGCGGTATTTCGGCCTCTTGCCGCGAACCTCGATCACCGCCCGGCTGACACCGCTTTGGACCGTTTCCGGCGGGAGCACCGGAGAAGCGGTGCATCCGGATTTCACACCGCACCACAACAGAAAGGAGGCACGCCATGCCCCAGATCGGTGAGTTCACTCGCACGAAATCCGGCTTTGCCGGGTATGTCCGAACGCTGACACTGGACCTTGAGATCTCCCTCGACAAGGCCGAGGCGACCGAGGCCGAGAACGCACCCGACTACCGCCTCTTTCACGGAGACGGTGACCTCGCCCGTGAAATAGGGGCGGCCTGGGCGCGCACCGGGGAGAAGGCCGGTGAGTATTTCTCGGTGCTGATCGACGATCCGATGCTGGCGCAGCCCATCCGTGCCAACCTGTTCTGCAACGGTGAAAGCTCGGTCTGGTCGCTGCAATGGACCCGTCCGCCGAGGCGCAACGGGGCGGCGTGAGCGATGGCGCTGATCAGCACGAAACGCAGTCGCCGGACAACGGTCGATCGACCCCGCATTACCCAAGTCTGCGCCACATTCCTTCTTTCCGGCCTTGCCGTGACGGGGCCAGTCAGCCCCCCGGCTTTCGCCGAAGCACCGACCATCCAAATGGATCCGATGCGCGATCCTCATGCAGCCGCTATCGCCGAAGCCTCTGCTCGCTTCGTGATCCCGGAACACTGGATCCGTGCCGTGATGCAGGCAGAAAGCGAAGGCGACCCGCGTGCGGTCAGCCATGCCGGGGCCATGGGACTGATGCAGGTCATGCCCGGCACATGGACCGTCTTGCGGCAGGACCACGGTCTCGGAACCGACCCGTTCGATCCGCGCGACAACATCATCGCCGGCACGGCCTATCTGCGCGCCATGCTCGATCGCTATGGCACCGTCGGCGGCATGCTCGCCGCTTACAATGCGGGGCCAGGCCGGTATGACGCATACCTCTCGGAGGCGCGTCGGCTTCCCGCCGAGACCCGCGCCTATGTCGCGATGCTGGCTCCCCGCTTGGACGGCTCGGCGCCCCTTCCGAGCCGCGCAACCGTCGCCGATTGGCGCGAGGCTGGACTCTTCGCCGACAGTTCGGCGGCTCATCCACTGCAAAATGGCAGCAGCCCGGATGCACGTCGACCGGCCCACGAAACGGGTCCAGCCGCCCCCAATCCCGGCATTTTCGTTGCCCGGCCCGGCGCGGAGACACGGCCATGAAAGTGATCGCGGTTTCTTGGGCTCTGGAGCGCCGTGTCGCAAACGCGGCGGAAGGGCGCGCTCGGACAACGGGCGGGAAGGAAAAAGGGCGAGATAAAAGCGCCTGCCACGAATGCCGCAAGTCCCTGACGGGACTGGCGTTTTCGTGTGCATGGCTTTCGGTCGTGTGCAGGCTTCGGCAATTTGTCCTGCTTTTTCAATGCTTCGGCATGCACAGGTGCGTTTCAGGCCTCGGATGGGGCTGCGCATGACCGACACCGAGCACGACTTCCGGATCCGACCGGGCAAAACCCGTAGCACCCGAACGCCGCGTTCCAAGAGCTTCGTGAACCAGGTGCTGCACGCGGCACAGAAAGCCGGGCATACCGGGCCATCGCGCAGTCCGGGTCGGCGAGGGCGCTCGACTTTCGGGCGTGGCCATGGCCGGTTTGGGCGCAGCCGACTGTTCTCGCCCGCGCGCCGCGTTGTCGTCAAAGCCCGTATCGCCCGTCACAAGGGCCGGGCCTATCGCGCGGCTCCGCTCTCGACCCATCTCACCTATCTGCGCCGCGACGGCGTCAGCAAGGATGGGGCGAATGGCCTGCTCTTCGATGCCAAGACCGACGGTCTGTACTGTTCCGACTTCGCAGCACGATGCGAGGATGACCGGCACCATTTCCGCTTCATCATCTCGCCCGAGGACGCCGCCGAGATGGAGGACCTGCGCGGCTTCACCCGCGACCTTGCGCGCCGGATGGAGGCCGATCTCGGCACGCGGCTGGACTGGATCGCCGTGGATCACTGGAATACCGACAACCCCCATGTGCATCTGATCGTCCGCGGCGTGGATGATCGTGGCGGCGATCTCGTGATCGCGCGCGACTACATCAGCAGCGGGCTGCGGTCCCGCGCCGAGGATCTGGTCGCGCTGGAGCTCGGTCCGAAACCGGAGCACGAAATCCGGCATGCGCTCGAAAGGGAGGTCACGGCGGAACGCTGGACGCGCCTCGATCGGGAGCTGCGCTATCAGGCCGATGATCTCGGTCTGCTCGACCTGCGCCCCTCAGCACCCGGACCCGCGGACCCGCAAATCCGCCGGTTGATGATCGGCCGCCTTCAGTACCTTTGGAGACTCGGTCTCGCGTCGGACGGCCGCCCCGGCGAATGGATGCTCGGGCTCGAGGCCGAACGCACGCTCCGCGACCTGAGCGAGCGCGGCGACATCATCAAGACGATGCACCGCGCCTTCGCCGAGCGGGGGCAGGACCGCGGCTTCTCCGACTTCGCCATCGACGCGGGCAGGCCAGGGGACCCGATCATCGGGCGGCTTGTCGAGACCGGCTTGTATGACGAACAGACTGGCACCGCCTATGCCGTGATCGACGGGACAGATGGGCGCGCGCATCATGTCCGCTTCCGCGGTCTGGACGCCTTCGAGCACACGCCCGCGTCTGGCGGCATCGTCGAGGTCCGCCGCTTCAGCGGCGCGGACGATCCGCGTCCGACGCTTGTCCTGGCCAACCGGTCCGATCTCGACCTGCAAGGCCAGATCACCGCGCCCGGCGCGACCTGGCTCGATCACCGTCTGGTCCAACGTTCCCGCATGCCGCTTGCGATGGGCGGGTTCGGGGCGGAGGTCCGGGACGCCCTCGATGCCCGTGCCGAACATTTGGTGGATGAAGGGCTGGCCCAAAGGCAGGGACAGCGGATCATCTTTCAGCGGAATCTCCTCGCGACCCTGCGGCAGCGCGAGCTCGACGCCACGGGCTGGACGCTCGAGGCCGAGACCGGTCTCCAGCATCAACCCGCGAAACCCGGCGAGCATGTGTCCGGCACCTACACGCGGCAGCTCCGTCTGACCTCCGGCCGCTACGCGATGATCGAGGGTATCGGCCCCGACGGCGGTCGCAGTTTCCAGCTCGTCCCCTGGTCCCGCGAGATCGAGCCCCGCCTTGGCCAGCACATCACCGGGATCGTGCGCGGCGGCGGTGGGATCGACTGGAGCCTCGGGCGCAAGCGCGGGCTCGGCATCTGACGAAAGGACCCTGACCATGACCGCCACGAAAATCCTCTGGGGCCAGATCCTCGCCGTCTTCCTGATCGTGCTCACGACGACCTGGGGCGCAACGCAATGGGTGGCCTGGCGGCTGGGGTTTCAGGCGCAGCTGGGCAGCCCGTGGTTCGAGGCCTTCGGCATGCCGATCTACCCGCCGCCCGCCTTCTTCTGGTGGTGGTACTTCTACGACGCCTATGCGCGCACGGTGTTCTGGGAGGGCGGGGCGATCGCGGCCTCGGGCGGCTTCATCTCCATCGCCGTGGCCATCGCCATGTCCGTGATCCGGGCGCGCGAGGCCGCAGACGTCGATACCTATGGCTCGGCCCGCTGGGCGAACAGGGCCGAGGTCGAGGCCGCCGGGTTGCTGGGATCCGATGGTGTCGTGCTGGGCAAGCTGGATCAGGACTACCTGCGGCATGACGGGCCAGAGCACGTGCTCTGCTTTGCGCCGACCCGTTCGGGCAAGGGTGTGGGTCTCGTGGTCCCGTCGCTGCTGACCTGGCCGGGCTCCGCCATTGTCCATGACATCAAGGGCGAGAACTGGGACCTGACGGCTGGGTTCCGCGCGCGCCATGGCCGGGTGCTGCGTTTCGATCCGACAAGCATGACCTCGGCCGCATACAACCCGTTGCTCGAAGTGCGCAGGGGCGAGTGGGAGGTGCGCGATGTTCAGAACGTGGCAGACGTGCTGGTCGATCCCGAAGGCTCGCTGGAGAAGCGGAATCATTGGGAAAAGACTTCGCACTCGCTGCTGGTCGGCGCAATCCTGCATGTCCTCTATGCCGAGCGTGACAAGACACTGGCCGGCGTTGCCGCTTTCCTTTCCGACCCGCACCGTCCGATCGAGCAGACCCTCGAAGCGATGATGGCGGCGCGTCATCTGGGAGAGGCCGACCCGCATCCGGTCATTGCCTCGACCGCGCGGGAGCTTCTGAACAAGTCCGACAACGAACGCTCGGGCGTTCTGTCGACGGCGATGTCCTTCCTTGGCCTCTACCGCGATCCCGTCGTCGCCCATGTGACCCGGCGCTGCGACTGGCGGATCGACGATCTCATCGCCGCGGACCAGCCGACGACCCTCTACCTCGTCGTGCCGCCCTCGGACATCTCGCGCACCAAGCCGTTGATCCGGCTTGTGCTGAACCAGATCGGCCGCCGATTGACGGAGGACCTGAAGGACACGCGCCGCCGCCATCGCGTGCTCATGATGCTGGACGAATTCCCGGCGCTCGGACGGCTCGATTTCTTCGAAAGCGCACTGGCCTTCATGGCGGGCTACGGGATTAAGAGCTTCCTGATCGCCCAGTCGCTCAATCAGATCGAGAAGGCCTATGGCCAGAACAATGCCATTCTCGACAACTGCCATGTCCGGGTGAGCTTTGCCACCAATGACGAACGCACCGCCAAGCGCGTGTCGGATGCCCTCGGTACGGCGACCGAGATGAAGGCGATGAGGAACTACGCCGGGCACCGGCTGGCGCCCTGGCTGGGTCACCTCATGGTTTCGCGCTCTGAAACTGCGCGCCAACTCCTGACGCCCGGCGAGATCATGCAGCTGCCGCCCGACGACGAGATCGTCATGGTCGCAGGCTCCCCGCCGATCCGGGCGAAGAAGGCGCGGTATTTTGAGGACAGGCGGTTCGTCGATCGCGTAGTGCCGCCACCAGATCCGAAGCAAGCCACGCCGATGCTGCAGGATGATCCATGGTCATCTCTTCCGACCATCGCAGCCGCTACACATTCGCGCGCGTCGGCGCCGTCGACCCTTGCGGATGAGGCGAACGCAGGCCTGCGTCGGGAACCAGACTTGCCCGAGCATGTGGCCGCAGCCACAGAAAAGACCGCCGAACCGGCACGTGAATTCGAGATGATGCTCGATGATGAACCTGAGGATGCTGCACAGCAACGGCAGGCCCTTCAGAAGCAGATGAGGCAGGTGGCCCGGCAGGCTTCGCTCGACCGCAATGACGGCATCGATCTCTGAGGGCAAATCCATGCGCGACCGTCTCAACCTGTCCCTGCCAGCTGAGTTGATCGGGCGGATCAACGACATCGCCGACCGGAAACGCGTGACCCGCTCGGCAGTCGTCGAGGCCGCGGTCGAGTCTTTCCTCTCTCCAGATCATGCCGACATGCAGGAGGCCGCGCTGATGCGCCGCCTCGACCGCCTCTCTCGCCAGGTTGCCCGCCTCGAACGCGACCAGCGCATCACAACGGAGACCCTCGCGCTATTCGTACGCTTCTGGCTCACCATCACAACACCGATTGCGCCGGAGCAACAGGCGGCAGCGCAGGCCAAAGGCCGCGAACGGTTTGATGGATTCATCGAGACGCTGGGCAAGCGGGTACAGAAGGGGCGGTGGTTTGCAGACGAGGTGGTGGGTGACACTGGACCCGAAACTTCACAGGACTTCAGCAAGGACCAGTGAGATGGCCTGCGCAACGGGATCACTGTTCCTACGGCGATCACTGCGCGGGAGATGATCCAAACGTGCGATCCCCGGCAAACCGAGCGCGCATCTTCCTGAAGTCATCCAAGCGGGCTGGCAGCACGACGCGCTCTTGACTAGTGTAAGTCCAACTCGGGCACCCGAACCGTCCCCGATTCAGCGGTACAAAAAAGAAGCGGACAAAATGGCAGTAAAGAAATCCGACCTTTATTCATCCCTTTGGGCCTCGTGTGACGAGCTGCGTGGAGGAATGGATGCCAGTCAATACAAAGACTACGTCCTATTCATGCTGTTCATTAAATACGTGTCCGACAAATATGGGGACAGCGATGACCTCGAGCCGCCAATCATCATTCCGAAAGGCGCGAGCTTCAAAGATTTGGCCGCCCTTACAGGAAATCCGAATATTGGCGATCTAATCAATACGCAGGTCATTCAGCCGCTTGTTGATACCAATGAGATGCTGGCGCGAACGGATTTCCCCGACTTCAACGATCCGAATAAACTTGGCGAAGGCAATGACCGCGTTGACCGGTTAGGTCGTCTGATTGCCATCTTCTCAAGCCCGGATCTGAATTTCGCGAAGAACCGCGCGGACCATGATGATATTCTGGGCGACGCCTATGAATATCTGATGCGCCATTTCGCGACCGAAAGCGGCAAGAGCAAGGGACAGTTCTACACCCCGTCGGAGGTCAGCCGGATCATCGCCAAGGTGATCGGTATCTCACCCAAGAATACCGTTGCCGGAACCACCGCCTACGACCCGACATGCGGATCGGGCTCGCTGCTGCTCAAAGTCGCGGCCGAGGCCGGGAAACGGATCACCCTCGAAGGCCAGGAGAAGGACGTGACCACCGCCGGTCTCGCCCGCATGAACATGATCCTGCACGACTTCCCGACGGCAAAGATCGTCGCGGGCAACACTCTGACAACCCCCAAATTCCTCGAGGGGGAGCGCCTTCGCACCTATGACTACGTCGTCGCCAATCCGCCGTTCTCGGACAAGGCGTGGAGCACCGGCTTCAGCTATGACGACAAGGGCGCGATTTCGGACAAGCACAACCGGTTCGAATGGGGCGCGCCGCCCAAGAAGCAGGGCGATTATGCCTATCTGCTGCACATCATCCGCACCATGAAAAGCGCGGGCAAGGCCGCCTGCATCCTTCCCCATGGCGTCCTGTTCCGCGGCAATGCTGAGGCCGATCTGCGGGAGGCATTGATCAGGTCGGGCTATCTCAAGGGGATCATCGGCCTGCCGCCGAACCTCTTTTACGGCACCGGCATTCCGGCCTGTATCGTCGTCCTCGACAAGGAGAACGCCACGGCCAGGCGCGGCATCTTCATGATCGACGCGTCCAAAGGTTTCCGCAAGGATGGTGCCAAGAACCGTCTGCGCGAGCAGGACATCCACCGCATCGTCGACACCTTCCGCAAGGGCGCCGATGTGCCGGGCTATGCCCGCATGGTGCCGTTCGACGAAATCGCCGACCCGCGCAACGCCTTCAACCTGAACCTGGCCCGCTACATCGACACCTCGGAAGCTGAGGACATCCACGACATCGAAGCGCACCTGCAGGGCGGTATCCCGAAACGGGACATCGACGCGCTGGACAGCTGGTGGAAGGTCATGCCGTCGCTGCGGGGCGAGCTCTTTGAAGACCTCCGACCGGGCTACCTGTCGCTGACGCGCCCGATCGCCGAGGTGAAATCGGCTATCGAGGAACATGCGGAATTTCGCACCTTCACCGCCTCTGCCGCCGCGACTTTCACGGAGTGGCGGGGCCGGGCGGATGCGGCCTGCCGCGCCTTCGCGCCGGGGGACCAGCCGAAGGAACTGATCGAGGCGATCTCGGAGGACCTGCTGGCCGCCTTCCAATCCGTCCCGCTCGTCGATCCCTACGATGTGTACCAGCACCTGATGGACTACTGGGCCGAGGCGCTGCAGGACGATTCCTATGTCATCGCAGCGACCGGTTGGGTGGCAGGCTCGCAGCCGCGCGAGATCGTCAAGCGCAAGGGCAAGAGCGGCAAGCTGGAATGGCCGGAGCCGGGCGACTACATGCTCGGCCGTCGTCGGTTCACCTCGGACCTGATCCCGTCACGCCTGATCGTCGCGCGGTACTTCGCGGCCGAGCAGGCCGAGATCGATGCCTTCGACGTGCGGATCGCGGAACTGGAGCAGGACCTCGCCGAAAAGCTCGAAGAGGGCGCGGGCGAGGACGGGCTGCTGGTCGAGGTGATCGAGGGCGAAGGCGACAAGCAGAAGATCACCGCGAAGGCGCTGAAGGCCCGGCTGAAGGAAATCGGCCGCGATCCCGACATGGCAGACGAGCGGCAGGCGCTCGAAGCCTACCAGAAGGGGATGACCACGCTCGACGCCACGAAGAAGAAGCGCAAGGCGGCGGACGATGCCCTGTGGAAGAAGGCGCACGACCGCTATGGCACGCTGACCGAGGACGAGGCCAAGACGCTGGTGGTCGCGGACAAGTGGCTCGACACCATCGAGGCCCGCGTGACCGATGAGGTCGCGCATGTGGCGCAAGCTCTCTCCACCCGGGTCAAGGGCCTGGCCGAGCGCTATGCCGTGCCGCTGCCCAAGCTGGAGGAAGAGGTCGATGTGCTTGCCGCCCGTGTCGCAACCCATCTGAAGGCGATGGGGGCCGCATGGACCTGAGGCCCGGTTACAAACAGACCGAGATTGGGTCGATTCCGGAGGACTGGGATGTGGCACCCTTGGGCGCCATCTGCGCAATGAAGAGTGGAGAAGGAATCACGAGCGCTTCAATCCGCGACTTCGGGCCCTTTCCAGTTTTTGGTGGAAACGGGCTGCGCGGATTCACGACCCGCTTTACACACGACGGTGACTTCGCGCTTGTCGGTCGTCAAGGTGCGCTATGCGGTAATGTCTACGGTGTTTCAGGTAGGTTTTTCGCTTCCGAACACGCTGTAGTCGTTACTCCGCAAAATGGCACTTCCATTGCTTGGCTGACGCGTGTTCTGAAGCGCATGGAGCTGAATCAATACTCTGAGTCCTCTGCGCAGCCCGGCCTTTCTGTTCAAAAGATACTTCGTTTGCAGGTGGCTTTCCCACCCATTTCCGAGCAGAAAGCTATCGCAGAGGCGCTGTCGAACATAGATGCAGCGATCAATCAGAGTTCAGAATTGATTTCTAAAAAGCGCGATCTCCGCACTGCTGCAATGCAACAGCTTCTTTCTGGAAGGACGCGATTGGCAGCTTACTCTAAAGCGAGTATCGGATACAAACAAACGGAGATTGGAAATATTCCGACAGATTGGGACCTAGTAAATCTTGGGTCGATTGGCGAAAGCCTAATCGGCTTGACCTATGCGCCCACAGATGTCCGCAGCAATGGCACCCTAGTTCTGCGATCTTCGAATATTCAGAATGATACCCTCGCGTTCGCCAACAACGTTTTTGTTGAAAAGTTGATCCCGCAGAAAATAATGGTTCGTCCCGGCGACGTCCTAATTTGTGTAAGAAATGGAAGCGTTGACCTGATTGGAAAGTCTGCGCTCTTGGACGAGCGCACGGTCGGAATGACATTTGGGGCCTTCATGGCTGTATATCGAAGCGAGATCGGGCGCCTAATAAACTACCACTTTCAATCTAGCTCCATGAAAAAACAGATCAAAGAACACCTAGGGGCAACGATAAATCAGATCACAAATAAGAGCTTGAATTCCTTCCGGATTCCGCTCTCCCGCAATAAGCAGGAGCAGCATGATATTGCAGACGTTCTGTCTGACATGGATGCTGAGATCACTGCACTGGAGGCCCGTCTCGAAAAAACCCGGGCGCTCAAGCAGGGGATGATGCAGACCTTGCTGACCGGCCGCGTGCGCCTGCCGGTGCAAGCCGAGGCGTTGGACCCGTTGGAGGTGTCGCATGCCTGAACGTCCCCGCAGCGAGCGCGTCACGCAGGATCGCCTCGCGGCCCATATCACCACGCCGGAGGACAAGGGCGGCCTCGGCTACCGGAACCTCGGCGACTGGTCGGGCCGCCCGAACAACCGGTGCGTCGAGCCCGATCTGCTGCGCGCCAACCTTTCCGCCCGTGGCTATTCCGACGACGAGATCAACGCTGCCCTGACGCGCCTGATGCAGGCGATCGAGGTGACCGGCACCACGCTCTATCAGGCAAACCTCCGCACCTACACGCTGCTGCGCTACGGCGTTGACGTGCAGATCTCGGTCGCCGCCCCGCACAAGACGGTGCACCTGATCGACTGGGACGACCCCGCCGCCAACGACTTCGCCCATGCCGAGGAGGTGACCCTGAAGGGCGGCCACGAACGGCGCCCCGATCTGGTCGTCTACCTCAACGGCCTTGCCGTCGCGGTGATCGAGCTGAAACGCTCCTCGGTCGAGATCGGCGACGGCATCCGGCAGCTGATTTCCAATCAGGACGAGATCTTTAACGCGCCGTTCTTCGCCACTGCGCAGCTTCTGCTGGCGGGCAGCGATGCGCAGGGCCTGCGCTATGGCACGGTCGGAACGCCCGAAACGCTGTTCGTCGACTGGCGGGATGAAGACCCGCCCGTCGGAGACCTGGCCGCCGGTGCACATCTCGACCGTCCGGTCGGGCAGATGCTGCGCAAGGACCGGCTGCTTGACCTGATCCGGAACTTCGTGATCTTCGACGCAGGCATCAAGAAGGTTCCCCGGCAACACCAGTTCGTCGGCGTGAAGCTTGCGCAGGAGCGGCTGGCCAAGCGCGAGGGCGGTGTCATCTGGCACACCCAAGGGTCCGGCAAGAGCATCCTGATGGTGCTGCTGGCCAAGTGGATCCTCGAACGCGAGCCGGATGCCCGCGTGCTGGTCATCACGGACCGCGACGAGCTCGACAAACAGATCGAGGGCGTGATGCGGAATGCGGGCGTGGTCGCTGCCGATGCGCCATCGCCCCGGGTGACGCGCCGCGACGAGTTCGTGAGCTGGCTGGGCGCGCCGTCGCCTCGCCTGATCTGCGCGCTGATCCACAAGTTCGACACGACCGATCTGTCCGGGCCGCCCCCGAACGTCACCGGCCGGTTCTACGTGTTCGTGGACGAGTGCCACCGCACCCAGGGCGGCGACATGAACAAGCAGATGAAGCGCTGGCTCGAGGGTGCCATCTTCGTCGGCTTCACCGGAACTCCGTTGCTGCGGAAGGACCGGCAGACCACGCGTGAAGTCTTCGGCACCTACATTCACACCTACAAGTTCCAGGAGGCGGTCCGGGACAAGGTCGTGCTCGACCTGAAATACGAGGCGCGCGACGTGCCGCAGCGCATGACGAGCCCGGCCGCAATTGACGCATGGTTCGAAAAGAAGACGAAGAACCTCAACAATTTCCAGAAGGCTGTTCTGCGGAAGCGGTGGGCCAACATGGAGGAGCTGCTCAGCGCGACCGAACGGAAACGCCGGATCGTCGCCGAGATCGTGCAGGACTTCGATCTGAAGCCGCGGCTGAGCGACGACAGAGGGACCGCGATCCTTGTCGCGGCCTCGATCCGCGACGCCTGCGAGTTCTACCGCGAGTTCCAGAGCACCAGACTCGGGCCGCATGTGGGTATCGTCACGTCCTTCGAGCCGAACCACAATGCGATCTCGCGGGAGCCCGCCAACAGCGACGAACGCTACAAGTACGACACCTACACGAATTTCGTGCTGAAAGCCGGCCAAAGCACGACAGCCTATGAGACCGAGGTCAAGCGGCGCTTCATCGAAGAGCCGGCGAACATGAAGCTGCTGATCGTGGTGTCCAAGCTGCTCACCGGCTTCGATGCACCGAGCTGCAGCTACATCTATCTCGACGACAAGCTGCGGGACCACACGCTGTTCCAGGCGATCTGCCGGACCAACCGGATCGACGGCGATGACAAGGATTACGGTCACATCGTCGACTTCAAGGAGCTGTTCGGCGACGTCCAGCACGCGATCGCGGTCTACAGCTCGGATGAACTCGATCTGGATGCGGGCAGCGGCGGCGACAACAACGTCGAGATCAAGAACTGGATCGAAGAGGGGAAGGCGCGCCTCGACGCGGCACGCGAAGCGCTTCACTATCTCTGCGCCCCGGTGCCCCCGCCGAGAGAAGTGGAGCAGTTCTTGCGGTACTTCTGCGGTGATGCCGCTGATCCGAACGCCTTGACCGAGACCGAGGCGCTGAGGATCTCGTTTTACAAATCCGTGGCGTCGTTCGTTCGGGCCTACGCCGCCATCGCCCAGAACTTGGACGACGCAGGGTATTCCCCCTCCGAACAGAGCGACATCCAGCGCGATGTCGATTTCTACAGTGATCTCAGGGCCGCCATCAAAAAGCATTCGGGCGAAGAGCTCGACATCAAGCCCTATGAAGCCGACATGCGGCACCTGCTGAACACCTACATTCAGGCTGATCCTGCCCAAGCGCTGGGTGCGTTGTCCAACGTGTCGCTTACCCAGGCCATCATCGAAACCGGAATCCATGATGCGATCGCCAAGCAGCTGAACGAAAAGGGGAAGCTGTCGAAGAACGCGGTGGCCGAAGGCATCATCAACAATATCCGGAAGACCATCATTCGTGATCAGCTGACAGATCCTCGCTTCTATGACGAGATGTCCAAGCTCCTTGAGGATCTGATCCAGCAAAGCCGCGACAGTGCGAAGGCCTATGAGGACTTCCTGAAGAAGGCCGAGGAACTGGTCCGCAAGATGGCGGCACGGGATGCGGGTCCTGACCTGCCTGCAAGCCTTTCGGGCAATCGCGAAGCCGTCGTGATCTACAACAACCTTCCAGACCTACCTGCTACAGATTTCGTTGTCCCCGCGGACGACGACCAAAGAGCGGATCTGGCGCTTGAAATCGACCGCACCGTACGAGAACACGCCCCTGCGGGTTGGAAAGGTGATCCAGTCCGCGAACGGGAGGTTAAGAACGTTCTTTTCCCGATCTTCAATCGAGATCGCGACGCGACGCTCGCTATGTTCGAAATCATCAAGAACCAATCGGGGTATTGATGGGTGAAGTGATCGAAATCGGCGATCTGGCCATCGACGTGACCCGGAAGGACGTCAAGAACGTCCATCTGTCGGTCCATCCCCCCGATGGGCGAGTTACACTCGTTGCACCGACGTCCACCAGGATCGACGTCGCCCGCGCCTATGCGATCACCAAGATCGGCTGGATTCGTCAGCAGCAAGGAAAGCTCGCACAGCAGGCTCGCGAGGCACCACGACAATTTGTCGGGCGCGAAACTCACTATCTATGGGGCCGCCGACATCTTCTTCGGGTGACGGAATGTGAGGGCAAGCCTGCAGTGCGCCTGGATCATCGAACGATTCATCTTCAAGTGCGCCCTGGAAGCACTCTGGAGACCCGAGCGAAGGTGATACACAATTGGCACCTCAAGCTTCTTCACGCCGCGGTCCCCCCCTTGATCAAGAAGTGGGAAAGCCGGATTGGTGTCGAAGTCCAAGGCTATTTCCTGCAGCGCATGAAGACCAAATGGGGAAGCTGCAACGCGGAACAGCGGACCATTCGTCTGAATACGGAGTTGGTCAAGAAACCCCGGGATTTGCTCGAGTACGTCGTGGTTCACGAGATGATCCACATACTCGCACCGACCCATAGCCCAAGGTTCTTCGATCTCCTGTCAACGCACTATCCGAGCTGGTCCGAGGCGCGCACTGAATTGAACGAGTTGCCTATTCCGGCACTCTGAGCGGTCCGTTACGACACCTGCCACACCTCCCCATCGTCCAAACGCTTGACGTAATCGCTTCGCTCCCCATCCCAGTGATACGCGAAATGAGCCCCTTGGGTCGGGATCGGGATCACGTCGGGCCAGAAAACGGCGATGCACTGGCCCTCGGGAAAGCGCACGCTGGGCCAGGTGATGCCGTTCGATCCGGCCGCACGGCGCTCGGCCCCGAAGACCTGGGACGCGTGGTAGTCCTCCGTGTCCAGCAGATCGGCGCGGCCCGTGGCGTCGTCCAGATCGGTGTCGATCGATCCGATCAGCTCGCGGAATTGCGAGGTCCAGCCCGGCGCCTCCTCCGTGGCGCGCATGAAGCGGGCGTGGTGGTGGATGGTCTCGGCGATCGCCACCTCGGTGCGGTCGCCCGCATAGTAGAGGCCGAAGCTGCCGTCCGAGAACCGCCCCGGACGGAGCGGCGAGCAATGCACGAAGGGCGCCATGACCCAGCTCGCACCGGGGCCGGTCACGCGGCGGGCGACTGGCACCCTGGAGAGATCGCCGATGCTCTCGCGGATGCGCGGATTGAACTTGGCCTCGGCCGAGGCCAGCGCCTCCCAGTCGGCCGGATCGGCGATGTCCTCGAAGAGGTCGATCGGCCGGTGGATCGAGCGGATGATGCGGACCGTCCGCGGCCAGGTCACGCGCCGGACAGGCACATTCACCAGGCACCCCGTTCGGCGTCGAGATAGGCGCGCAGATCGATCAGGTCGGTCATCTCCCCCCGGAGCATGACGTCGAGCGCGCTTCGGCCCGCGAAGGCGGCGTTCGGTTTGCGAATCCAGGCATAGCCCCGGGCAGGGTCGGTGAAGAGATAGCGCAGCGCCTTGTGGATCCCCATCAGGATCGCCATGCGCGCGCGCAGGTCGCGATCGATCCGGCCGATATCGCCGGTCTTCCACCGCGCCCAGGTGCGCTGCGCCATGTCGCCCAGCAACGTGCGGGCTTCGGCATCCGTCAGCTCCCACGCGCGAAACAGGTTGACCGTTGTGCGTGCCAGCGCCGCGGCCTCCTCGTCGGTGATGACGGGAAGATCGGTGCGGGCGAGGACGGGCTGGACCGTGGCGAACTGCATGGCTGTCTCCTTTGGCATCAATATAGGAAATATGTGCCAAAAGGCAAGACGAGTCATACGGTGCCGGTTTGATCGCCTCCAGCCTTTTTCCTGTCTTTGCACCCCACAGCCCTACGCCCCTTGAAGACCTGTTGAGCCCAGCCGGTTTCCGGTTTTCTTGATGGACCCGATCCAGGGCCGCCCGTCGGTGGCCACTCACGGAACGGGGACAGCATGGCAGAGGCAGCTCGGAAACCGGAAGCGATGGCCCGCGGCGCGCGGATGCTGCGCACGGCGCTTGGGCCCGCCATCGCCCGGTTTCTGGAAGACCCGATGATTGTCGAGGTCCTGCTCAATCCCGACGGGCGGCTCTGGATCGACCGGCTCTCCGAGGGGCTCTCCGATACCGGCGCCACGCTGTCGGCCGCCGATGGCGAGCGGATCGTGCGGCTCGTCGCCCATCACGTCGGGGCCGAGGTGCATGCCGCGCGGCCGCGCGTCTCGGCCGAACTGCCCGAGACCGGCGAGCGCTTCGAAGGGCTCCTCCCGCCCGTGGTCACCGCGCCCTGTTTCGCGATCCGCAAACCCGCCGTCGCGGTCTTCACGCTCGCTGATTACGTCGCGGCCGGGATCATGACCGAGACCCAGTCTGCCCTTTTGCGGGGAGGCGTTGCCGCGCGGGCCAATATCCTCGTCGCGGGCGGCACCTCCACCGGCAAGACGACCCTGACCAATGCGCTTCTGGCCGAGGTGGCCGGATCGTCGGATCGCGTGGTCATCATCGAGGACACGCGCGAGCTTCAATGCACAGCACCAAACCTGGTCGCTTTGCGCACCAAGGACGGCGTTGCCTCGCTCTCCGATCTTGTCCGCTCCTCGCTTCGTCTGCGCCCCGACCGCATTCCCATCGGCGAGGTGCGCGGGGCCGAGGCGCTGGACCTGTTGAAGGCCTGGGGCACCGGCCATCCCGGCGGCATCGGCACGATCCATGCGGGCTCGGCCTTGGGAGCCCTGCGCCGCATGGAGCAGCTCATCCAGGAGGCGGTGGTCACCGTGCCGCGCGCCCTCATCGCCGAGACCATCGATCTCATCGCCGTCCTCTCCGGGCGCGGCGCCAACCGGCATCTCGCCGAGCTGGCCCGCGTCGACGGGCTGGGATTGGACGGTGACTACCGCATCACCCCGGCGGCGCTGCCGACCGGGACGGAAACCGACACAGGAGACCCTTCATGATACGACGCCTTTACCGGCTGCGCGCACAGGCCGCCCTCGCCGTCACCTACGCCACCGTCACCCTGATGCTGGCCGGACCCGCCCGCGCGGCGGGATCCTCCATGCCCTGGGAGGCGCCGCTGCAGTCGATCCTCGAGTCGATCGAGGGGCCGGTCGCCAAGATCATCGCGGTGATCATCATCATCGTCACCGGCCTGACGCTGGCCTTCGGCGACACCTCCGGGGGTTTCCGCCGCCTCATCCAGATCGTCTTCGGCATCTCCATCGCCTTCGCGGCCAGTTCCTTCTTCCTGAGCTTCTTCAGCTTCGGCGGCGGGGCGCTGATCTGATGGACAGCACATTCGAGCAGCTGGCGGACGTGTCAGGCTTCACCGTCCCGGTGCACCGCGCGCTGACCGAGCCGATTCTGCTGGCGGGCGCCCCGCGGGCCTTCGCGATCCTGAACGGGACGCTGGCCGGGGCCATCGGGCTCGGGTTGCAGCTCTGGATCGCCGGGATCGTCATCGGCCTCCTCGGCCACGTCGTGGCGGTCTGGGCCGCACAGCGCGATCCGCTCTTCGTCGAGGTCGGGCGTCGGCATCTGCGCCTTCCCGGTCATCTGGAGGTTTGAGGCAGTCTCATGATGAACCTGGCGGAATATCGCCGGAAAGGGACGCGGCTGGCGGATTACCTGCCCTGGGCCGCGCTGGTGGCCCCCGGCATTGTGCTGAACAAGGATGGCAGCCTGCAGCGCTCGGCCCGGTTCCGGGGCCCCGATCTCGACAGCGCGGTCGCGGCGGAACTCGTGGCCGTGGCGGGGCGCATCAACAACGCCTTTCGCCGCCTCGGGTCCGGCTGGGCGATCTTCGTCGAGGCGCAGCGGGTGGTCGCGGCCGACTATCCCGACAGCCGCTTTCCCGATCCGGCCTCGGCGCTCCTCGATGCCGAGCGCCGTGCGGGGTTTGCCGAGCAGGGGGCGCATTTCCAGTCGGACTATCTTCTGACCTTCCTCTACCTGCCGCCCGCCGAGGAGGCTGCGCGGGCCGAGACCTGGCTCTACGAAGGCCGCGACAAGACCGGCATCGATGCGGGCGAGGTGCTCCGTGGCTTCATCGACCGCACCGACCGGGTGCTGGCGCTCTTCGACGGCATCATGCCCGAATGCCGCTGGATGGGTGACAGCGAGACGCTGACCTATCTGCACTCCACCATCTCGACGCAGGCCCACCGGGTCCGCGTGCCGGAAACCCCGGCCTATCTCGATGCGCTCCTCGCCGACCAGCCGCTGACCGGCGGTCTCGAGCCGCGGTTGGGGAACGCCCATCTGCGCGTGTTGACCCTCTCGGGGTTTCCGACCGCCACCACGCCCGGCATCCTCGATGATCTCAACCGGCTGGCCTTTCCCTATCGCTGGGCGACCCGCGCGATCCTGATGGACAAGACGGAGGCCGCGCGGATGGTCGCCCGCATCCGCCGCCAATGGTTCGCCAAGCGCAAATCCATCGCCGCGATCCTGAAGGAGGTGATGACAAACGAGCAATCGGCGCTGGTCGACACCGATGCCGCCAACAAGGCCGCCGATGCCGACATGGCCCTGCAGGAGCTCGGCGCCGATATCGCGGGCGAGGCCTATGTCACGGCAACCCTCATCGTCTGGGACGAGGACGCGCGCCGCGCCGACGAGAAGCTGCGCCTCGTCGAGAAGGTTGTGCAGGGTCGGGACTTCACCGCCATGGTCGAGACAGTCAATGCCGTCGACGCCTGGCTCGGCTCGCTGCCAGGGCAGGCCTACGCCAATATCCGCCAGCCGCCGATCTCCACCCTGAACCTCGCCCATATGATCCCCCTCTCCGCCGTCTGGGCGGGAGAGGAGCGGGATGCGCATTTCGATGGACCGCCCTTGCTTTATGGCAAGACCGAGGGCGCGACGCCGTTCCGGCTCTCGCTCCATGTCGGGGATGTCGGTCATACGCTGGTCGTCGGGCCGACCGGGGCCGGCAAATCCGTGTTGCTGGCGCTCATGGCGCTGCAGTTCCGCCGCTACCCGAACGCAAAGGTCTTCGCCTTCGATTTCGGGGGCTCGATCCGCGCCGCGACCCTCGCCATGGGCGGCGACTGGCATGATCTGGGGGGCGAGTTGACCGAAGGGGAGGAAGCGACGGTTTTCCTCCAGCCGCTGGCCCGCATCGACGATCCCGCCGAACGAAGCTGGGCCGCGGGCTGGATCGGTGCCATCCTCGCCCGCGAGGGCATCGCGATCACGCCGGAGGTGAAGGAGCATCTTTGGTCCGCGCTCACGTCACTGGCCTCGGCCCCGGTGGGCGAACGGACGATCACAGGTCTCGCCGTCCTGCTGCAATCCACCGATCTGAAGCAGGCCCTGCGCCCCTATTGCCTGGGCGGCACCCATGGGCGGTTGCTCGATGCCGAGCGCGAAGCGCTCGGCGCGGCCTCGGTCCAGGCCTTCGAGATCGAGGGGCTGGTTGGCACCGCCGCGGCGCCCGCGGTCCTCTCCTATCTCTTCCACCGCATCGGCGACCGGCTCGACGGGCGACCGACGCTCCTGATCATTGATGAGGGCTGGCTCGCGCTCGATGACGAGGGTTTCGCGGGCCAGCTCCGCGAATGGCTGAAGACGCTGCGCAAGAAAAACGCCTCGGTGATCTTCGCGACCCAGTCGCTCTCGGATATCGACGCCTCCACCATCGCGCCCGCCATCATCGAGAGCTGCCCGACCCGGCTGCTTCTGCCCAACGAACGAGCCATCGAGCCTCAGATCACCGCGATCTATCGCCGCTTCGGCCTCAATGACCGGCAGATCGAGATCCTCGCCCGGGCCACGCCCAAGCGCGACTACTATTGCCAGTCGCGGCACGGGAACCGGCTTTTCGAACTGGGCCTCTCCGAGGTGGGCCTCGCGCTTTGCGCCGCCTCCGCCAAGTCCGATCAGACCCTGATCTCGGAGATCCTCGCCGAGCACGGGCACGAGGGCTTCCTCGCGGCGTGGCTCGAGGCCCGCGGCGTCGGCTGGGCCGCCGAGCTGATTCCCGAGCTCACCAATCTCGCGCCGGAGCCCGCGGCACCAGACGCCCCGATCCCCCAAGCCCCCGAACCAGCAAAGGAGACCACCGCATGATCCAAGCCGCCCATCGCCTGTCCCGTCTCGCCAGCGCCTCCGCGCTCGCCCTGACCCTTGCGGCGCCGCTCGGCCTCGCGCCGATCTTCGCGACGCCCGCCCAGGCCTTCCTCTTCGGCGGGGGCGGGCGCATCGTCTACGACCCGCGCAATCACGCCGAGAACATCCTCTCCGCCGCCCGGGCGCTCGAGCAGATCAACAACCAGATCACCCAGCTGCAGAACGAAGCGCAGATGCTGATGAACCAGGCCCGCAACCTCGCGAGCCTGCCCTATTCCTCGCTGCAGGCGCTGCAGCAGAACGTTGACCGGACCCGGCAGCTTCTGTCCGAGGCGCAGAACATCGCCTTCGACGTCGCCCAGATCGACCAGATCTTCCAGCAGGACTATGCCAACATCCCCATGGCCGCGCCCGAGGCGCAGCTTCTGGCCGATGCGCGTTCCCGCTGGGAAAACACCGTCGGCGGGTTGCAGGACGCGCTGCGCGTGCAGGCGGGCGTCGTCGGCAATCTCGACGGCCAGCGCGCCGAGCTCTCCGCCCTTGTCGGTGAAAGCCAGTCCGCCGTCGGCGCCCTGCAGGCGACCCAGGCCGGTAACCAGCTCCTCGCGTTGCAGTCCCAGCAGATCGCCGACCTGATAGCCGTCGTCGCTGCCAATGGCCGCGCCTCGGCGCTCGTCGAGGCCGAGCGGTCTGCCGCCGCCGAACAGGGCCGCGTCCAGCGCGAGCGCTTCCTCACCCCGGGCGCGGGCTACCAGCCCGGCAATGCCCGGATGTTCAACAACTGAAGGGGCCAGGCCCATGGAGGGATCGGTCCTCGCGCGCATCGCCGCCATCGTCTTCGTCGCCATCGCGATCACCGCGGCGGTGGCGGAGATGGGCCGGGACGAGGAAGGGCAGGCGGTGCGTCCGGCGGCTCCCCTCATGCCGGAGGCCGATCCCTTGCGGGCTGAACAACGGCGCTGCCAGGAATTGGGCGAGGCCGCGGCCTCCGATCCCGACTGCCTCGCCGTCTGGGCCGAAACCCGCGACCGCTTTCTCGGCCGCAACCGGACCGGGGGCGAATGAGCCATGGGCGGCACCGGCGTCATCGACACCTTCCTCGGGGTCTTCACCTCCTATATCGACAGCGGTTTCGGGCTGCTGGGCGGCGAGGTCGCTTTCATAGCCAGCACGCTGATCGTGATCGACGTGACTCTGGCCGCGCTCTTTTGGGCCTGGGGCGCCGATGACGACATCATCGCGCGCCTCGTGAAAAAAACCCTCTTCGTCGGCGTCTTCGCCTGGCTCATCTCCAACTGGAACAGCCTCGCCGCCATCGTCTTCGACAGTTTCGCCGGGCTGGGTCTCTTGGCCTCCGGCACCGGCTTCTCGCCCGCCGACCTCCTGCGCCCGGGACGGGTGGCGCAGACCGGGCTCGATGCCGGTCGACCGCTTCTGGAATCCACCGCCGATCTCATGGGCTTCGTCGCCTTCTTCGAGAACTTCATCCAGATCGCCTGCCTGCTCTTCGCCTGGGCGCTGGTGCTCCTGGCCTTCTTCCTGCTTGCCGTGCAGCTTTTCGTGACGCTGATCGAGTTCAAGCTGACGACGCTCGCGGGCTTCGTGCTGATCCCCTTCGGTCTCTTCGGCAAGACCGCCTTCATGGCCGAGCGGGTGCTGGGCAACATCGTCTCCTCCGGCATCAAGGTGCTGGTGCTCGCGGTGATCATCGGCATCGGCTCGACGCTCTTCGGCCAGTTCACCGCCAGCTTCGGCGGCGTGACGCCAACCATCGATGAGGCCATGGCGATCGTGCTGGCCGCGCTCTCGCTCCTCGGTCTCGGCATCTTCGGCCCGGGCATCGCCACGGGCCTCGTCTCCGGCGGCCCACAACTGGGCGCAGGCGCTGCCGTCGGCACCGGGCTGGCGGTGGGCGGTGCCGCGGTCGCGGCGGGCGGCGGGGCCCTGCTCGGCGCCCGCGGGGCCGGGGCACTCGCCTCGGGCGGGGCCGCCGTCACGCGCGGAGCTGCCTCCGCCACCGGGGCCGCGTCCACCGCCTACAGTCTCGGATCGATGGGCCAGACCGGGGCCGCCGGTGTGGCCTCCGGCCTCGGCGGCGTGGCAAGTGCCGCAGGCTCCGCAGCTGCATCGCCCCTGCGCCGCGCCGCCGCCTCGGCTTCCGACGCCGTCAAGGCAAGCCATGCCGACGGTGCCCGCTCGGGCTTCGCCGCCACCGGCGGCACCTCGTCGCTCGGCAGCGTGGCAGGCGCGTCGACCGCCATGTCCGCCCCCGCAGGCAGTCCACCGGCCTGGGCGCGCTCGATGCGCCGCAGCCAGGCCATGAGCCATGGTGTTTCCGCCGCCACCCACGCGCTGCGCGCCGGAGACAGCCCCGGCTCCGGTGCCTCCGTTTCCCTCTCTGAAAGCGACCGATCATGAGCCTCTTCAAACGCGCCGCCGTGCATTACGGCAAGACCCCCGCACCCGAGACCCCCTACCAGAAGGCCGCCCAGGTCTGGGACGAGCGCATCGGCTCCGCCCGGGTGCAGGCGAAGAACTGGCGCCTCATGGCCTTCAGCTGCCTGCTCCTCGCGGGCGGCTTCGCGACCGCGCTGGTCTGGCAATCGGCGCGCGGCACCGTCGTGCCTTACGTCGTCGAAATCGACCGGCATGGCGAGGCGCGCGCCGTCGAGGCGGCCAGCGCCGGGTATCGCCCGAGCGATCCGCAGATCGCCTGGCATCTCGCCCGTTTTATCGAGGAGGTCCGGGGCCTGCCCGCCGATCCCATCGTCATTCGGCAGAACTGGCTCCGCGCCTATGAATTCACCACCGACCGCGGCGCGCTGGCGCTGAACGACCATGCCCGGGCCAACGATCCCTTCACGCGGGTGGGCGAGGACCAGGTCTCGGTCGAGGTCTCGAGCATCATCCGCGCGTCGCCGGATAGTTTCCGGGTGGCCTGGTCCGAGCGGCACTACGAGAACGGCCAGCTCGCTCGCACCGAACGCTGGACCGCGATCCTGACCATCGTGATCGACCCGCCGCGCACGGCGGAGCGCCTGCGTGCCAACCCCCTCGGAATCTATGTGAACGCGATCAACTGGTCGCGGGAGATGAGCCAATGACCCGACCGATCCTGCCCACCGTTCTCCTGGCAACCACGCTTCTTGCAGGCTGCGCCAGCGACCGTCCGCCCGCACTCGCCTATGACGACGCGGTGCCACCTCTGCCGTCACCGCCCGCCACGGCACCCGACGACCGTCCTCGCCCGCTCCATGTCCCGCCCGCCTGGACCCCGAGCCGGGGTGGGGAGGCCGCCGCCACACCCGTCGCCCAGGTCGGCAATGCCAATCGAGCCGCCCGCGTCGAGCCGCGCCGTGCTGGCTACCACAATTCCATCCAAGTATACCCTTTTTCGGACGGTGCGCTCTATCAGGTCTACGCTGCACCAGGCCAGATTACGACCATCGCCCTCGAACCAGGTGAACGCCTGGCAGGGACCGGTCCCATTGCAGCGGGCGACACCGCGCGCTGGATCATCGGCGACACTGAAAGCGGCACGGGCCGGGACACCCGCGTCCTCGTGCTCGTCAAACCCACCCGGCCCGACATCAGCACCAACCTCGTGATCTCGACCGACCGGCGCATCTACCTGATCGAGCTCAACGCCAGCGAAGAAACGTGGATGCCAGCAATCTCCTGGGCCTATCCGCGCGCGCCCGACGCCCCGCGCGTCGTGCAAGCCACGCCGCGCGTCCCGCCAGCGCATGCCCGCAACCACCGCTACGGACTGCAGGGCGACAGCCCGCCCTGGCGTCCGGTTTCCGTCTTCGATGACGGGCGTCGGGTCTATGTCGTCTTCCCGCGCGGCATCGCCCAGGGGGAGATGCCGCCGCTCTTCGTGCTCGGCTCCGATGGGGAGGTGGAGATTGTGAATTCTCGCATCCTGGGCAACGTGCTGATTGTCGACAGGCTTTTCGGCGCGGCCGAGCTGCGCCTCGGACGCGGGCCCCGGCAGCAAGTGGTCCGGATCCTGCGGATCGAACCCCAGACCGAAGCAACCGTGGTGCGGCAGGACGCGGAGCGGGGGACATGAGTGAGGCATCGACCGATACCACCGCCGCCATGCGCCTGCGCGCCGATCCGCCCCGAGTGACGCGAATATCCCGCAAGGTGATCATTGGGCTTGGCGTCGCCGCAGGCCTCGGCATCGGTGCTGCACTGATCTACGGCCTGCAACGTCCGGACCGGACTGCGACCCCGGAAGAACTGATCACCACGGACCGCCGCCAACCTGCCGATGGTCTCCGCGATCTGCCGGGCAGCTATGATGCGATCCCGCGGCTCGGACCGCCGCTGCCGGGCGATCTGGGCGGCGGTATCCTCGACGCGCAGCAACGGGGCCAGCCCATCGCGGCTCCAAGTCTCGCGCCCCCGACCATGGACCCGGCGGAGCAGCAGCGTCTTGCGGAACTGGAGGCCGCCCGGGTCAGTGATCTCTTCTTCCAGACGCGGCCCGATGCGCCGACATCCACAGGGTTCCAGATGCCGCCTGCAGCGCCAGGAGGCGGGATGGCGGCCACTCCGGAGACCGATCCGCGCCAGGACTTTCTGACCGGGCCGACCGACCGCCGAACGGTCGCACCCGACCGCGTCCAGCCGCCAGCGTCTCCTTACCTCCTGCAGGCAGGTTCCGTCATCCCGGCCGCGCTGATAACCGGCATTCGCTCCGACCTGCCAGGTCAGATCACCGCGCAGGTCACCCAGAACGTCTATGACAGCCCCACCGGCAGCCTGCTTCTGATCCCGCAGGGCACCCGCCTGATCGGCGCCTACGACGACAGCGTGACCGTCGGCCAGCGCCGCGTGCTCTTGGTCTGGACACGTCTGATCTTCCCCGATGGACGATCTCTCGTGCTCGAACGGCAGTCTGGCACGGATGCGGAGGGCTATGCCGGTCTCGAGGACCGTGTCGACAATCACTGGGGCAGCATCCTGCGTGCAGCAGGGCTTTCGACCTTGCTCGCCGTCGGCGCGGAGCTTTCCCTCGATGAGGAAGACCGCCTCGCACGTGCCCTCCGCGACGGAGTCCTCGACACGATCAACGAGGCCGGTCAGCGCATCGTTGAACGTCAGCTGGAGGTCCCGCCGACCCTCACCATTCGCCCGGGCTTTCCCGTCCGTGTGATCGTCACGCGCGATCTCGTCTTTGCGCCGTCCGGAGGCTGACATGACCAAGCTGAAACTCGGACCGATCCCGGACGGCAAACCTGTGAAACTCACCGTGGAACTGCCCGCGGAACTGCATCGCGACCTGATCGTCTATGGAGACATCCTCGGCCGGGAAGCTGGAAAGGGGCCGATCGAACCGAAGAAGTTGATTGTTCCCATGCTGGAACGATTCGTTGCGACGGATCGCGGGTTTGCGAAGGCGCGACGATCGCTTCCGAAACGCGAGGTGGCGAAACAAGGACCATGATCCAAGGTTCCGGTTCCCTTCAGAACAGAGCCGGCGCAGCTGAACGGCATGGACATCGGTCTGGTGATGGATGGTGGAGATTTCGATTTTATTTCAATCAGTTGTAAGGCCTCGTGTGTAGCATATGTTTATATATGGATCGCGCAGTATCGCGCTGCGTGGCGCAACTTGGCGAAAGCGTCGCGCGAGGCGTCGCTTGACATAGCAAACAGGCACCGTGGCCTACATACTGGTCGAGCTGTATGGATCGAATAAACTCCGCCTGGCGGACTTCGCCGACGGTAGCACCTTCTCCGATGGGTTGAACGTCGACCATGCGAATGTCTTAGTCGACCAGCCTTGGCTGTCGCGGGTCACTCACACCCCTCACTCTGCAAGATCGCCTGACCCGTGGCGCGGTCCACAACTCTCTGCGCCCTCGGGGTTAGGCCGCCGAAGCAGATGTCAATGCGGATGTCGCCAGGTTGCGAGGGCCCACCGTCGGTCGTCATCGGCAGGCTTGCCTGGATGTCGCGGATGAGCGCCATGATCTGATCGGCAGCCCTGTCGCTGAAGTGAACGGCAGGGGGGGCCGTAATGTCGAGCGCCTCGTGCTGGAGGGCCAGTTCGGTCTCCAGGCGGGCTAGTGGAATGGCGGACAGGGTGCTGCGAAGTCGCATGTTGCTGCGTTGAACCAGGTCAGGCCGCGTCAACAGGTCCTCGGGTCGGAGAATGACCAAGTCGGTGTAGGCCGATCCGACGGCACCGTCACCAGCAGGGCGGGTTGCGACGAAGTCACCGCGGGAGGTCTCCAGCGTCAGGACAATGACACCCCTGGCCAGCCAGGCATCGGCAACACCGGGACGCGCGAGATCGGGCAGTCCGATGGCCGGTCGCTCGCTGCCGCCCTCGCTTGGAACGGACTCGTCAACGAATGAAGAAGCCTCAGCTATTTCACCGGGCACCGGGTCCTGTAAGGTCGGGGCTTCTTCCTGGAGGGCCTGCTCAATCATCTCCTGTACCGCCTCGGAAATTGCGGGGTCTGTTGCGGCAGGTGGCGCATCCATGTTGATCGGCTCCTCCCGTGCCTCTTCGGCCGTGGCGCCGGCTTCTTGCGCGGCCTCGACCAGGTCCGGAGCCACGACATAGGCGAACTGAACCTGCTCTGCCGGTTCCGTGTCGGTGGCGACTGGGGCTTCCTCGGCGGCGGCCAGCTCTTCGGCAGCCTGCTCGGCCGCCGCGTCTTCGACCTCGGCGGGGGGCGCCGAGGGCACAGCCATAGATGCCAGGTAGACCCCCAGCGCGAGGGCGGAGACAGCGAGCGAAGCCCGGCCAAAGCGATAGGGCTTGGGGATCGCAGAGGTCGGCAAGGGGGGATACCGCCGGTCGGCGGTCAGGCGGGGGATCGTCATGTCAGTCATTGCAGGCTGTCTCCACAGGTTATATCTTCGATGAGAAGGCGCGTGCCCAGCACCGCGGTATTGGCGCTGTGCAGGGGGCGCATCTTGGCATGCTCCACCCCCGGGGCGACGCAGATGGCGATCGGGCCTGTCGTCTCGGCATAGGCCGACAAGGCCGACGGCAAGTCGGCCCCCGCGATCTCGTCCGGGGTCTGGCCCTCCGCCCCGGGTCCGGCCCACAGCCGGAAGCCGGTCTCCCGGATCTCCACCCAAAGTGCCGGGCGATCCGGGTCGCCCTCCGCCGCGGCTTCGGGATCCGATTGCTCCAGGGCTGCGAGGATGGTCTCCGGGAACCGGACAAACAGGACCATCATCGTGACGAGAAGGAAGAGCGCCAGCGAGGTTGTCATGTCGATGTAGGAGGTCGCCGTGGGCGGCATCTCATCCGCCCACGACCGATTCATCCAGGAAGAAGTCAGACGCTTCATGTCCCCTCTCCTATGCCCAGTCCGCTCACGGGCAGCAGACGTTGCAGGCGCGCGGCCTCCGCGTGGAGCTGACGCAGCAGGAAACCGGCCATCACCGCGATCGCAAGGCCGGCGATCGAGGAGGCGACGGCCGTGGCGAAGGGGGCGAAGATCGCATCCACATCCTGGGACAAGGCCTCCGCCATCACGGGGATGGCCAGGGCCAGCCCAATGAAGGTAAAGAGCCCGCCAAGGCGCGGCCCGAGAACCTCGACCTGGTGCAGTTGATGGGCGGTGCGCCCGACGTCCTGCTCGAGGTAGAACTCGATCTTGGCGGAATCCCGGGCCTGAATGACCCGGGCTCCTCTCTCTGAGGGCGCAGCCCAGCGTTGGAGCTGACGCAGGCGCCGAACATGCCGCAGCGCCGTGATGCTGATCGCTGTCGCCTCGGCGGCGAGCATGACCATCACCAAAAGGCATATACGACCCGGCCAGGAAGCGGTGAGCGGGGCAAGGATCTCGATCACTGGCCCGCCTCCTCTTCCGCAGCATCGCCGCGCCCGCAGTGCTCCTGCCATAGCGGCCCAGAGCCTCCCAACTCGGCGACGACCGCGCAGGAGGACGCCAGACCATTGGACACGGCCGGACGCGCCGCGATCTCCATCTCGACCAGGGCGAGGAGCCCGTCTAGGTCGTCCGGAAAAGCGTGCGCCGCGGCAAACCCGTCGATAGAAGCAGCCACGCTGACCGGCGCCGGGGCGTTGTCGGTGGGCTGGGGCGCCACGACCACCGGCGCGGGCGGTGCAGGTGAGGTGATTGCTGTCTGGGCCTCATGCCGCTGCTGCAGGGCCTCGAGGTCGAGCACCCCGTCCTGGGCGAGGGCCGGGGACACCGGCCATACGATCATGGCGAGGGCCAACGAGCGAACCGCGGGTCGCGCGCCAGCCATAGTGGAGGTATCGATGCCGATCATGGCGTTTCTCCTTCCCGGGTGATTGGGGCGGGCAAGCCACAGGTGCTCGGATCTGCGGCTTGCTGACAGGCGCGAGACGCCCCCGCGAAGTAGCGCTCGAGTTCATCGAGAAGCTCCAACTGCGCCTGGATCTCAGGATGTTCCTCCAGGACATCCTCCCGGGCACCTTCACGGGCCAATTGCCTGTCCATGAAGATGATGGCGCTGACGCCGACCACGGCGATCACGACGATGGCCGTGCCCAGCCGCTGGGCGGTTGCGGGGCTCATTGGGTCGCCTCCGTATTCGGGTTGGTCGCAGCGAGGTCCTGGATGTCCTTGCCAAGGATGGTCGACCACCGCTCTGCCGCCGCGGCATCCGCACCGGGTCCGATATCGGGCAATTCCGTCACGGGCACGTCGTCGGGATCGATGGGCGCAACTGCCGGCAGGGTTGCCCGGCCGAGCGTGTCCCGCAGCATGGCTAGGCTGTCCGCCACATCGATCATCCCGGGCGGGATACCGCCGGCGCCATTGCGCATCCACTCGATGTCGTCCCTTGCTGCAGCGAGGCGATAGCCGACCTCCATCGACTGCGTGTGCTGGGTCTCGGACCATTCGTAGAAGCCGTATCCGAACTCGGCAAAGAGCTCACGCTGTTGCTCGATGTCTGCGATCGCCCGGCGATTGGCACTGACCTCGCGGCTGAGCTGCGCGACGAGGATCTCCGACCGACGGTACTGTTCGTCGAGGGTCCTGAAGCGCAGCTGCGCCTCGCGGTCATCCTCGGTTGGGATGCCCCCCATCGTTTCGAGGAAAGCCCTCATCTCTTCGGCGACCACCGCCATGCCCGCTTCGGCGTCGGATACATCGCTCTCCAGGGCAACGATGGCTTGCTGGAGTGCATCTTGGTCCCTTTGCAGCAGCTCGCGCTGCACGAAGAGATGCTGTCCGGCCTGCCGGAAGCCTTCGTGGGATGCCATGTAGGCGTCTTGCAGGGCCCCGTAGAAGCGGACCTGGCACGTGCGCTCCTGAAGGTCGCCGTCAGGCCGACCGGCATCGATGACCCCGGCCGCCCTGCACTCGGCGAAAGCATCGAGGGCGCCCTGCAGCTGGCGATTGAGGTCGCTGAAAATGCCGCTCACCAGGGAAGTGGTTTCCAGCAAAGTCGGGGTTGCGGACGCAGCCGGTGCCTCGACGGGGTCGATCACCACGTCGTCCTGCTGCGCCATGACGGCCGCCGGGGTGCTGGCCAAGGTCATTGCCAACAGCAAGGCGCTGCCGGTGATCGGGGCCACGCCCGAGGTCTTTCTCGTCGCTTGGGTTCTCATGTGAGATCCTCTCTCTTGGAATGTGGGGCCACAGCCCCGGGGGTGATACGGCGCGACACGCACCGCTATTGATGGATCAGCCGCCGTGCTCACCGGTTTGCCGCTGTGGGCGAGATTTTTTCGTATGAATGGACCGAGGGCATGGTCGACGCTCTGTTTCGAGCCTCGTGCCAGAGGCCCCGGCCGGGCCCGTGGGGGTCCAGCCGGGTCTGGTGCCTTCCTAGGACGAATTACTCCGCAGCGATCGGGAGGCGCTTGCCGCGACACCAAGCGAGCGCTGCGGCCTCGGCGCCGAAGATCGTGTCGCAGGTCGCCACGCTCTCGCCATCGACCACCACGCAGAAACGCGCCTCCGTCTCCCGCCAGACTTCGACCAGCCCGACCTTGGATTCGATCCGGGATACACGGGTCGCACGATCAAGCTTGCTTGGCTGGGCCCTTTGGGAATTGTTCCTGGACGTGGAGTTTGGCGATGGTTCTATCGCGGGCTCTGTCGCGGCGTCGTCGACCCGAACAGGGATGGAACTCTTCGCAAGCCGCTCGAGAGCCGCGATCTCCTTCCTGAGCCGCGCGGCCTCCCGGCGGGCCGTCTCACCGGTGATGACGTGCAGCCCGTCGGCGATCTCGGCCCCGAACCGCAGGACCAGATCTAGGTCGAGGGCGCGGAGCGAGGCGGCGTTACGGGCGGGGATGGACTTCGGTGTCTTGGATTTCATGCTGGATCTCCTCAGGTCTTCTTTGCCGGGGCGACCATCGCCCCTGCAGTTTGGGATCAGCCGGGCAAGCAGGTGGTTTGCCGGGCTGGGTGAAGTTTTTTTGAGGGACAAGGGAAAAAACCGGGCCGGCTGTGAGGCGCTGGCCCGGAGTTTGCGACCCTTAGAAGGGGTCGCAGGGCAGACGATCGATCCGGGCCAGGGTCTTCAGGACCCCGGTGATCCGGGTGATCTGGTGATTGCCGGGATCGAGGGCCACCAAAGCTTCGATAGTGTGCCGCTCGGGCTGTGACCGGCGGGCATGGGCAGGCTTGGGGCCGCGGCGGGTGTGGCGGGGGCTGTGGTCCGTTTCGATCTCCTGTTCTGGACGCCAGGGGATTGCGTCCCCTGTGCCTGGAGATCAGCCGGTGACCGGTCCGGTTTGCCGGGTTGGGTCAAAAAAGTGCTGGCTTCAGCCCTGTGGGTATCCTTCGAAGACCACGAGGGCGTGTTGCAGTACGCCAAGGCGCAGCCGGTCCTCGGGCGTCTCGGCCGGGATTCGCGGGTGGATGTGGCGCGCCAGGATCGGGGCGAGCTCGGCCGCGCTCGGGGGAGACTCGGCCCCCGCGAGCGTCTCGGCCAGGCCGATGAAATCCGTCCAGATACGGAGCACAGGCGGGACATCTTTCTCGAGTCCGGCCGGCGTCCCGCCCGCGGCGAGTTCTCGGGCGAAGTCCTCGGCCCTGTGCGCGGCTAGGGCTTCTGCCACCAGACGCATCAGCTCGGGGTCGTCCTCGGGATGGGTCGGGTCGAGCACACGTCGGGCGTGGTCTGCAGCCGCCCCCAAGGGTATGCCGCGGTGGCTCACCTGGGCGGTGATTGTCAGGCCTGTCAGTAGGCCGATCGTATCGGGCACGGGGCTTAGAAAGGCCACCACCGTCTGCGCGCCGTTCCTCAGGGCCCCGTTGACCAGGCCCACCGGGGTGCCCTCGATCAGGTCGTCGAAGTTCTGGCCCACGACGCAGGCCATGAACATCCAGCCCTCGACCACCGGACGGCGCACGAGGTCCCGCTCCGTGACCCCGCTCCCCAGTTTTAGGATCGGCAGCGGGGGCGTCACTGAGCCGTCGACAGTGCCATGACAGGCCGCATGGGCGAGCCGTACCACCGGACCCTCGGCCTCCGCGAAGGGCACCCCGCTCGCCCGGATCACCGCCCCGTCCCGGGCGCGCTCCCAGAGCCACTGGCTCGCTGCGATCTCCACACCGGTTTGCGGGATGTCTGAAGAAGCCTTCACATCGTCATCGTACAAGAGTGCGACTGGGGCCTCCACCGCCGCCGCCGGTCTGGTCGGCGCGCTGGCCTCGTCACTGGCCTCGTTCCCGGGGCCGGCATAAAGACCCCGGCTCAGGGCAAAGATCGGCAGCGCGCCGGCGCTGCGCACCGTCAGCCCCTCAGGCGCCCCGGATGCTACCGGCAAGTTGTGGAATGCGCCCATTGTGCAGACCGTCACCTGGGAGACTCCCTCCAGAGCCCCGCTCGCCTCCAGAGGCGTCCAGATCAGCTGGCGCATCCCCCGCTCGATCTCGGACCAGGCGGTGCCGAGCATCGCCTCGGGCAGGGGCTCGGGCTTGTCGGCACCGGGCCGGTCCGGCGACTTCCGCACACCGCCTCGGGCAACGCTCAGCGAAGCGCCCGCACGCCTGAACAGCGCCGCCAAGTCCGCCACCCCGGGGACATCCTCCGAGGGCGTCGGCGCATGCACCAGACGCGGCGCGCCGGTCTTGCCCAGCACCCAAAGGTGGCTCGTCGTAACCTTCTCCGCCGCCTCGGCATCGGGGTCTTCATGCGGGAGAACCAGCACCAGAAGCTCCTCCGCCCCCAGCCCAGACTGCAGCCGCTCCACCGTGATCTGCTTCACGGGGTCCGCCAGGATCTCGTACCCCGGCACCTCGGCCGCCGCAGCCTTCAGCGCCTCGTAGCGCTTGCGGGCCGCCGCAACTTTCGCGCGTCTAGAGTGCATGTCCGTGGAAGATGCAGACATTCGACTTACTGCATCATCTTTTGGCCCATCGTATACTTCGTCGAGGGCACGTAGCATAACGGCTCTATAGTCACCCCTGCGGATCGCCCCAGAGGGGTCCTCGAGGTTCCGCAGTTCCCTTTCAGCTGCCCTCAACCGAATCCGATGTGTCGCAAATTGCCGAACCAGAGGATCGATCTTTCCGCCATCCAAGTCAGCCAACATCTCATCGGCTATCTGAAGAACCATTTGCCAACCATGAAATGAAAGCAATATTTCTGGGAGAGCATCTGCAAAAAGCGATGCGCGATCGAGGCATAGCTTCAGCCCCCACGACGATAGCTCCTGAAGGCTCCGCCTCGCAGCTACAGCATGGCTGTTTTGTACCTCTACTAGCGGGACATCCAAAAACTGAGCAATTCTCAGAATCCCATCCTTTAGCCACTCAAGGTCCTGTTCGATATCGAACTGCGAGAATAATCTTGCTTTGACTTTGTAGGCTCTAGACAAAGCCTGTATATCCCGCGGCGAGAGGAGCCCTTCGCTAACGACTTCGATAGCACTTTCAACAGTCGTGAGCGCGGCTGCAACATCCCCCAAGCTGCTCAAGCAGAGCGCTTTCTCAATCAACGCATCGGCAACTTCAATGCGATACGCTTCCCTTTCCTTGTTTCCCAAGTTTTTGAAGTAGAGCTCTATCGCTATATCAAGGTTGGACAAGGCAGTTTCGTTGAGGCCAAACCGAGCGTCCATCTCTGCACGAGCCACGAGGTTGAGGGATCGTTCAAACTCGATGGCCAACTGTGACCCAAGCACCGGACTGTGCTCATAAATCTGCTCCGCTCTTTCGAAGGCCAATCTGGCGAGCCTCAAATTTAGGATGGCATGACCTTCCATTTCACGCCGGAGAGCGCGAAGCCCAACGATGACATGCCAGCAACCGCACTCAGAAGCCACCAAGGCACGCAATCGAGCGAGATCAAAGCTGTCAACCGACATCGAGACCTGTGCAAGGCGATCCTCGATTGAACAGATCTTTTCTAGAACGGAATCAGGTCTTAACATTAAGTGCCGTAAACCTCCAATTCCTACAAATTCTTGTCGACTGATGCGAGCTTCTAAGTAATCAATTTGAGCAATCTCAAACTGCAACTCTCCTCTACGCTTGTCCTGTCGCCGCGCATATTTCAGGCTGTCATTAGCATCGCGTATGAACCCAAGTTTCGAAAGGCATCGTGCTTTCCCAATGGCTAGTCTTATGCGAGCGGCGCGATATTCCGTGTTTTTCGAAGAGAAATGGCTCTCATAGATGCTAAGGGCATCAGAGTAACTGCTTGCTGCCTTCTGAAACTGCCCCATTTTCTCGCTGCAGCGGCCGCGGCCTTCAAGAAGCATCAAGAGCGTGTTCCTGTTAGGTGGATCTTGAATTCTCGAATGCTCCTGGAAGAAGAAGTGGGCGGCTTCGTCATACTTTTCGAGCGCGTTAGCCGTGTCACCCATTCTTTCAAGACATTCGCCATAATTTCGGGCGAGAATTGCTCTATCTTGGTCATACGTTGACGATCTACCAAGCCTCCGAGGGTCAGAATAGAGAGTTGACGCCGTACGGAATGAGGAATTGGCTAATTCAAGGTTTCCAAGAATGTAGTTGGCTACTCCGCGATTCACGGATAATACTGCTCGAGCCAAATCCCACTCTGGATCAGATAGGGTTTGCTCTTCACGAGCCAGGCGAACTTGGAGATGCTCGGCGAGTTGGAGGGCCGAAGCAAGTTGCTTCTCGACTAGTAGATCCGAGAGTTTACGACTAAGGCTTTCGAGTTCCGCTAGGGAGATATCCGTCTCAGTCTTTGAGAGTAGCGCCTCCAGCCAACGATATTGACCGATATGCCCTTCCAGAAGGCTTTTGAACCTTGTCGGGGGTTGCTCGAGTCGCTTCTTCACCCAAAACTCCCGTAGAGTAGCGTTCAATTACGAGCGCTTCTTGAAGAACGCCGCGCATGCTTACAATGATGTCGGATTAGATACACTCTGTCGACTGTTCTGGATTGTCATTCCGCCGCTCCTTCCGAACTGCTGCCATCCCCACCTGTCGAAGCACCTCCTTCCTGCTCATGGGGGTGCCGTTGATGAAGAGGTCTGGGTTTTGGTCATCGGGGAGCTGGGCGGCACGGGCGCGGGCTTCGGGGGTCGTGAGACCGGCGTCTTCCCAGGCGGCTTCGATAGTTCGAGCGAGGCGCTCCTGTTCAATGCGATCCTCGCGCCACTCCTCGAGGATCAGCCGGTACTCGTCCCGGGCGCCCTGCCAGAAGCCGGCGATACCGGCGCCGAGCATGATCAGCCAGAGCCGGACCGGCCAGAGGATCATGGCAAAGATGCCGACAAGGCTGCAGCCGAGCCAGGCGAAGGCGCGAGTCGTGGTTTCAACCACGGCGGCATCCACCCGTTCCCCAAAACTTTGGGGGGCGGGTTTGCGGGTCGTCTTGCGACGGGCCGATTTGCGCGCGGTCATGACAGGATCCCCTTCCGCCGGCGCGGGCCTGATGTCTTGGCGATGGACCGGGTGCCCGTGTCGACCCCTCGGGCGGCCATGGCCCGACCTATGGCCGCGGAGACCGAAAGCGGACGAGACAGGTCCTGGAAGATGAAGGTCTTTCCGCCGGACCCGGCGACGATGACGTCACCGTACCCCAGAAGTCGGCCCGCCAGGCTCTGCGAGACGTCCTTCGACTCGATCTGACCCAGCCGCATGCTCTGTGTGCGGGTGGCCAGGATCCCGGTCTTGGTCAGAATCCGGCGATCGGTTATGACCACCCCTTCGAAGAGGTTCAGGAGCCAGAAAGACCGCAGGTTGGCCAGCCAGTGATAGCGGGCCCGGAGAACCACACGTTCTCCAGGCTCGAGGCATGTGTCGATGTAGGATTTGAGGCGCATGGCTCAGGTCTCCCTTCCGCTGCGCAGGAGGCTGTCGAGGGAGATCGCCCCCGTGTGATCGGGCTCCGGTGTAGACGGCCGCTTAGGCGCCGCCCCGACGGCCGTGCCCGCTCGCCTCAGCAGCGGCCAGCGCAGAAGCAGGAGGCCTGCCGCCACTGCCAGAGTGGTCGGAAGATCGAGGTCGAGCCCGTCCCGGATCAGCAGAGCGGCCGCAAGGGTAGGCACAAGCACCGGCCAAATCAGGCCCGCAGGCACGAGCACCCAATTCAGGGGTGCCGGCAGCAGATCCGTCATCTGAATGGCTAAGGCCAAGGGCGCGGCCAGGACGAGGCCGGCGATCCGCAAGCCGAGTCCCGAGGGGTCCTTGAGCGTGCTCTTGAAGGCGAGGACGCCACCGATTGTCGCGGCACACCAGGTCAGCGGGATGATCATGGACATCGGCACCGGGGCCATCGCCCAGCTCTCGGCGTTCCACGTCATCAGGAGCCATACCGCCAGCAGGGCGATCGGTGCGAAGGCCACGGCGATGCCGACGCGCAGGGCCAGCCTGGCGAAGAGCACGACCAAGACGCCCATGAGGACGATGCCTAGGTCATTGGTCTCGGCGATGGTTCCCCGCAGGTCTAGTTGGGCGTAGGCCTCAAAGACCATCGACGTGGGCATGAGATAGAAGGTGTCGGCGACGAACACGCCATCGACACCAAGCGTGGCGGCAGCGGCTGGATCCTCACCGCCGAAGGCAAGAACAAGGTCCCCCACCGCCGGGCTCACGACTGCGGCAAGCTGGTCCGATGGGATCCAGAGCAAGCCCGGATCACCAAATCCCATGGGGCGGACCGCAGCGAAGACCGGATCGGCGCTCGTGTCACCGATATCGGCGAGAAGCCCCAGCAGCACGATCTCCTGCTGCTGGGTCCACCAGACTATCGCGATGGCGGTAAGCATGAGCCCCGCCACCATCAGGCGAGCGATCGCGGGTGGAATGAGGGTGAAGGCGAGCGACGCCGCCGCGTAGATGAAGGTTGCGCCTTTAGTCGTTTGCATGGGCCATCTCCTTCGCGAGGCTCGAGAGCGCGGTGTTGGTCATGGGATCACTCCTGTGATGTCCCAGGAGCCGATCCGCCTGGGTACATGGGGGTATCAGCGGCGCGGCGCGGTGGTTTGCCGGTGGCCGTGCAAAAATCTTGGGGTAGGGGCGGTGTCGGCCGGACGAGAGGCCGGGTCGACACCGGGTGCCTCAGCCCGCGCGGTTGGCGCGGACCTCGGCCTCGCTTTGCGGATTGTTGTCGTTGGCCGGATCGCCATGCACCGGCTGCGGTTCAACGGCCCGCACCTCTGCGGCGGTCTCCTCCTGCCGACACAAGCTGCGGAAGACATAGCCAAGCACAACCAGGGGCGAGATCTCGACTCCAAGGCTGATCATCACTGCCACGAATACGGTCAGGACCACGATCTCGATCTCCACGCCATCCGGTGCCATGTACCGAGCAATTTCGAGGAAGCGCAGAAGGTAGGGGTTCTGGGCCTCTTCCACGTCGAAGACCGAGCCCAGAGAGATGCCCGAAAGCGCTGTGTCACGCGCCTCCTGAACAGCGGCAAGATCCGTGGCCAGTGTCTCGGCCAGGGCAGCCATGGCGGCTTCTTCGCGCGTCCGGAGTTCGTCCGTCCGGGAGGCGAAGGTCGCGCGCTCGAGCTCGATGTTGCGCTCGAAGTCCTGGTACCTCGGGCCGTAAAACTCGCCGTTGATCACGTTGTCGCGCTCGGCGTCGAGACCCTCCTGAAGCTCCGCCATTCGGCTCAGGTGCGCTGCGGAAAGCTGCGTGCGTTCTGCCTCATAAGACTGACGGATTACCTCTCGCTGCCTTGCCGCCGCGGCTTCAAGACGGGCTGTTTCGCTGGAGAACCTGGTTTCCGTGCCTTCTAGCAGGCTGGCCAGGCGACGTTCGGCGTTGGGGCTGATGGTTTGCCCGCCGATTACCAGCAAGGTCATGACTAGGCTTACGGTGATAAGGAAGGCATGAACGGCCCGGGGCAAGAGCGTGCGCCATCCCCGACGCCGCACCAGGTGCTGGGCGGCGACGTAGATCAGGGCGACCTTGGCGGCGTTGAGACCTGCAGCCAGACCCTCGGCTACGGTGACTCCGCTGCCTGCAAAGAGCGGACGCGCGCCCAGAGTACCGAGGATCTGGGCATAGGCCATCGCCTCGAAGCGGTAGCTCAAGTAGAGCAACAATGCGGCCGAGGCGGCCGCTCCGAGCAGGATCAGTGTGTCGATCGCGCTGCGCGCAATTGTGGTCGTTGGCGAGAAGGAGTTGGAGGTGGGCATCTGAGGCTCCGGAGTTGGCAAGGGCGCTCCCGATGACCGCCCCTGTTTCCCCATCAGCCCGGCTGCCCCCGGTTTGCCGCCTCAGGTCATTTTTTTGTCCAGAGCTGGATCCGCACCGTGCTATCATCCTCAAGACAGGTCTCCGCCCGGTCCAATGGCACCTCTTCTCCTGCGTGATCCGTGAGCACGAAGAAGAGCCGCATGCTGTTGGTGTTGGCGTGCAATTCGAACTCCACATCCTCGATCCGGACCCCATCGACAAAGAGCAGGACGCCCTCGGCCTCGAGGCCTTTGCCAACCCAGGTGAAGTCAGCGCGATGACGATCGCCACGGGCCTTGATCATGTCGTTGCCCTTTGACGGGAACCAACCGCCATCGGCCTCCGAGGAATGAGACCGCGCGTATGTGCCGGTTCTCAACTCAGCTTCCCACCCGGGTTCAAACGAAGGAACGATCACGGGCTTTTTCTTGTCACGGAACGCCGAGAGCTCAACGACGTTGTCATGGGTGGCCGCCAGTTCTGCCGGCGTTGAAGCGACGTCAGAAGTGCCATCCTCGTCCGGCGCGCTCAGGAGTTCCTCGGTCAGCCAAGACGGATCTGCAATCAATGCTTCCATCTTTGCCTTCGTCTCCGCAAGTCGTCGCTGCTCTTCTCTCTTGTTGGCGGCAAGGACCACTTCTTCGAAGAAGCGGGCACTTTCTTTGTAAGGTCCAGACATGTGTTATCCTTTCGTCCATTGGACGCGGAGCTGGTGCTCGATGTTGGGTGGGGCCTCGATGGCCTGACATAGTTCGGAGATGGATGTGCCGTGAGCGGCGAGAATGGTTGCCATTCCATCGCGCTCGATCTTCCTGACAAGACGCTTTAGGCGGTCGCCCGTCAATGCCTTGCTGTCGCTATAGATGTTGGACATGCGTTGGACGTGCTCCTCTGGCAGTCCCGCTTCATCCAAAAAATCCCTCCGAGTCTTTACCGCTTCCGCCGCCGACAACTGGTAGTCCAGTTCCAGTTCGTGGAGTCTGAGATCAAGTTCCATGTCAGCACGCGATTCTTGCAACTCAGCTTGCCCAGACTCCGCCCCCGAGCCGGTGCCCAGCTCCGCGCGGAGTCTCTCGATTTTCTCGACGAGGCGAAACACCGGACGAATATTGTCACAAAAATACAAAACCGCTGTCTCCGCCCAACGACGAAACTGTTCACTCATAGCTTCATCGCCAGGGAGCTGGTCGATCGAGTTTGCACCACCTTGAGCGTCAATGTTGGCGGTAACCTTGGCGTCAACCCGGTCGAGCCCGGATGCGACATGCTCCCCATCATCGGCGCCATCCTCGTTGATCGACATCCAGTCGGGCGGGACCTTCAGTACTTTCGCTTCATCCTCCGTGAATTTCGGGCGCTTCCTGGCAAGCAGCCAGTCCTCCGCGTCTTTCCATGGATCTTCCCCGCGTAGCTCAGCTTCCTGCTGCCTCGCCTTGCAACGGCGCCAGATTTTGAAAAGTTCCGGCGGGATGCTCATCGGGTAGTCATCTCTTGGAATATCGCTCAGCATGAGTTTCGGAACGCTGAAGCAGTAGTAGTTCAGAATCTTCTGGACATCCCTATAGGTCGGTGCCCGCTGTTCTGGGCCTATCGGCTCAAAGAGCTTGTCACGGTCCTTGTAGAGTTTCTTGTAAACACGCTGCATGCATTGCCCTGCTATGTCGAGCGCGGTAATGCTGACCGCAGGCCGGCCACTGGACTTTCGCTCGCTGGCTGCGTCCCGCAGTTTTCGGTCGTGCCTCCTTGCCGTTCGAGCGGCTTTCCCCTGCACCATTGCCATAATGATGGTGTCTGATTCATCCAGAATGGCATCGAGCACGTCTCGCTCAAGCGGCGTATCCAGGTTCTCCGGTACCGCAGCAAAATACGTCCAATTGTGCTTCTTCGGGTCCGGGTGCCGGAACGGTACGAGGAAGTTAATAGCGAAGATGATTTCCGCTATCTCAGGACTCAAAGTGCCCGTGTCCTCCGGCAATTTCTCGAAAGTTGTGTTGCCGGTTGGGTTGCCGGTCTCGAGGCGAGGGCTGCCTCCGCTCCGCCCATCGGCGGATCGGGTGAGGCCAGTTTCAAAGGCACTTATGGCCCGCTCCAGCTTTATCATCGCAGGCCTCCTCCAATGTTGACCATGGCTTCGACGAGATTTTGATTGCTGAAGTATTGGGTCGGGATCATGGCATGTCCGGCAAGAGCAAAGGGATTGTGGCACCCCCAACTTGTACCCCAACTGTTCCGAACTGCGAAATAATCGATTCCGAAGGGGTTTTCGGGGTCCTTGGCATCGATGTAACCGACCACGCACATGGCATGGCCGCCGCGCAGTTTTTCGCCCGGCAGCGGCATCCGGATCAACCCATCAAGTGCAGTGGAGGTCGAGACGAAGCTCTCGTAGAGCTTTACGCTGACCGCCACGGGCATCGGCCCGAGATCGTCATGCAGCTCGCCGCACAGCGCCAGTTTGATCAGCCCGGGCACCTGCTCTGGCTTCGCGCCGAGCAACGAGACATGGCCCATGGTCCGGCTCTGTCCGGCAAGGGCCGCCAGCAGCGAGATCGGCTGTTCCCGGATTGCCGCGGTGTAAGGGTAACTTTGTTCGTCCACATGCCCGATCTCGAAGCCATGCTGCATCGCGAACCTCAGCCAGCTGCCTTCGCCCGGGTAGTTGTCCCGGGACTTCGCGCCCCGGTACGCATAGCCCGGCGACATCTGGCGGCCGAGCCGGTACTCGTGGGTGGCATTGGCCGCCCACCCGACACAGGTTCCATGAGGACCCTGGTTTCCGACCGGTTGCATCTTTTCCACGAGGAGTTTGCGAGACGGCAGCTGAAGCGTCCGCGCCGCGAGGAGCGCCGCAATCTGATCTTCGGGGGCTCCGCTTGCCGCGGTCATAGCCAGGGCCGCCGGCGGCTCTTGCAGCGGAACACCGGAGGTCGAGATCACGTCGAAGGTCGTGGCCACGTTCTGGAAGTCCCGAAGCGGCCCGAGTTTTTCGACGACGAGGCGGATCGCCTTGGTGCCTGAGACGCCAGTCGCCGCTTTCAGCTGGCGCGGGTCGCGAACCGCAAGTTCTGCCAGCTGAAGCGCGCTGACAATGCCGTTCCGTTTCATCCGCGCGACCGCGGCGTTGGAAAACCCCAGCGCATCGACTGTCATCTCGGCGGCACTGGGCAAGGACATGTAGTTCGGCTCCTGCATCAGGGGGCCTCCTTCCATGGTGAGGGGGGAGAGTCGTCTGGATCGTCGGCGTGCGTCTCGTGGGCGCCGGTCTCGCCGGGGTCCTCGAAGGTCGGGACACCGGACGGGATCTCGGCGTAGGGTGACGGCGGGACCGCTTCGATGGGCAGCGCCTTGCTGAGCCGCTCGGTTGCCTCAGCGAGATCGGCCAGATTCACACCGGCATCTGCGGCAAGCCGACGGTCTGTCGCCAGCCGGGCAACCAGGTCCGCTGCGTGCGGCAGGGTCACCACGGCATAGCGCGCAAAGAGCTCTCGCACCGAGGTTGGCAAGCCATCGAACACACTGGCCTCTGCGGGTTCGGGTGATGACGGAAGATCAGGGTCAGTCATGGTTCAGGTCCTTGAGATGACGGGCGGCTAAAAGGGCTCTGGGATGGAGCGGGGTAGCCGAGCCGGTTGGGTGCCACCCCACCTGAGGGGCGGAACGGCTGGGCCGCGCGCTGCGGCCAAAGCGGGAGCGCCTTGGAGCCGCCGCCATAGCCAGCCATGGGCGCCTCCTTTCTGTTGAGGGTTGCGGTGCGGTAGTGTGGATCATTCGTACTCACCTTTGAGCGTTCCGCCTGGGCGACCAACGCTAACTGCATTATGGGATCAGCCGCCGAGGCCACCGTTTTGCCGGATTGGGCGAAGTTTTTTCGCGGAGATGGATGAGAGGGTTTGGCCGAGGGTCTGTCTTGGGCCTGATGTCAGGGCCCCCGGCCAGGCCCGTATGGGCCCGACCGAGGCGGTGCTGTCCGATGGCGGATTACTATGCCGTGATCGGGGTGCGCACTTTGTGTTGGGTCCATCCGATGGCTTGAAGCACAGCGCCGTTGAGGGTGTCAGAGCTCGCTATGTTCGCGCCGTTGATGGCCACGCAGAAGCGACCGTCCGGGCAATCTTCGAAGCAGCGTTTTTATTCGCTTGCTTCCGTGTCCACGTGCTCGAAGCGGTAAAGGACTTCGACGGCGCCCAGATGTCTTTCGATTCTACGTTCGAAAAGTTCCAGGTCGTTTGAAATGTGCGCTAGCGTTTCTCTGATTGGTTCAAAGTCGACATCAGGCTCGTAGTCCTGCCTGATCATGTAATCGGTTACGCCTGAATCCGCTTTTCGCTCAGTGTTGCGTACCGCGATTTGTAGCGCAACGAGGGAGCGCATTAGATCTTGGACAGTGCTTTCTGAACCTTTCAGTGTAAAGAGCATGGTGTCGCCCTTATCGATATTGGTCTGCATGGTGATCTCCCTTGCTGCAGAGTGGCGGGGATTGCGTCCCCTGTGCCGGGAGATCAGCCGGTGACCGACCCGGTTTGCCGGGTCGGGTCAAACAAGTGCTGGCGTCAGCCGTGGGGGTAGCCCTCGAAGACCACCAGGGCGTGTTGCAGGACGTCAAGGCGCAGCCGGTCCTCGGGTGTCTCGGCCGGGATCCGCGGGTGGATGTGGCGCGCCAGGATCGGGGTCAGCTCGGCTGCGCTCGGGGAAGCCTCGCGGGTGGTCAGCTCTTCTGCAAGGCCGTGAAAGTCTGTCCAGCGGTGGTCCACTTCACCGCCCCATCCCGGGCGCGCTCCCAGAGCCAGCGGCTGGGCACCCTAGCCTCGTTCCCAGGGGCGGCATACAGCCCCCGGCTCAGGGCAAAGATCGGCAGCGCCCCGGCACTCCGCACCGTCAGCCCCTCCGGCGCCCCGGAGGCCACCGGAAGGTTGTGGAATGCGCCCATTGTGCAGACCGTCACCTGAGAGACCCCCTCCAGCGCCCCACCTTCTTCCAGAGGCGCCCAGATCAGCTGGCGCATCCCATGCTCGGGCTGTGACCGGCGGGCATGGGCAGGCTTGGGGCCGCGGCGGGTGTGGCGGGGGCTGTGGTCCGTTTCGATCTCCTGTTCTGGACGCCAGGGGATTGCGTCCCCTGTGCCTGGAGATCAGCCGGTGACCGGTCCGGTTTGCCGGGTTGGGTCAAAAAAGTGCTGGCTTCAGCCCTGTGGGTATCCTTCGAAGACCACGAGGGCGTGTTGCAGTACGCCAAGGCGCAGCCGGTCCTCGGGCGTCTCGGCCGGGATTCGCGGGTGGATGTGGCGCGCCAGGATCGGGGCGAGCTCGGCCGCGCTCGGGGGAGACTCGGCCCCCGCGAGCGTCTCGGCCAGGCCGATGAAATCCGTCCAGATACGGAGCACAGGCGGGACATCTTTCTCGAGTCCGGCCGGCGTCCCGCCCGCGGCGAGTTCTCGGGCGAAGTCCTCGGCCCTGTGCGCGGCTAGGGCTTCTGCCACCAGACGCATCAGCTCGGGGTCGTCCTCGGGATGGGTCGGGTCGAGCACACGTCGGGCGTGGTCTGCAGCCGCCCCCAAGGGTATGCCGCGGTGGCTCACCTGGGCGGTGATTGTCAGGCCTGTCAGTAGGCCGATCGTATCGGGCACGGGGCTTAGAAAGGCCACCACCGTCTGCGCGCCGTTCCTCAGGGCCCCGTTGACCAGGCCCACCGGGGTGCCCTCGATCAGGTCGTCGAAGTTCTGGCCCACGACGCAGGCCATGAACATCCAGCCCTCGACCACCGGACGGCGCACGAGGTCCCGCTCCGTGACCCCGCTCCCCAGTTTTAGGATCGGCAGCGGGGGCGTCACTGAGCCGTCGACAGTGCCATGACAGGCCGCATGGGCGAGCCGTACCACCGGACCCTCGGCCTCCGCGAAGCGCACCCCGCTCGCTCGGATCACCGCCCCGTCCCGGGCGCGCTCCCAGAGCCACTGGCTCGCTGCGATCTCCACACCGGTTTGCGGGATGTCTGAAGAAGCCTTCACATCGTCATCGTACAAGAGTGCGACTGGGGCCTCCACCGCCGCCGCCGGTCTGGTCGGCGCGCTGGCCTCGTCACTGGCCTCGTTCCCGGGGCCGGCATAAAGACCCCGGCTCAGGGCAAAGATCGGCAGCGCGCCGGCGCTGCGCACCGTCAGCCCCTCAGGCGCCCCGGATGCTACCGGCAAGTTGTGGAATGCGCCCATTGTGCAGACCGTCACCTGGGAGACTCCCTCCAGAGCCCCGCTCGCCTCCAGAGGCGTCCAGATCAGCTGGCGCATCCCCCGCTCGATCTCGGACCAGGCGGTGCCGAGCATCGCCTCGGGCAGGGGCTCGGGCTTGTCGGCACCGGGCCGGTCCGGCGACTTCCGCACACCGCCTCGGGCAACGCTCAGCGAAGCGCCCGCACGCCTGAACAGCGCCGCCAAGTCCGCCACCCCGGGGACATCCTCCGAGGGCGTCGGCGCATGCACCAGACGCGGCGCGCCGGTCTTGCCCAGCACCCAAAGGTGGCTCGTCGTAACCTTCTCCGCCGCCTCGGCATCGGGGTCTTCATGCGGGAGAACCAGCACCAGAAGCTCCTCCGCCCCCAGCCCAGACTGCAGCCGCTCCACCGTGATCTGCTTCACGGGGTCCGCCAGGATCTCGTACCCCGGCACCTCGGCCGCCGCAGCCTTCAGCGCCTCGTAGCGCTTGCGGGCCGTCCTGATCTCTTCCTTCTTCGCTTCGATCTCGGCCCGGCGGTCAACCGGTGCCGGACCGCCCTCAACTGCTAACGCCATTCCCTCGAACCCGCGGACGCGTCGAGTGCTGCCTTCCGAAGCGTCATCGTCGTGCCCATCGTCTCCATCTGCGCGTCTCCCGAGCGGATCCCCTTCAAGGACCTGCAGTTCGGTCAGTAGTCGCCGCAGTTCCCGACGCTTCAGTGCAAAATCCCGAATCCTGGCGTCCACCCCCGCCCCCTTTGCCGATAGCGCTTCCTCTAAGAGCTCCGCCACAACCTGCCGTCCTTGCAGCGCGAGGACGATATCCTTCATCGCCTTTGCCGCTTCCTGATCCTCGCCCTCTCTAGCCACGGCGAAGGACCACCACTGCAGATGGAAGACACCGAACCAATATCGTAGCCTTTTCAAATGAGTGTCAGTTTCTTTGCGGTTGACCAGATCCACGATGTCGACCAACAATGCGCTCTTTTCGCGAGCCCAAGCATGCAACTCAACGTTCTTCTTGCGGTGTTTCCCTAGGCCCAAAAGGCTAGCCAGCCTGCGGATAACATCCGACTGCGCGTTGGATTGCTCGACTTCGGTCACACGGATCAGAAGACCCAGGCTATACGCTTGGCCGAGATTTGCGCTCGCTCCAGCACCCGCAAATTGAGAAAGTAATTGCGTGCCGGTGTCGCAAGATGTCCGGGCTTCATCGCGACGCCCAAGTCTAAATAGGCAATGCGAGCGATTCAGGAGAAGCGTGCCCGCATCCTTTTCTGGACGAGGCATTCTTCCCGCCTGAGTTGCAAGCCCGAGAAGATACAAAGCCTGATCGAAGTCTTGCAGCGCAGGCTTGAAGTCGCCTTTGTTAAGAAGCCATATTCCGCGACTGCAAAGAACCGAAACTGTGTCCGGCGCTGCCAAGAGTACATCATGCTCCTCCGAAAAATTTCTGATGCTGGCAAGTGCGATATCGTAGCATTCTTTGACAATTTCGTATGGAACATCGGACCGCTCAAGCAAATCTGCAAAAGCTTTATAAACTTTGGCCTCTTCTAGCGAAAGCCGATGCCTGTCATGAGGGTCCAAAGCGTCAAACAACTTGAGAAGCTCCGAGCCCTGTTCCTGCGCCTGTTGACTCTCACCGCGGTCCAAAAAGCACTGAAAGAGATTATACCTTGAGTTTATTTCGTGCTCCAAGATGCTGGTATCGCCATCTGTGAGCCTTGCATTCTTCATTTCCGAAGACCCTTGGCGCAGCCAATGTAGCGCCTCATCATTTCTTCCAGATTGGAAAAGAAGAGCGCCATAGTTCGACAGCGCTACCATTCTTGCCTCCTTAAAGGCATGATCAGAATTTTCGAGTGCGACTTGATCGAATAGGATAAGAGCTTTTTCATACTCGATCAGCGCTTCTGGATGCCTCTCGAGATTGATCAGGCAGTTTGCCCTATTAGCTGCAATTGTTGCCTTGGAGCCCAGGTTTCCTGGATCAATATCGAGATCCTCTGTCTTTTCGAGCACCCGCGCAGCCTCGTCGAAATCCACTAGAGCGTTCGGCGCCCGACCAAGAGCGCTGTGGTTCAGGCCACGGCTCAAGAGGATCTGGTGTTTGATGGGACTGCCGTGCGGCTCACTTTCAGGATTGATGGAATTGAGCAGATCAAGAGCCCGATTTAGCTTCTTGATGGCCTCTTCGTACTGAAGTCTCTGATGATCATCGTTGGCTTCTTCGCGCAGCGAGATGACCTCCCTTATGATGCGTAGCGAGATGGCCGCCGCTGTGATCGCTTCGTCATTGTTGTTTTTGTCCATTAGAAGATGACCTTTGGGGCTGATGCTAGCTTGTGGAAAGACGTTTTATCGTTTGAATTGTAGTCGGCGTGCCAGGGCTTCTGGAAGTCCCGTTTCCGCCCGTCTCCTCGGTCCGCCCAAGCCTCGCCCTCTCTGGCACGCCGTGCGTCAGCGTCCTCGCCGCGAACACCCGGTCCGGCAGGCGCATGAGGGTCTGTTCGGTGATCCCGTCGGGCCTGTACCAATCCGAGAGCAATCTGGCGTCGGCAGGCCCGACGCGGAAGGTGATAAGATTGCCGACGTTGGAGAGCGCCGTGCCGGCCCAGTTACCGCGTTGTTGGGATCCCCCGAAGGAGGTCAGGTCCTGGGTGGCGAGGGTGAGTTCGGCGCCGGTCTTGCGGCCTTCGGCCAGGAGCTGGGCAAGGCCGTCGGTGGCGTAGGTCTGTACCTCGTCGCAGTAGAGCCTGAGCGTTGGACGTGCCGCGGCAGGGCGGGCGCAGCGGGCCAGAAGTGCCCCGGAGATCTGCATCGTGAATAGCGCCCCGATGAGGGCTGCGTCGGCCTCTCCGGTCCGCCCCTTGGCGAGGTTGACGAGGATCGACTGACCCGCGTCCACCGCAGCACGAACATCCAGCACACTTTCGCGGCTTGTCAGGATCGGGCGCAGTAGCGGATTGCCGGTCAGCATCGTCAGCTTGCCCGTGATATAGGGAGTGATGTTGGCCAAGCTGGCCTCGCCATCGACCTTCGTGGCGATGTCCCGCCAGAAGCGGATGACCTGTGCATCCGGGCACGTCTTGAGCAGGGTATTGCGGAAGGAAGGATCGCAGAACACTCGCTCCAAATCGGCCAGGTCCGGGCCTCCGTTGGTGGCCACAAGGGGCATGTCGGGATTGTCGGGACTCCGGGCCAGCATCAGCAAAAGCAGGCTAGAACGCCAAAAGCTCGCCCACATCGGACCGAACGCTTCAGAAACGTCAGGGTAGAGGACCCGCTGGAAGATGCTCGCCAGCTGGCTGGCCACATAGTTGGCGTGGACTTCCTGTTTACCGGCCGGACCACGGAGCAGATCGAGGCCGAAGGGCGCGCCGTCTTCCGAGAGATCGGCGCGGATTGCGCGCTGTTCGAGGCTCTCCCCGAACAGAGACACGGCTTCCGCATACAGGTCGCCATGGGGATCGATCAGAACCACCGGAAGACCGGCCGAGATATCCTGGGCGAGAAAAGACCGGATCAGGGAGGATTTGCCGGTTCCCGTGGCACCAAGAATCATCGTGTGGCGGCTGAGGTCCGCACGCGGGATCTGGAGGGGCTCTTCTTCCGCACTCTCTCCCAGGTAAAGGCCCTCACCGACGCTCCGGACCGGCCGGGCCAGCCGGGCGGCGCCGGCATACCCGAGCCGCTCAAGCACGGCCGCGGCCGGCAGGATCCGGGGACCCCAGATTCCCTCCGGCCAGGCAAGGGAGAGATCGAGGAGAGGCAGGCCGCGCGGTTCGTTTGCACCCTGCAAGTTGGTCAGGAGATGCGTTCCGATTACCGGGACCACAGCCGCGGCGGCATCAATGAGGGTGAGGGTGCAGGTGGCGCGCCACCCCCGTTCTGAGGCGATCCAAGCATCGAGGAGGCGGGCGTCTAACATCGCGCGCCGGCTGCCCAGCGGGTCTTCCATGATGTTAGGGTAGCTGGGCCGGATCTGGCGCAAGCCTTCGCTAAGGAGAACCTTCTCTTGGAGCGTGAGGCTAAAGGCGGTGAAGGTTATGTCTAGGCGATATCCCTCGGAGAGGCATTCGAGGGCCCGGAGGGCATCCTCGATGACTAGCGCCGGTGCGCTGTGCAGGGGCAGTCGCAAACCTGGGGCGTCGACGTCGCGCAGGCTGGGCTTTCCTCTTGGGCCTTTGGCGTCGTTTCGGCTGCAGAGATCGAGGATGCGTCCCGCCGGATCAAGACGGTGGGTTTTGGCTGGTGAGATTTTGTATGGGTGGATCTCGTCCATTGGCCGCGCCCGCAGACCGGGACATGCGGCCTCGACGGTGCGCGCAAACGTAGCCCTCGCCTCTTTGGAACACAGGGAATTCGTGATCTGCACCGGTTCTTTCCCGAAAGCGGCGGCTCGGACCGACAGGCGAAGCCGATGCGTGCCCGTCTCTGCGGAGCCAGGGGTGTGGGCAAAGGACAAGGTCAGGCTCTCTCCATTGGCCAGCAGATGCAGAAGCGGATCAAGGACCATCGCGGTCTTGTGATCAGCAGCCGGGCCGCCGGACCAAACCAGGTCAACCGTCGCGTCGGCAGCTTCGATCCCGGCATTATGCTTGAGGTCGCTGTGCTGTGTGGGATCCTGATCAATGCGATCTATGGCAGCCAAGGGGTCGGTGCTGTGGGAGCTGTCAGTCATCCCGCACCTCCATGACGGAGTGCGCCATAGGCCAGAACGCACGGAGGTTCTCGCAGGACAGCGGGCCCTTGTTGATGGTGGCAGCCCTCGCAGCCGCCGACGACTGCCCGAGCGGCACTTGTGGTGCGCGTGGCGCGGACGGTTGCGGTAGAGGTTACTGGACGGGTCCAGTGTTGGGTTGTCTTGATCAGCATTGCGTCTCTCTTGGTTCTGTGGGGCTGCTCACAGGCGCGGCGCCTGCACACGAAGATCAGCCGGGTAGCCGCGCAGTTTGCCGCTCCGCGAACTCATTTTTCGGATTGAACGACCTGGCCAAAGTCTGAGGATCAGGTTCGTCCTGCTCAGGAAGTAGCCTTGTAAGCAGCAGATCAGCGCTTCCGCCGCCAGTCGCGACCGAGCCGAACGATTGTACCAGACATAGAGAATGTAAATAATATCATATTCTTAGGCGCCAGTGAACGTTGGGAGCCAGTCCTGTGCGCTCCAAGACTTGTAAGCTCCGAAAATCCTACTTTAGGACCCTTGGAGGATCGGGGCGAAACCCAAGGCGTCACAGACGTTTGGGCAGTTTGTGTTTGCGGATCATGTGCACAGGGCATATCGGCGGGCTCCTTTGCAGGCGAGAAAGCTGAAATCGCGTAACCCGCACCTTTTCACGCCGCGCCTGGCGACTCTACGCTGCGACCCGCGGGACCACCTTCTCGACCAACCGCAGAAATCGTGAGTTGCGAGCCCCCGCAACCAAACCCCTCAAGAAACCATATTAATTTCAGTGTCTTGGCGAGCAGCGAGACATCGCCGTTCATTCGGCCCGAGCAATATCAATGACTTAGCCCCGTAGGTGCAAATCACCCCGCAACCAACTGCGACGGCGTAGAGTAGCGTCCAATCGGCGTCGTTCTGGTGATGGATGTTAGCGATTGAGACGTGATTTCAGGAGCTTACGTGGTGTCTTGTGCAACTGATGTTCATGTTTCGATCGCATGGTATCGCGCTGCGTCGTGGGCATTTCGGCTACGGGGCAGAGATTGGCCTCTTTTGCATTCATGAGCGCTCAACCGGGCTCTCGCAATTGGTGGTTGCAGGTTCGACGGATCCGTAGGTCGCCCGGAGTATGGCCTTTCTATGTTGTTGCCATTGAGGTTCGCTTCGCGGGGCTTGCCGCCATTGAACCAAGGCCGGGTTCGGGAGAGGCGGGAGTCCGTAGGGGGCTTCAAGAAACTGCGAGAACCCCAGTAAACTATGAGGCAGGGTGTACCATGATCGTTTAAATGCGTTGCGATGCGATCAATGGATTGCATTGGAGGTGTACCTCGGAAGAACTCTTCCTTTCGAAGGCGCAGCAACAAAGGATTTGACTTTGGGATCTTTGTATTTTTTGAAATCTGATCGATCCGCGATGACCGTGTGCTTTCATCCGCTGACCTGATCGACCTCAACTTCTACGCGGACGGGTCGAACATGCTCTGGGTGGTGGACATCACCTATGCGCCGACCTGGGCCGGCTTCCTGTATCTCGCCGTCGTCCTTGATGCCTTCCCGCGGCGGATTGTTGGCTGGACCATGGAGACGAACGTGAGGATGCAGCTCATTCTTGACGCGATGAACATGGCATTGGGCCAGCGCAGGCGATCCAAGTGGTCGTTTCAGCTTCGTTTGGTCTGGTCCGATCCTGTGGCAGCGGCGCGCGGCGATTGGCCGAAGGATACAGGGCGCTCCTGGCTGAAGGATCGACGCGGACCTGCGCTAACCAGTATCCTCCGGACCGGATCGATTTCTGGACATTCAGCCGATTGGCCGGGGAAGGCGGCTTTGAGAGCCTGAAGGCCTCTTTGTTAGGGAGTCAGCCTGATGGCGCTGACGCGCACTTTCATTGGACCGTTTCGGCGACGTGCCTTCGCGGATGGCCTGAGAGCGCTCCTCGAAGACGATCCCAACCTGTCCGTGACGGCGCTGGTCGATCCCGAGGATGTCGAGCGCCACCTGGCCGCCGACCAGCCGACGGTTCTCATCCTCGAGGACCGCGCGGGCGAGAACGAGGTCCATCCGCTCCCCCGGTCGCCCTTCGTGGCCGTTATCCTGGTGTCGAGCGAAGGCACCGACGTGCAGATCGCCTTGAACCAGCTCGATTCCGCGCGGCTTCGGGACGCCATCGGCCTGGCCGAGCAGACCGCGCATCCGAAGGTCATCTCGCTCTCGGACGTCCGCCCGGTTCAGCCGCCGCTGGCACTGCCGCATTTCCGGCATGGCGGGGAGTCCGCCCTGCGATCGGTGACGGACTGGCTGGATGCGGCCTTCGCCCTTGCGCTCGACCGGCTCGTGGCCGCGCGCGGCGGCGATGCGGGCGGCTGGTCCGGCGATCTTGCGGCACTTATGGCTGGCTTCGGCGCCGCGGATACGTCGGAAGAAGCGCGGCTCTTCGGGATCATGCTGGAAACGCCGCTCTGGCAGCAGCGCCTGTTCCGCACCTTCGCGCTGGAACCCGCCGAGGTGCGCGCGATCTGCCTGGCGGCCGCGCCCGATCTGGATCAGCGCTATGCCTGGGCCTACGGGCTTTTGCAGAACAACTATGCCGAGCCGCGGCCCTCGGGGTCGACGCTGGCGCATCTGCTCGACCCCGACCTGGTCGGCGCCGAGTTCACCGCGCTGGTCACGGGGCGGCGGCTGTTCGCGCGCTACGGCCTCGTCCGCCCGGCACCCGCGCCGGCGGATCGGGCGGGCGAGCCGCAGCCGGGCTACCGCGCCGCGCCGGCCATTCTGGATCTGATGCTGGGCAAGCGGCCCCGCGGCGGCGGCGGATGGTGGCTGCAGGCGGCGGCGCTGCCGGCGCTCGCCGAGCTGACGGCGGACCTGGAGCGGCTTTTCACCCACGTCGCCGATCCTGTCGCCACCATCGCGCCCGGCGCACATGACGGGGCGGAGGAAGTGGCCGCCGCGCTTCTGGCGATCGGCCGGCCGGTCCTGCGGGCCGATGCCTGGGCGTTGGAGTCGGAAGAGAAGCTGATCGACCTCGCGCTTCACGCGCGGTTGCACGATGCCGTGCTGCTGCTCGAAGGGCTGGACCAGGCGAGCGACGCGGCGCGGTCGCTGTGCCTCTCGACTGATCTGCAGGGTCTCGTCGACGGACTGGTGCTGGATGGGGTCGCCTCGGCCCCCAAGGCAGCGCGAGCGACGGTGGCGCTGAACATCGGTCGGGTCGAGGCGGAAGATCGGAAGAAGCGCTGGGCTTTCGCCATGCGCGACAACGGGCTGGGGTCCGACGAAGAGACCAGTGCGGGGCTGGCCGCACGGCTGCGGTTCCGGCTGTCCGATATCAGGCTGGTCGCGGAACTCGCTGCGGGCCGCAGACGCGCGGGCGACACGTCCGACACCGAGGACCTGATGCTCGAGGCCGCGCGGCACGTGTCGATCCGCCACGCGCCGGCGACGGTGCGGCGTCCGCCACTGCACTTCGACTGGACGGACCTGGTGCTGCCCGAGAGGATCGAGGCGCAGGTCAAGGCGGTCCCCACGCACGTGGTCAACGGTCCGACGGTCCTGGACCACTGGGGCTATTCCCGGCGCCTTTCCTACGGGCGCGGTGTCGGGGCGCTGTTCTGCGGCGCGTCGGGCACCGGCAAGACGATGAGCGCGCAGGTCATCGCCCGCGCCCTCGGCGTGGACCTGATGCAGGTCGAACTGTCGCGCTGCGTCTCGAAGTACATTGGCGAGACCGAGAAGAACATCGACGCCTGTTTCCGGGCGGCCGACGCGGCTTCGGCGTGTCTGCTGTTCGACGAGGCCGACGCCATGTTCGGCAAGCGCACGCAGATCAAGGACGCCCATGACCGGCACGCCAACGTGGAGGTCGCCTATCTGCTCCAGCGCATCGAGGCCTACGAGGGCCTGGTCATCCTGACCAGCAACCTGAAGGCCAACATCGATCCGGCGTTCCTGCGGAGGCTGCGCTTCGTGATCGATTTTCCGTTCCCCAACGCGGCCGAGCGCCAGATGATCTGGGAACGCGCCATTCCCGACACCGCGCCCTGCGCCGAGGACCTGGACGTCGCGTTCCTGGCCCGGCGGCTGGAGCTGTCGGGAGGGTCGATCCAGCAGATCGCGGTGAACGCCGCCTTCGCCGCGGCCTCGGACGGCGGGGTGATCGAGATGCGCCATGTCATGGCGGCGACCCGGGCGGAGCTGATCAAGATGGGCCAGTTCACAGCGGAGCGGGCGCTTGAGGACCCGCCGTCGCGGGCGCTGATCACGCGGGGCCGGGCATGAGCCACGCGGTTCTCCAGCAGACCACGCGCGCCTTGCAGTTGTTGCTGCACGATGCCGTGGGCGACGCGACCTTCTCGACGCCGGATCAGTCGGTCCGCCTGGGTCCGCTGGACCTGCCCGAGGGCGGGACGGAGGCGCCCGTCTCGCTGTTCCTGTTCCATATCGAGCCGAACAGGTCGATGCGGAACGAGCCGCGCGTCGTGGATGGCGGCGAACGCCGCAGGGCGCTCGCTCTGGACGTGCGGTACGTCATCTCGGTTAATCGCATCGGTGCGGCGGGCGGCACCGAGGACCTGTCGAGGCTGGGCCTGATCCTCGCGAAGCTCGAGGCCAACCCGACGCTCGGTCCGCCGCTGATGCCCGACCAATCCATCCGGCTGACACCCGAACCCTACCCGATGGAGGAACTGAGCCGGGTCTGGGGGCTCTACGCGAGCACTGCGTATCGCACGTCGGTCGTCTATCTCGCCTCGCCGGTCTTCGTGGACGCGGTCGTGCCCGATCTGGCGGAGCGCGTGAGCAGCCGCCGCTTCGATGCCGGGCAATCCGCCGAGCCGCCCGATTTCGGAAGGGTGGAGGCATGAGCCACAGTTTCGATATCGTCTTCGATCCGCTCGCCGACCGCGAGGGTCGCGCGCGGACGGCGAGTTGCCTCGTGGTGCCGCGCGACCGGTTCACCGGAAAGATCGTGCAGCGCGGCATCACCGCCCGGATCGTCGGTCTTGGGGTCAAGGCGCGGCCGACCCTGAGCGGGGCGCTGTTCTTCGAGGATTTGCCCGGCGCTCCGCCGTTCCAGGTGGAGCTGGACGTCTCCCGCGCAGGGTACCTGCCGGTCGCGGCGTTCCCGGTGGACGTGGTCGAGCCGAACAAGCCGCCGCGGGCCGAGCCGCTTCTCGACCTCTCGCCCGAGCGCGTGGTCGACGGCGAGACCGCCGTCCTGCGTGGCCATGTCGAGCGCGACGGCAAGGAGATCGAGGGCGCGCGCATCGTCGCGGCGTTGGACATACCCGGCGCCGGGACGACCGAGGATTTCGAGACCCGTAGCGGCAAGCGCGGCGCCTTCGCGGTGCGGGTCCGGGTGCAGACCGACGACACCGCCGGGGCGGCGCCGAGCTTTCCCCTGACCACGACGGCCCACGTGACGGCCTTCTTCGACGGGGTCGAGAAGACCGACGGACCGAAGGACGTCACCGACATGCGGACCGAAAGCGTCGGGCTGATCGACCTGCCGACATGACACCTCCAACGCAGGGAGACGACGACATGAGCGTAGAAGACAACCTGAGGGACGAACTGGAGAAGTTGAAGAAGGAGGCGAACGATGCCGCTTTCGAGGCCGCCTCCCTCAAGGACAACATCGCCGATCTTTCGAAGCTCGTCGAAACGGCTTCGACCTCGAAGAAGGAGTACGAAGCCGCCTATCCGGCGCTGAAGGCCGCGCAGGCGGAACTGGAGGCGTTCCGGACAGGTCTCCTGCCCGATCTAAAGCGGGAACTCCGACCGGAGGGCGTCGAGAAGGTCAAGGAGAGCATCAAGGGCCTTGTCGATGAGATCGACGAGAAGAAAGCCGAGGTGATCGGCCTGAAAGGCTTCGTCCCCGATGCCAGGGAGTCATCCGAAGAAAATGTCTGGAAGCGCGGCGCAGTAGGCGACGCCGCCGCCGAGGTCGCCAAGGCCGAGAAGACCTTCGCCGCGGCATCGACCAGGTTGGAACACGTCAAGAAACTCGCCGCAGGGGTCGCGGCCCGACACAAGAAGATGAGCGCCGCCAAGGACGAGATCACCAAGCTCTCGCAGACCGGCCACGAGGCGACGGCCTTCTGGCTTCTGACCGAGGGGTGCCGGTCCGAAGGGGAGCAAGAGCCGGAACACGACCCTTGCGCGGACACGACGCCGACGCCGCTTCCCGCGGGGGACTTCTTCTCGGGGATGGTCGAGCCCAAGCTGATCAAGCCAGAAGACCATGACATCGAGGGCGCCTGGAATGCGTTTCAGGCCGCGCGGGATGACCTGAACGACAAGCGCGCGATCCTGAAATTGAAGGAAGACGAGCTGAAGGCCCTCGAGAAGACGCTCGACGACCTGACCAAGAACCTTGGCAAGAACATCCGCGAGGCGCTGGCCGAATGGCAGCTCGGCCTCGTCGATCCCAGCAGTTAACGGAGGACGAATAGATGCCAGAGTATCTAGCCCCGGGCGTATTCATCGAGGAAATCGAACGCGGCCCGAAACCCATCGAAGGCGTCGCGACCAGCACCGTCGCGTTTCTCGGCGAATGCGAGCGCGGGCCGCTGCGGCCCAGGCTGGTCACCGGCTACGGCGAGTTCCTGCGCCTGTTCGGCGACGTCTTCGCCGACGACAAGTATCTGCCCTTCGGCGTCAAGGCGTTCTTCGATAATGGCGGGCGGCGCTGCTATATCTCGCGCATCGTCGGCGACGGCGCGGCGACCGCCGAGCTTGACGACAGCGGCTACACGATCCGCGCGAACGGACCCGGCGCGGCCGGGAACCGCATCTGGGCACGGGTGCTGCCGGCGACCACGATCGCCGTGCCTCCGGGCGGCAGTGCGCCCGAGCCCATCGGGTTCCGCCTGCAGCTTGCCTATTTCGGGCGCGAGGTGCCGGGGGGCATCTTCGATCCCTTCGCCGATGTCGACCGGCTCCCGCGCCCGGTTCTGGTCGAGGATTACGACGATCTGTCGCTCGATCCCGAAAGTTCGGTCTTCTGGGAGAAGATGATCGGCGAAACGACGTCGGCGCTGATCACGCTCGAGGTCGCGCCGGGCACGGCGGTTCCGCCGGGGCCGGACCCCGTGGTCAGCGCGCCGCTTGCAGGCGGCGCCGACGGCGCGGACGCGACGCTTGCGCATTTCAACGGGCTTACGGACGAAGCCGGCAACCCGATCGTGGATCCCACCGACTTCCGGGGGCTGGCGGCGCTCGACCTCGACTTCTACCGCGACGTGGCCATCGTCCACGCGCCGGGCATCGGCAACGTGGACGCGGGCCAGTTCGCGATCCAGGAGGCGATCGTCACGCATTGCGAACGCAACCGGTTCCGTTTCGCGGTTCTCGACAGCTCGCGGGGGCAGAACGACATTTCCACGATCGAGCCGCGAAACCAGCGGGCGACACAGTACGGCGCGTTCTACTATCCGTGGTATCACACGCCGCATCCCCGCACCGGCGTGAAGACGCTCGTGCCCCCCGGTGCGGCGGCCTGCGGGATCTATGCCCTGACCGACAACACGCGGGGTGTCTGGAAGGCGCCGGCCAACGTCCCGGTCGCCGGGGCCATCGACCTCGAATACGACATCAACACGGGCAGCCAGGAGGTGCTGAACCCGCGCGGGGTGAACTGCATCCGCCGCTTCCCGGGCCGCGGCATCCGGATGTGGGGTGCGCGCACGCTGGCGGCGGATCCCTTGTGGAAATACGTCAGCGTCCGCCGGCTGTTCATCTTCCTCGAGGCATCGATCTACAACTCGACCCAGTGGGTCGTGTTCGAGCCGAACGACCCCAAGCTCTGGGCCCGCGTGAAGCAGAGCGTGACGCTTTTCCTGCGCACGCAATGGCGTGAAGGGGCGCTGTTCGGGACCAAGGAAGAAGAGGCGTTCTCAGTCTCGGTCGGGTTCGACACGATGACCGAGGACGACATCCTGAACGGGCGGCTGATCGTCGAGATCGGGATCGCGCCTGTGCGCCCGGCCGAGTTCGTCATCTTTCGCATCTTCCAGAAGACCATCGAAGCCAAAACATGACCCGGGATTGCAGTTGATCCGAGGAGGATAGCCAATGGCACGACAAGACCCACTCAGAAACTTCAGATACCGCCTCGAAATCGACGGGATCGACCAGGCCGGCTTCGCCGAGGTGGCGATCGGCGACATGTCGACCGAGCCCATCGAGTACCGCGAGGGCGACGAGATCACGACCGTGCGCAAGCTGAACGGTCTGAACAAGTACGCCAACATCACTTTGAAATGGGGCGTCACCGACAGCCTGGAACTGGCCGACTGGCACCAGCTGGTGGTGGACGACGCGACGCCGCTGGACGACGCGCGCCGTAACGTGGTGATCCGCGTCCAGAACGAGGCGGGCGAGGAAAAGGCCGCATTCGAGATCACCAAGGCCTGGCCCTGCAAATACGATCCGACCGACCTGAACGGCAAGGGCAACGAGGTGGCCATCGACATGCTCGAACTCTGCAACGAAGGCATTCGGCGGATCCAGTAACCCTTGGAGGACATCATGACATTCCAGACGGAAATCCCGTTCACGCTGCCCAAGGGCTACATGGATGCCGAAGGCGTCCTGCACAAGGAAGGCGTGATGCGGCTCGCGACGGCGGCGGACGAGATCCTGCCGCTCAAGGACCCGCGCGTTCAGGCCAACCCGGCCTACCTGGCAATCATCGTCCTGTCGCGGGTAATCACGCACCTCGGATCCGCGCCGGACATCAACACCAAGGTGATCGAGGGCCTGTTCGCCGCCGATCTCAACTTCCTCCAGTCGCTCTACGAGGAACTGAACGGCGATGGCGACGCGCCCGCCGTTCAGCCCGCCGTCAACGGCCGGATGGAGGGGTTCGGCGTGATGGGGGAGGCATGAGGCTTTCTCCTCCCGATGAGCTCTACGAGGAGATGGCCTTCATAGCTTTTCATTTTCATTGGTCGAGCGCAGAGCTCATGGGCCTCGACCACCAAGCGCGGCGCACCTGGTGCGGCGAGATCTCGACGATCAATCGTCGGCTCGACCAGGCGGGTGAGGGCGGCGCGAGACCGATCGAGGCGTTCTGACGATGGCAGTCACGGATCCATTCCGATCTTTCCGGTTCCGGATCGAGGCCCAGGGCCTGGACCGGGGCGGCGTACAGTCGGTCATGGGCATAGAGCGCGTGACCGAGGTCGAACCCTACCGCGAGGGCGGCGTGAACGACTTCGAGCACCAGCTGGCGGTGAAGACGACGCAGTCGACGCTGACCCTCAAGCGCGGCCTGATGGACCCGTGGTTCTGGGACTGGCACGAGGACGTGGTCGCGGGGAACATCGAGCGGAAGACGATCTCGATCATCCTGCTCAACCAGGTCGGGGACGAGGCCTGGCGCTGGGTCTGCGACGGGGCCTTCCCGGTCAAGTGGACGGGCGGCGACTTCGACGCGTCGGCGAATGCCGTGGCGGTCGAGACGGTCGAACTCGTCCACCACGGGTTGACGAAGCAATGATCGCGCGCGTCGGCATAAGGCCCCGGCGCCCGATGGCCGTGCGGCGTCCGTTTCCAGCGCGATCCGCGGCCAATCCGGAACGGGCGAGGCGCGGTGCGGACTTGTACTTCCGCAAGCCCGGCGAGGCGGGGCCGGCCGCGCCGCAGCGTCCGAACCGTGCGATCCACGTGGAGAATTCCAGCCGGGTGAGCCTAACGCTCAGCCTGCGATTTTCCCTGCTTTTCAATTGGTCGCGTCAGGTTTCTCAAGTCGTTTCTTTGGCGAATGACGTGGTGCGCGCCGAGACGGAGCTGCCGCGGATCGTGGACAGAACGCTGTCGCGCCGCCTGTTCGAGATGCGGTTCCACGAACGACGCTTCCGAGTGCAGAGAACCGCTTCGACCGGCCGCGACGGCATGCCGGGGCGCGGCGCGAACGGGCGCGACGGTCGATCGGCCATGCGGTTCGGGTCACGGGGCGCGCAGGCCGGTGTACCGTTCCCGCTCCGCCAGACCTTCACGGCCTGGATAGAGCGGAGGGCGTCGGTCTTGCACACCCTGTCCAACGTCAAGACCCTGGCGTCGGTGCCCGCCCGCGCCGCGGCAGCCGACGGTGCGTCGCGCGGTTCCGGTCGCGAGGAGAGGCTGTTCTCGGAGGTCCGGAGCCATGTGTCCGCTCCGACCCGCACCGGGTTCGCGCGGCTGGAGTTGGTCGGGCGGCACTTCCGGGCGGTGGAGGTGCGGGCCGAGGTCGCCGCGGCGCCCAACCGTCCGGAGCGCCACAGCAGCCGCGCAGACAGTTTCGCGGAACCGCGAGGAGACAGCGCGCGGCGGCCAGCCGCGCCCGCGCCGGTGGCGCCTCGGAGAGCGCAGGCGCCCACAGCGCTCGCGTTCCGCAAGCCGCCCGAGCGGCCTGCGCCGGTCCAACGGGCCGCGCCGCCGCCTGTGCCGCCGCCGCCACCCAAGGCGCCCGCAGTCGACATGGCGCGGCTCGACGCCGAACTCTGGAAGCGGTTCGAGAAGCGGATCCGCATCGAACAGGAAAGACGGGGGCGCTGAGCGATGACCACGCAGCTTGTCAAAGCCCATATCGAAATCCTCGAAGGGCGGAACGAGGGCGAGAAGGTCGAGGTGCTGTTCAACCCGACCGAATACGCCGTCGAGTACAGCGCCAGCTTCCAGGAAACCCCGGTTCCCGGCCTGTCGAACCCCATCCTGCAATTCGTGAACGGCTCGGCCGAGGTCCTGAGCATGGACCTCCTGTTCGACACCTATACGGACGGGGGCGGGGAGTCGGTGGCGGACATCACCGCCAACTTCATCAAGATGCTCACGATCGATGGTGACACGCATGCGCCGCCGCGCGTCCAGTTCAAGTGGGGCGCCTTCAGTTTCCGCGCCATCGTCGAGAAGATCTCGCAGCGCTTCACCATGTTCCTCGGTGACGGAACGCCGGTGCGTGCCACGCTGAACGTCACGTTCAAGCAATACCGGACGATCCGCGAGCAACTCGAGAACCCGCGCAGGAACTCGGCCGACAAGACCAAGCACCGCGTGCTGGGAAAGGTCGACGGGCACCGTCCGACACCCGAGTCGCTCTGGCTTCTGTCGCAGGCGGAATACGGCGACCCGAAGTTCTGGCGGGTGATCGCGGCGCACAACGACGTCGAGGACCCGCGGGCGCTGGTGCCGGGCGACGTGATGGTCACGCCGCCCCTGGAGGATTTCAAGCTGGGCGAGGGCCGCAATGGACGTTGAAACGCTCGAACAGCGCCACGGCGACTATTTCGCCCCCGCCTTCGTCGTCACCGTCGGCGGCGAGGATCTGGTGCGCGACCATTTCCTGACCGTTTCGGCGGTGAAGGTCGACCTGAAGGTGAACGCGGCCGGCCGGTTCTCGATCACCGTCGCAAACGCGTTCAACTGGGAGCATCGCGAGTTCGTCGCCGGCGAGAACGACTCGCGCGTCGACCTGCTGGAGCTCTTCGCCTTCGGGGCAGAGGTCGAGGTGAAGCTGGGATACGGCGAACTGGCGCGGCTGGACACGATTCTGAAGGGCATCGTCACCGAGTTGAACACGACCTTCGGCGCGGGCGGAACTCCTGAGCTCGAGGTCGCCGGTTATGATGCGCTTTACCCACTCACCATAGGGAAATACACACGAAACTGGGAGGGCGTCCCGGAAACCGATGCGGTGGAGGAGATCGCGGATATCCGCGGGCTCGACGCGGATATCGTCTCGAGCGAGACCGAGATCGCGCGCATCGACCAGAACGAGGAAACGGACTTCGCGTTCCTCGAGAAGATGGCCGAGCGCACGAGTTCGGTCTTCTACATGAATGGCGAGACGTTCCGGTTCGCGCCGCGCCAGAACCAGGACTCGGCCGAAATCGTGCTTCCCTGGGGCGGCGGGCTGACCACGTTCTCGCCCGAGGCCAACCTCGCCAAGCAGGTCGCCGTGGTCGAGGTGGTGGGCACCTCGGCCACCGATGGCGCGCCCATCGTGGGACGCGCCCAGCGCGGCCAGGAAGGCGGTCTGGACCAGGGCGCGGAAAGCGGCGTCGACCGCATCGCGACGGCCCTGTCGTCAGAACCGGTCCTGCGTATCCGCGCCGCGGTTCACACGCAGGAGGAGGCCGACGCCCGCGCCGCCGCGATCCTCGAGGAACGGGCGCAGGACTTCGTCACCGGCACCGCCGAGTGCATCGGGCTGCCCGAGCTCAAACCGGACATAAACGTTGAATTCGAGGGGCTTGGCCGCGGTTTCTCGAAAACCTACTGGGTCTCGGGCGTCGTCCACGACATCTCGGGCAGCGGCTTCAAGTCAACCGTCAGCGTGCAGGAGACGAACATATGAACATGCTCGGTGCCATGCGTCCTTCCGAAGCGGAACGCGCTTCCGATGGCTTCCCGAGAGGCCTGGCCTTCGGTGTCGTGACGACCAACGACGGCGACCCCGAGGGGCTCGGGCGTGTTCGGGTCAAGCTGGAGCTGCATTCCGAAGGGCAGGAGAGTTTCTGGGCGCGAGTCGCAGCGCCGATGGCGGGGGGCGACATCGGGTTCTACACCCTGCCGGACGTGGGCGACGAGGTGCTCGTTGGTTTCATCGCCGAGGACCCGACGCATCCGGTGATCCTCGGCGGGGTCTGGAACGGGCAGAAGGCGCCTCCCGACACGAACGGCGAGGGCGAGGGCAACGACCGCAAGATCTTCCGCACGCGCAAGAAGCACGAGTTGCGCTTCGACGACGGCGACGCCCACGAGATCGAACTGCTGCTCGCCGATGGCCCCCGGTTCCACCTGACGCAGGACTTCGCGCTTCTGGAGGATGCGAACGGCAACAAGGTCAAGATCGAGGCCGGCGGCGCGATCACGATCGAGGCCAGCCAATCCATCACCCTTACCGCGCCCACGGTGAAGATCGACGCGCAGCAGGCCGAAGTCTCCGGCTCGGCGAACTGCAAGGTCTCGGGCGCATTGGTGGAGATCAACTGATGGGACAGCCGGCAGCGAGAATGGGCGATCAGACAAGCCACGGCACGCCGCTGGCTCCGGGCCCGGGGGCGGTCACCGTGCTGATCGGCGGGCAGCCGGCCTGGCGGGTCGGCGTCGACTTCCATACCTGCCCGCTGGTCAACGGCGTGGTGCCACATGTCGGCGGCACGGTCGCGGTGGGCTCGACCAGCGTCAAGATCATGGGGTCCTTCGCGGTGCGGCAGGGCGACCAGGTGCTCGAGGCGGGTCCCCCCAACGCCATCGCCAAGGGCGAAATGACGGTGCTAATCGGATGACCCGGCGCGCGTCCTCTCTCACACTCGGCGATCCGCCCCGGTTCCTCGGGCGCGGCTTCGCCTTTCCACCCCAGCTCGATCCGCGCTGGGGCCGGTTCGACTTGGTCGAGGGCGAGGTGGACGTGCGGCAGGCGATCATGATCATCGTGCTGACGGCCAAGGGCGAGCGGGTGATGCGGCCCGACTTCGGCTGTGGCATCCACGAACTGGTCTTCGATCCGGTCGATGCGCAGCTTGTCGCGGACATCAAGGAAACCGTGACGGATGCGCTCCGCCGCTTCGAAGCGCGGATCGACGTCCTGGGCGTCAAGGTCGACGTCGGCAACGCGCTGAACGGCGAGCTCAAGATCGATGTGAACTACCGGCTGCGGACGACGAACCAGCCGGGCAACGCGGTCTTTCCATTCTTCATTCCGGAGAGGTGATGAGCGGCGTGCCGGAATATCCCCCGATCGATCCGCGCCGCGGACGCCTGCTGCGCGAAGACCTGTTGCGGGACATCGCGGAGCTCGCGCCCGGCTGGCGCGCCGTGGCCGAGGAAAGCGGCGCTGACCGTGCGCTGGTACAAATCGCTGCGCGTCTCTTGGAGCAGAGCACGCGGCGGCTCGACAAGACGCCCGAGCGGGACGGGCTTGCCTTCCTCGACATGCTGAACGTGCCTGCCCCGCAGCCCCGGTCGGCCGAGGGGCACGCGGTGGTGGCGCTTGCGAAGGACCGCGAGGGGCCCGAGACGCTGCCGGCCCGATCCGGCTTCGATCTGGACACGCCCGACAGTGCGGTCCGGTTCGAAACCACGGACGTCCTGACGATCCAGAACGCCCGGATCGAAGCCGTCTTCACCGTGGATCCCGCATCGGACCGGATCGGATCCGCGCCTGCGACGGTCGTGTCGCTCGAACCCGAGGTCGGCGACGCGCTGGAATACATTCTCGACAGCGCGGTCGGGGCAGGCGACCGCGTGCTTAGGCTCAGTTTCGCGACCGGGCTGGAGGCGGGAAACCTGCTTCGGATCGACGCCGACGGCGACGTGCGCATCCGCGTGATCGAGAGCGTGTCCGAGGACGGGCTCGTGACGCTGACCGCTCCGGTCGGCGGCACGGGCCTGAAGCCGGGTATCGGCACGTTGCAGCGTATGACCTGGCTCGATGCCTTCGCGATGCCGGACGAACAGGAACATGCGTTCTATATCGGCGACGCCGCTGCGCTCGACGTCTCCCCTCCGGCCGAGATGACGCTGACCATCACGGGACGGCAGGGCGACGGCGCGCCGGCGGTGGATGCGTTCGGCGCCACCCCGATGGCGGTTGAGATCTGGGGGCAGCGTGCGGACCAGGAGGACCCGGCCTGGCACGCGCTGCCGGAAGTGGGCCGCGACGGCGACAAGGTGACCTACCTCAAAGCTTGGGACGGTCCGGTCCTGGAGCTCGAGATCGCCAAGGACATAAAAAACCGCTGGCTCAGGATGCGCCGGCTCGGTCCGGTGCCGCCCGAGGGCGACGGGGCGCAGGAATTGAGGGTCGATGGGGTCCTGCTCGAGGTCGCGATGCTGGAGGGTGAGGACGAGCCGCCCGCCGACACCATCTCGCAGGCCGTGCACAACGCTACGCCACTGCCGATCAGTTCGGCCTTCCTGCCGTTCGGGGCCGAGCCGCAGCGCTTCGACGTCTTCGCGCTGGCCGCGCCCGAAGTGTTCACCAAGGCGGGGGCGACCGCGACGCTGAAGTTCGACTTGCAGGACGCGACGCTGGAGGCGCTCGCGGCTGTCCTGGCCCGGAAAGGGGAAACGCGGCCCCATGTCTTCGGGATCGGCAAGAACGGGCGGCTACAGGTCATCGACCGCGCCGTATCGCCGCAGTACTGGCTCGAGGTCACGGCCTCCGCGCCGGACCAGGAAGACGCGCCGAAGCTTTCGCCTGAGTTCGGAGTCAAGGCGGCGACGCTGAACGCCGACACCGACCTCGTGCTTGCCGTGTCCGGAACCGAAGGCGCGACCGTGCTTCACGCGATACCGGTGAAGGTCGACCCGAGCCTCCTTGCCGACGGCGAGGGCAATGGCGGCGCCGGGACGTGGGAAGAGGTGCCGAAGCATCTGGAAGGCCTCAGCCCCGAGGCGATGAGCAAGGCCATCGTGCTGGTGCCGATGGCCGCCAGCGGGGTGAACCCCTCGGCCGCGCAGGTGCTCTGGGCAAGCGACATGGGCGTCCAGCGATTTCGCCTGGACGCGGACGGGACGCCATCGGTCGGAGCGAGCTGGGAGCCCGTGCCGTTGCCGGGGGTGACGCTGGACGCAATGGCGCGGCTTGCACCGGTCGGGAACAGCTTCCAGAACGGAGCGGGCGAGTTTCTGGTCACCGACGAGGACAAGAAGGTCTGGGTTTTCGGCATCGACTCCCTCGGAGCTGTCACCACAGAAGCCACGGGCATCGAGATCGCCGACGAAACACTTCCCGCGGGCGCCGTCTGGCGGGACGGACTGGTTCAGCACCGAAGTGTGGTGGGTCAGGATCAGAACGGGCAGCTGCAGTACTTCGAGGACGGCAACCTGACGCCTATCCCCGACCCCAACCTCGGCACGCCCAAACGGTTCGGTCTGATCGCGGGTATCGCGCCGCAACGCGCGACCACGAGCTTTCAGTACGAGCAACCTTCGATCGTCGCGGTCTACGATCAGGCCGGAACGAGCATCCTGCTGGAGTGGAACATCGAGGCGCTGGATCGCCCGATCCGCCACGATATCGGCAAGGTCGGAACGATAACCGCCGGACTGGCGGGGACATCGGACCGTTCGGCCCAGCTGGTCACGGCGGGCGCTACGCAGAGCCTTGCCTTCCTGTCCTTCAATCCCTCGGCCTGGACCGAGTTCTTCACCTGGCTGAAGGCGGACGTGACCGACGCCGACCGTCCAAACCTCTTCTTCGAGCATAGCGGCGGGATCGTTTCTCAGGCCGACCGTGTCACTCTGCCCGACGCCGACGGTGCGCGCGTACTGCTCGGTCAGGCGACACCGGTGGACGGCAACGAGGACATCACGCTGTGGCTGCTGGACGACGAGCTGGACAGCACCTTCGACGATGCGACCAAGCGGGTGAAGCTGTTTTCGGGTGACCTGCCTGCGGCTGGCGAATTCGTATTCGTCGCGAAAACGGGTGGCGATTTTCACCGCTACATGGTCGCCGCGGTCCAGGGCGGGAACGATTCTTTCACAGTGGTGGAAGATGCCGACCTGTCCGCGCGCCTCGCCGGGGCGGTCGACGTGAAGACTCGCAAGGTTGCCCCCACGGCGACGGCGGACGAATGGCTCGCCCGAAAGGACGCGCCGAGCTTTTCTCAGATCGGCACGCAGGCGGTCTTCTCGGGCATCGGCACCAGCAAGAGGCCCGCCTCAATGCTGCTCCCCGGGGCGGCCGCGCCGATCACGCTGCCGACGACGTTCCTGGAGCTGCCGACAAGCGAGCTCGTTTTCGAACTCGCCGAGTGGGCCCCCGGGGACGCCCCGCCCGACACCAACACGAAGATCGTGCCCGTGGGCAAGGCGGCGCAGTCCTTGGTGCTCGAACCGCTCGACCGCAACTACCAGGCGCCGGAGCTCTCGTGGGAGTATTTCGACGGGAAGGGGTGGAAACGACTGGACAAGGGGTTCGACGACGAGACGCGGGACCTGGCGCGTTCGGGCAAGATCAACTTCACGATCCCGTCGGACCTGTCGAAGGTCAATATCGGCGGCCAGGACGATCTCTGGATCCGCGCGCGCCTTGTCGGCGGCGACTACGGCCGACCGAAATACCAGGTCACGGTGGACCCGCCACCCCCGCAGCCGACCTCGACCCAGACGATCAGCGTCCTGACCGGCCACATGCGCCCGCCCGAGATCGCACAGCTGACCGCCTCGTTCGCGAACATGCCCGCGAAGGAGCCCGGCCGGATCGTGGCGAGGAACAACCTGCGCAACCTGGACCAGACCTCGGCCAACAAGTTGAAGGATGTGACCTATCCGGTGTTCCAGGGCGCGCATCTGCCGCCGCTGGGCAACCCGAACAACCGACCGACGCTGTTTCTCGGTCTTTCGGAACCGCTGAGCCTCGGGCTCTCGACCCTGTTCGCACGGGCGGAAGACCGGGAAGAGCTTGTCGAGATCACGCTGGAAACGCTGGGGGCCGACCTTGGCTGGACACCCGCGCCCCTTGCGGACCGCGATCCCACCGGCGGTTTCCTGCAATCGGGTCTCTTGCACTTCACCGTCGCCGAGAAACAGGTGCGCACGAACCTCTTCGGCAAGAGCCTGTTCTGGCTGCGGATCGTCGGCCGGTCGGGCTGGCGCCCGCAGGTGCATGGTCTCTGGCTCAATGGCGTTCGCATCGTTCAGGCCAAGACGGTCAGGCAAGAGATTGTCGGCACCTCGCTGGGCGAGCAGTCGATGCAGGTCAAGCTGCTGAAATCGCCCGTCCTGGAAAATACCCTGGAGCTGAGGGTCCGCGAGAGCCTCAGTTCCGAGGAGGTGAAGGAGCTGCGCGAGGGCATGCAGCCGGGCCGGCCGGACCCGGTTCGGGACGACGTTCCGAACGTGCCCGGGCAGTGGGTGCTTTGGCACCAGGTGCCCAGCCTCGACGGTATCGGCCCTAGGCGGGCCTACCTGCTGACCCCGGACGGCACGATCACCTTCGGAACGGGAGAGAGCGGGCGTATTCCGCCCGCCGGCCGCGACAACATCCGCGCCTTTTCCTATCAGGTCGGGGGGGAACCGGCGTCGGCCTTGCCCGCGACGAAGCTCAAGCCGCTGGCGCCGCCGGCAGGTTTTGAACTGGCGTTCACCGGAGAGGCCGTGGCCGGCGGCACGACGCCGCCCGACGCAGCCGAGCGGCTGGCGCGGATGCCGGCTGCGCTGAGGCATCAGAATCGTGCGGTGAGCCTGTCGGACCTGGAAGCCATCGCGCGCGACTTCGACACCGACATCACCCAGGTCAAGGCCGAGCACTCCGAGACCGAGGGCGGCCCGATCCGCGTCGACGTCCTGGCGAAAGGCAAGGTACGCGCCCGCACCTATTCGAAGGCGCGGCGCGAAGCGCTGGCCGTGGCGCTGGCGTCCCGCATGAGCGCCGCCTACGGCCCCGAATGCCTGGATGTGCAGTCCGTCCTCTTCGCGCGTCACAAGGTCGAGGTCTCGCTGCGCGTCGCGGCCGGGAAGGGTGGCGCGGTCGACACCGAGGCGCGCAACCGGCTGAAGGCGTTTTTCGACCCGGCGCGCGGGGGGCCGGGCGGCGCGGGCTGGCCCATAGGCCGTCCGGTCTGGCCCATCGATATCGACCGGGCACTCCGCGGCATCGACGGACTGGACGCGGTGACCGGGATCGAGGTCTCGCTCGATGGCGGAGCGCCCGCGTCGGCGATCGGCGCGCACCACGTCGTGATGACCGAAACCGCCGACGACCTGAAAATCCAGGTCCGCGAAGGGGAGGAGGACGCCTGATGCGGAACACCCTGATCCCCGAACTCGACGACACGGATTTCGAGGCTCTGGTCGAGGAGGCCCGCAGCCTCATCCCCGAAATCGCGCCGGAATGGACCGATTTCAACCTTCACGATCCCGGGATCACGATCATCGACCTTCTGGCCTGGCTGGTCGACCAGCAGATCTACCGGATCGGCCATGTCGGCCCGAGCCTGAAGCGCGCCTTCACCCGGCTGATGGGGATCGCGCCCCGGCCCGCGCGGCAGGCGGTTTTCGACGTCTGGCCGACAGTCGAGGGGCTGCCGCTGCGCGAGTTCGAGGCCGGGCAGGTGGCTCGCAGCGATGACCTGCCCGACGGGCGGTTCATGGTGGCCGAGGATGTCCGGCTGACCGGCGCGAAAATCGAAGAGATCTGGCTGGTCACCGACAAGGGCCGCAAGCCGCTCGGCAAGGGGCTGACCGAGGGGCGGAACGCGCTGCGCCTGCCACCGGCGGACGGGGGCGGGCCGCTGGCCCTGGAGTTGGAGTTGAAGCACCCAATCGCCGCCGGAGAGCGGCCCGTCGCTCTTGGGGTCATCGTCGAAGGGGCGCGGGCGGCGGAGCGCAGCGACGCGCCGGTCCCGAACGGGTCCGGCGAGGACTACTTCGCCCTGTCTCCCGGACGGCCGGACTGGGACCCGGTCATCGTCGAGGAACGGCGCGTCTCCAACGACGGCTGGATCGCGCACGAGGTCACGGATCGCAGTTTCGGCCTGACCCGCTCGGGCGTGATCCGGTTCCAACCGGCGAAGACCGGCGAGTCGAAATGGTTCCGCCTTCGGCTGACCGAAAGCTTCCGCCCCGGCAGCGTGGTGCTGAGGCGTATCGGCTTCGATGTGGTGACGCTCGCGGAAGGGTGGCGCGACGTCGAGGAAGCCATCGGGTTCGGCACCGGGTTGCCGGACCAGGTTCTCGAATTCCCGACCGCGGACATCGCGGGAGGCGAGGGCCGGATCGCGCTGGAAAGCCCCGAGGCCTGGTCGCTGGTGGACGGCTTCGCCGCCTCTGGCCCCGAGGATCGTCATGCCGTGGCCGATGCCGAGGCCGGGACGATCCGCCTTGGAAATGATTTGAACGGCCGGGTCCTGGCAATCGGCGAACAGCTTCGCCACAAGCCGCTGATCCGCACGAGCGGCGGCGCGGGGAACGTGGCGCGGGGCCTGCGCTGGATGGTCTCAGGACGCCTCATTGGCGAAAACCTGGAAGCCGGGACCGGTGGGCGGGATGCGGATTGCCTCGACGCCCTGATCGCGCGCGCCCGGTCGGCAGCGGCGACACGCATGGCGGCCATGGATGAAGCGACGCTGCGCGCCCTGATCGGCGCCGCTGGGCTTGGTCTGGCCCGCTTCGAGGTGATCCCCCGGTACCGGCCCGGAGCCGCCGCAAAGGGCGCCTGGACAATCATCATCATCCCCGACAGGGCCGAGGGCACAGTGCCGGGTACGCCGCGCGCCGACGTGATCGACGCGGTGGCGCGCACGCTGGACCCCGCCAGGTTGCTGGGAGAGCGGATCTTCGTCACACCGCCGATCTATCGCGACATCGACATCCGGCTCGAAGCCGTCTGTGCATCCTCGTCGGACTTGAAGGAGTTGAAGGCCCGTCTGACGGCGCTATTCAATGCCCGTTTCAGCGATATCGCGCGCGGAAACGAAGTCGCACCGTGGCCGGTGGGGCGGGACATCACCATCGGCGATCTTCGCGCCCTGGCCGGTCTCGTGGAGGACGTGCGTCATTTCCGCTCCGCCGAAGTGTCCGGTCCAGGCGGTGTCGTGACGAAGGATGGCGACGTGATTCGCCTTGGACCGAGGGACCTGCCGCGCCTGCGGTCGCTGGAGATCGTCCCGGTTCGGGAGGGCACCGCATGACCCACCCGCGCGATCGCGTCTATCGGTTCGAGACGGCCGCGCAATGGGGCGCGGGGGCCGGGGTCGGCCTGGTTCTGCGTGAGGAGGCCGGGGGCGTCGCAAGGCTGGATGTGCCGGGGGCGCCGGTCGCTGAGCGGCTGCCCGGCACGACCGACGCCGACGCGCGCGCGCTTCTGGCGCGCGATCCCGCCGGGCGCCTGATCTGGCTCCGGCGCGATGGCGGCGTGTTCGTCGACGACGACGGGCGCGCGATCCGGCTGGCCCGGATCCCGCCCGGGCTTGCCGGTTCCGCTACCCGCCTCATCTGGGGGCAGCGGTTCGGCTGGGTGCTGGCGGAGGGGCAGATCGTCCGCATCGACACGGCGACCGGTCAGCGGCTGGGCGTTTTCGCGCAGGACGGCTGGCAACCGGAGGGCATCGCCGCCGACACCTGCGACGGGCTTCTGATCGTCGAGCGCCGCGACGAAGAGCGGCGGCTGAGGCGCTTGCGCTCGGATGGCGTGTCGCATCCGGAGACCGTCGAGCTTCCCGCGAAGGGCAGGATCCTCGTCGGGAAGTCGGCCACGGACGGGCGTCTGAGGCTGGTCCGCATCGATCCCGGTGACGATGAGGGGTGGACGCTCATCGTGGTGGATCTCGCCAAGAGGGCCTTCGTCCCGCACGAGAAAGAAGCCAAACCGAAACCTGACCCCGAGGGGCCGGTCGCCTTGAGGGACGGCGGCGCGGTCGCGCTGAAGGACGCCGAGGACGGCGGGATCTTCGAAGCGGGGCCCGGGCATGTGGGACCGGTGCTCAAGCCGCTCTGGAACGAGGGGGCCTGTAAGATCGGGCACATCACGGACCTGCAATCGGACGGTGACTGCCTCGTCGCGTCAACCGAAACCGGTCTCTGGCGCATTTGCGACAGCCACGAGGCGTCGTCTGCCCGGCGCGTGGCCTGGTTGTCGCCCGTGCTGCGCTCGCCGCTTGGCGAGCGGTCGGGCTGGCAGCGGGCCGATCTGACCGTCGTAGCTCCGGAGGGAGCCGAAATCACCATCGCCGCATGCGGCTTCACCGGCGCGCCGCACGCCAGGGCGACCCGCCAGGATGTCATGTCCACGGAGCTCAAGGTCTTCGAGGATGCAGGCTGGGACGCCACGCCGATCAGCCGGCATTACGGCCGGGGCGGTTCCTCGGTCTGCCGCCACTATCTTGGAGAGATCGGTGCAGAGTTCCTGCTTCTGAGGGTCACCGTCGAGGTCCCGGCCTGCGCCGGTCCCGCCAGCCTTGGGGCGCTGCGGGTTCTCTATCCCGATCGCTCGCTGATCGAGCATCTGCCCGCGATCTACCGCGACGGCGCCCGGTCCGAACGCCAGATGCGCCGTGCGCTGGCCGGGTTCCAGGCGGTGGTGGACGACATCGACGACAAGATCACGGCCGCCACCGACCGCGTGGACCCCGCAACTGCCGATCCGCTCTGGAGCCGGTTCCTGCTGCATTGGCTGGGGCATGGCGATCTGTCTCGTCTTCCCTTCGAAAAGCGCCGCGCCCTGCTCGCCGACCTTCCGGGCGCCATGCAGATGCGCGGCACGCGCGCCGGTCTGGAACGGGTGATGGAAAGCCTCGCGCCCGGTGCCTTCGCCATCGAGGACGGCGCGGAGGGTCCGGCCGACTGGCTTCTGCCCGCGGCGGACGATCCCGCGGGCGGCCGGCTCGGTCGCGACACGCGGCTTCCGAAGGTACGGCGGCACCCCTGGACGCTCGGCTGCACCGCGCCGCTCGGCACGGGACGGCTGGGCCGGGATTGCGGCGTCGTCTCGGGCACCTTGTGCAGCGCGACGATCACGGTGCGCCTCTTCGGCTCGGCCAAACTGAAGGAGGAGCTTTCGCCCTTCACCGCGGCCATCGCGCGCAACTTCGCCCCGGCCAACACCCGGGTGCGTTGCGACTTCACCGCCCACGACCCCCGGCCGGGACTGGGCCTCGGCCCCGCGGTTGGCGAGATCACGCTCGGCCCGGACGACAGCCGCGCGCTGGGCGCGTGGACGCTTCCGGATGCCGGCACGCGGTCGGCGCGGCCCGACGAACCGGCGCGGCTGGACCAGGCAAATCTGAATGGAAATCTCGTCCTCGAGTGACGAACAACCGGGGAGACCCAAAATGTCGAAGCATGAAAGTGACACCAACGGATGCTGGTCGCGACTGCCGGTCTATCGGGCAGGGGGGCGCCTGACGGCGGAGCAGCTGGCGAGCGAACAGTTGGATACCGACCTGCGGGAGCGGCTGCTGAACCTCGCGCTTCACGGCACCGGGGTGGTCCACGGCTTCGACATCCGGACACGTGAGACCGGCGAGGTCGAGGTCACAAAAAAGGGCTGTATCCATGTCGGGTGCGGGCTCGCGCTCGATAGATGGGGGCGCACGCTCTATACGCCCGACAGGCACCTGGGCATCGACCAGCTCGTCGAGAGCCACTTCAAGGCGGAAGGCTGCTACACGCTGCGTGTCCACTATGCCGAACGGTCGGATCGCGAGGCCTGGGACCCCTGCGAGGACACCATCGGCTGGCGGCACCGCTGCGTCGTCTTCACGCTTAGAAAGGGCTGCGAGAAGACCGACAACTGTCCCGGCAATCTGCCGCCGCCAAGCTGCGATCCCCGCCGGACGTTCGTCTGCGAACGTACCGGCATGATCTCGAACGGCGAGTACGAGGCGCTCGACCTGAAGGAGGCGTGCAGGAAGCCGCCCGAACTGACCCCCGTCGGCTGCGACGGGCTTCGCTACGACCCGGATGCCGGGATACCGCTGGCGTGCCTAGCGATCTGCCAGACCAACAAGGACGAGAAGGGGTGCAAGCCGGAATACGGCTTCTGCGTCTGTCCGGCTGAGGGCGATGAAAGCGACGGGGATGAGTACGGCAAACGCCCCGAGGCCCAGAATGTCGCCACACATGTCCCCCCGGGACTCGCCGGCGAGCGGCCCGACAAGGGCGGCAGCGGACGCGAGAAGGACGATTGCGACGACGACGGGCCGCCCGATTGCCGCAAGCCCACGACCTGCGACATGCGGCCGGTCGCCTACCGTGCGCCGCTGCTCTACGAACTGATCAACGACACCGACGTCTACCTGCCCAAGGTCAAATCCTACAGCTGGCAGCGCAGCGCGCTCGGGGAGTGGGACACCCGAATGTCGCTCGAGGAGTTCGCCGACCGGGTGAAGGCCTGCAACTTCGATCACGACGAGAAGTGCACGGACAATCCCGGCATGGACGAGGGGTTCCACGTCGCGTTCGACCGTCCGGTGGACAAGGAGACGCTTCACCCGCTGAGCGTCATCATGGAAGTCTATCTCCGCGAGAACCGTACGAACTCGCACGGGCAGGCCGTGGTGGTGAACTGGAAGGAGTACCGCGTCCCGCTTCTGATCAAGCCCGACCTCGACCGTCGCGATCCGGACTGCGCGACCGGGTTCCACCTCTGCATCAGCGAAGGCTGGCTCGAATACATCATCGGCGACATCCGGAACTGCGCGGCGGCCGGCCAGTTGGTGCGGGTCGAGATCACGCTGCGTGGCCAGGCCATCCGCGACAAGTGCGGCTGCATGATGGATGCGCAGCCCGTGGAACTGGACTGCCGCGATCATTGCGGCCGGAAGACCGGGCAGGCCCGCCCGGGAGGTAACTGGATCAGCACGTTCCGCGTCGGCCCTGAATGGCCGGCAGAAGGTGTCGGCGATGATGACGACGACGAGCGGCCCGTCGCCAGCTACGGCGACCGGGGCCGCGTCAAATCCTCAAATCAGGACGAGGGCCGCACCGCCGGCTTCTCCTCTTCGCGATAAGGAGTGTTTTCCATGAATAAGCCCAGCACAATCGTTCCGATGCGAAGCACCGCGGTCAATTTCAACTACGGGATGATCGTCAACGACACCGACCTCACCGCGGCGATGCATTACCCGGTGCAGCTGATGCAGGCGGTGAACCGCGCCGTCTATGGATGCGGCATAGTGTGCGGTTTTCCGTTCGACCCGGCCCCCGAGATCTGCGGCAGGATCGTCGATTGCGATCCCTGCAAGAAGCCGGCCAGCACGAACCAGACGGACGGCAAGAAAGCCTACCAGGGGTTCAAGGTGCAGGTCGGGCGGGGCACCGCCATCGACTGCCACGGTCTGCCGATCGAGATCTGCGAACCGGCGGTCGTCGATGTCTCGCCCGACAAGTGCGGGTGCAAGTGCGACGACGGCGACGACAAGACCGCCTGGGTCTGCATCGCCGCACGACGCACAAGGGCCGACGAGGCGCCGCGCGGCGATTGCTGCGACAGCGGGTCCGAGGTCAACTGCGCCCGCAGCCGCGACCACGTCGAGATCAAGGCGTTCTCGCCGAAGGGCCTTCCCGACCACACTTGCTACAATTGGCCGGATAAGGACGCGGGCGGGGGAGGCGGCTGCGGTTGCGGCTGTGGCGGCGGCGGAACTGCCGGCGGGCAGGGGCAGCCGGGCAGCTCGGGGGACTATGGGAAGCCCATGCATCCCTGCGACTGCCTGGTCCAGTGCGACCCCTGCGATTGCTGCGGCGAGGGCTGGGTGCTGCTGGGCTGCGTCGAGGTCTGTGAAACCGGCGTCATCGTCGGGAATTTCCGCCCGCCGCTCGATGGCGGAGGCTTCGGGCCCTATCCCCGGGCGCCCTACCGGCACCGCCGCATGATCAAGCCGATCGAGTGCAGGTGCCGCGAATACCTCATCGAGGACCCCGGCGCGCAAAAAGCGCAGCAGGCACAGACGGCGCAGAGCGTCGCCGAACTCGAAAAGAAGATCGAGGCGAAGGTCAAGGAAGCCAAGCTGAATCTGGACACGACCCAGATGAAGCTTGCGAAGGGCATGATGCGTCTCGGGGCGACCGAACAACTGGAAAAGATGTTCAAGGAACAGCCCACTCTGGCGATGAACATGCTTGGGCTGCGGTCGCAGAAGACCAGCCGCGAGGTCCTGAACATCCTCGCCGGCGTGGTGAAGGACAACTGAGCCCGCGCCCGGCGCGGCGCGCGCCGGGCCCCCTGCGTCCAAGGAGAGGTCATGGCGCGATCGCCCCGCTCCCGGCGCCCGTCCGCCCCCCGCGCCAACCGCGCGTCGGCCGGGCTTGCCTCGCGGATGCGCCTCCCCGAGCGGCGCGCGCCGGGCGAGGGGCCGGGACAGATGGGCTCGGCTCTGCGGCGTCCTCCGGGCGCTTCGCTGACCCGGTCGACAGCCCCGTCAATGCCGGCAAATCGCGCGAATGCTCCGCCAGCCGTCACGCCCGCCATGTCGGCGCGAACGGCCGTGCCCGCTCGGCCGGCCGAGCACGCGATCGAGGGCCAGACCGCGGCCCGGGCGGCGACGGCGATCACCGGCGCCGTGGTCGAAGGCATTGCCGATCTGGCCCAGTCGACCGGGACCGCGACGGAAGAGGCGGAGGCGGCCCCGCAGTCGTCCGAAACCCCGTCCGGCCCGGTTGAAGGGGAGGCCGCGTCCGCCGCCGTGGAGGCCGTCGCGCTGGACACCGAGGGCGGCGCGGCCGCGCCATCGCGCGAGACCGCCGCGCCGGGGGAGGCAACCGAAGCCGAGCCCCCGGCCGAAGCGCCCGAGGAACCCGCCGAACCGAGCCCCGCGCAGGCCGTGGCGCCCGCGGCGCGCGCCGTGTCGAGCCGCGCCGCCGCCTCGGCCGCGCACCAGCCTGAAAGCGCCGCGACCGGTGCGGCAATGGCCTCCTCCGACGCGCCTGAGGTCACCGGACGGCGCTCGGCGGCGGCCCTCGGGGCGGCGCAAGCCGACGAGGCGGAAACCGGCGAGGTCGACCGCCAGACCTTCCGCCAGCAGCTTCGCGAGGCTATCGACAACGCGATGCCGCCGCCCGAGAGCGAGGACGACGCCAAGCGGCTGATGGACGAGGGCGGTGAGGACGCGGCGCGCGAGATCCAGGGCTCGCTCGGCGGGCACACGGCCGAGGCCACCGGGGGTCTACCCGCCGCCGTCGAAGAAGCGAACCAGCCCGCCCCGACGCCGGAGGGAGAAGCCGTGCCGCTCGAGCCCGAAGCCGTCGGCGATGCACCCGCCGCGGTCTCGGCCGGACCTGTCGTGCCGCCGCCATCGACGCCCCAGGCTGTAGACATGTCCCGAAATCGCGCCGAGACCGATGCGCTGGCGGCCGAGAACAACATCACCGACACGATGCTGGAACGCGGCAACGACCCGCAGTTCACCGCGACGCTCGGCGCGCGCGGCGAGGCGGAGCGGCACAACGAGGAAGGACCGGCCCAGCTTCGCGAAGCCGAGGCGGCCGACCGGGCCGCAACCCATGGCCGCGCCGCCGGCGTGATCGCCTCGGGCCTGACCGATTTCCACGCGACGCGGGCGACGCAGCTCAACGAGGTCGCCGGGCAGCAAGCCCAGACCTCGGGCCTGACGGCGGCCCGCAAGGCGGAGATCACCGCGACGATCGAGGGCATCGGACAGCGGACCCGCACGGACGTGACGGACATCCTGACCAAGATGACCGAAAAGGTCGGCGAGAAATTCCAGACCGCGATCGACGAGGCGCTGGCGGACTACAACGACGCCTTCGACGACGTCCGCGGCGGGCTTCTGACCCGCTTCGGCGAGTTCTTCACGGGCGGCGGCGATGCCCGGTTCAAACGAGCGCTTGCCGCGGGTCGGCTCGCCTTCAAGGCGCGGATCGACCGCGCCATCGACGAGGTAGCGACCTTCGTCGAGGCCGAACTGGCCCGCGCCCGCGCCCGTGTCCAGGCAGGCCGGGACGAGATCGACACCTACATCAACGAAACCTTGCCCGAGAACGAACGCGATTTCGCCGGCGAGGCCAGCCAGTCCATCACCGAGGATTTCGAGGCGCTGGAAGGGGAGATCAGCAGCAGCCGCGACGCGATAATCTCGAACATGGTCGACATGTACCGCGAGGGCATCCAGCGCCGCAACGCCCGCGAGGAGGAGCTTCGGCTCGCCAACCGCAGCCTGTGGGAACGCGTCTACGACGCGACGGTCGGCGTGGTCCAGAAGGTCCTCGAATTCAAGAACATGCTGCTCGGCATCCTCGCCCGCGCGGCGTCGGTCGTGACCGCGATCATCGAGGATCCGATCCAGTTCCTGACGAACCTGATCGCCGGCATCAAGGCCGGGCTCGACAAGTTCATGGGCAACATCGTCGAGAACCTCAAGCAGGCCCTCATGGGATGGCTTTTCGGCGCGCTCGAGGGCGCTGGGCTTCAGCTGCCCGAGACCTGGGACCTGAAAGGGTTCCTCAGCGTCGTCCTGCAAGTGCTTGGCCTGACAAAGGAAAACGTGCGCGCCCGCGCCGTCCGCATCCTTGGCGAGGACATGGTCGCCAAGATCGAGACCGGCGTCGAGATCATCCGAGTCCTCTTCACCGAGGGTCCGGCCGGGTTGTGGCAGATGCTTCTGGAGAAGCTCGGCGACATCAAGGAAACCATCCTCGCCGAGATCCGAAGCTGGGTCATCACCAAGATCGTCGAGGCGGGCATCAAGTGGCTAATCGGCCTTCTGAACCCCGCCGGCGCCTTCGTGAAGGCCTGCATGATGATCTACGACATCGTGGTCTTCTTCATTGAACGCGGCCAGCAGATCATCGCGGCGGTGAACGCGATCATCAACTCGCTCGCCGTGATCGTGGCGGGCAACATCGGCGCGATGGCCACCGCGGTGGAAGGCGCCCTGAACCGCATCCTGCCGGTGGTGATCGGTTTCCTCGCCTCGCTCCTCGGCCTCGGCGGCATCTCGGACAAGATCCGGCAGTTCATGGAAGCGGTCCAGCGCCCGGTTAACATGGCGATCGACTGGATCATCAACAAGGGCGTGGCACTGGCGCGGGGGATCAAGGGGCTCTTCGGCGCAGGGCGCGAGGAGGAACCGCAGGAAGAAGAGGCGGCGGATCCAGAAGTTCAGGCCCAGATCGACGCCGGACTGCTCGCCCTCCGCGAGCGGAACGAGGCGGCTCTCGATCAGGGGGAAATCTCCCAGGAGGAAGCCGAAGCGGTCGCGGCCGGGGTGCGGCGCGACTATCCCGTGTTCAAGTCCATCGAAGTCGAGTCCGCCGGGGGCCGTATCAAGTACGAATGGAGCGCCAACCCGACCGGAGAGGTCCCGGCAGGGGAGGACGAGGGCACCTTCACCTCAGATCAGGTTGTGAAGGCCAAGTTGAACGCTGTGGACGAGGTGATGGACGACTACGGCTTGCGGCAGGCGTTGGCCGGGCGCACCGAGGAGATGCAACGGATTATCCACGTGCCGGAAGGGGAAGACGTGAGCCGGATTCACACGCCTTCGCGGCAGGACATGCTGGCCCTCGGCAACACGATGTCCGACCAGATCGAAGCGTCCGGCTCGGAAGGGATTACCGCAAGCCGGCGTCCGGTTGATGTCGGGCCCGAGGGCGTCGGTGGCGTAACCATCAGTGCGGGCAGGTTCGGTCCGGAAAGGCCGAACGTTCCGGTTCACGGGGCAGGTTCCGCTCCGCCGGCCTACACGGAAGTCGAGACCGCCATTGCAAGCGCTGCCACCCATCTGGGAATGACGCGCGGTGCGCTGTCACAGGCTTACCAGTTCTGGCGCAGAAATTATCGTCTTCCCGCTCCCTATCACGGCACGGCGCACGGGGCCGAGATCGAACAACAGCTGCGCGTTCTCGAGACGATCCGGCTTGTCGCCGAAAGGACGAGGGGTCGATCCGCCATCGCATCGTCGGCGGCGGGGGAGTTCATAATGCATGAAAGAGCAAGCCGTCGGCCCGACGCTCCGGTGACACCGAGCGCGCTTGCTCCGATTGCCAGCGAACAACCCGAAGCAGGCGAACAGGGCGGAGCTCAGGCGTTTAGGATGGGCGAAGATGCCGCGATGGAAGTGCCACCGCGCGACAGGATCTCTGTGAATCCGACCAGCCCGGCTGGTCAGGAGCGGAAAGAGGCCCTTTTACGGGCCATCGAGCATTTCCGCAGAATGAACGTTGCGCAGGCCGAGGCCCTAATCCAATCCGAAAGGTTCCGCGGCATCGAAACCGAGGAAGAGTTGAAAGACGGTTTCGTAGAAGTCATCATCGATTACGCAACGGGTGGAAGTTATGGATAACGATCTGATCATTCGCATCGGACCTGCGCGAGACGAAAATGGAAACACGAAGAGTTTCTATCTTCCGCTGACGCCAGACATTTCCCGCGAGTCCATTTCGTTTGCCGAGACTGACCGGCAAGGCATTGCTGAAGTTGTCGAGGCGCTTCCGAACAGAACGCTGCATTGCGAGCCGGCACTTGCGGAAGCCGGCGCCACGCTTGGGCTCGCTCCGCGAAACCTAACTGACGAGGAAGCCCAGCTCGCTGCGGATCTGGCGCTTCGACTCAAGCCGATAGAGGGCATCCCCGATCCTCGCGAGAGGCGGGTCAGACGAAAGTTCTTCAAGGCCCTGGCAAAGGCCAGAAACTCGCCGGTTTGGCACAGGATGGACAACGGTTCGATCGTGCAGGGTGAAGTCACTGGAGACGTTTCGGAACGGCCGATCAAGGTCGGAGTGACCGCTGCCGCGCGGATGGACGACGTGCCGGTCCTGATGATTTCCATTATTGGAACCGGCAGCGACCTTGAGGGCGACGTGGACCTGATCTTGATGGAGTCCCCGGAGTATGCCCGGCTCCAGTTGCATCGCGCCTATGGGCTGTCGGCGGTGCCAAGACTCGTCCTGCGCAATGGGCCGGTCGACCAGGGCTGGAGCTCGCGGTGGTTGCCTGTGATCAACGCGATTCTGGAGGGGATCGCAGACGGTAAGACAGGCGACGGCACCGTGGCAGAAGTGACCTCGGAGGGGCCAGGATATCGGCTTCGTTGCATCTTCCGCTGATGGACATCGGAGGCGGGCGGTAAGCGCGTGGTCCGAGGTGGAAATCGTCAGCACGGGAACTGATCCTCGGTCACTGGATAAACAGTGAAAAACCGTGAAAGCCTAGAAACATTGTTCGGAGCCCGGGCAATTTCATGCTATGGTTGTAATAATTTTTAGGTCATATTTGCCTGGAGAGATTGCATGAATGTGCTGATCTACTCCGAGAACAGGTTGTTCGGTGAGTGCCTTGAGCGAGGGCTTTCGCGCGAAAAGGACGTGACCAGGGTGGTCTTCGCGTCAGACATCCCGCGCCTTGCGGAACTGAACAGCGAGTGTCCGGGATCGGCGATCCTCGTCGATCTCTCCTCGATCGACGGGCCGGTCGTGGTGGAGGCCTTGATGGCCTGTGCGCCCGATGCGTGCTTCGTGGCGCTGGGCGTGGATGAGGCGGACGGCGAAGCCCTTCTCGACTGCGCCCGTCTTGGCTTCGCGGGGGTGGCGCCGACCGGCACGGCGCTTTCCGAGCTTTCCGGGATCATTCGGTCCGCCTGCCGCGGCGAGGTCAAGCTGGCGCCCAGGGCGGCGGCGGGACTCTTCCAGAAGCTGCACACCAGCCTGGGCCCCCGCACGGTCGAGGACTGGCCCGAGGTCGAGACGCTCACACGGCGCGAGCGCGAAGTGTGCGGACTGGTCTGCGACGGCCTGAGCAACAAGGAAATCGCGAACGAGCTCAACCGCAGCATCGGCACGGTGAAGAACCACGTGCACGCCATTCTCGAAAAGCTCGAAGTCCCGCGCCGGGGCGCCATTCCCGGCCGCGTCATGCGCGCCGAGCCTTCTGGAGCACCATGGCGTAACTCAGGTGCCTGTTCCCGTGGAGAGCATCGTTTCGAGCTACGGTATCCATCTCAGAAAAGGTGATTGAGTGAGGCGCAGCTCTCGTGCATTCTCGAGGTCCTCGAAACTGGCCGAGGACATCCGCTACACGCTCGCGCGCTGGCCTGGCCTGACCCGGTTCCTGAACGACGGCCGGCTGGAGCTGGACACCAACCCGGTCGAGAACCAGATCAGTAAAATTGCCCTGACGCGGAAAAATGCACTCTTCGCCGGGCACGAGGTCGGCGCCGAGAACTGGGCGATGCTCGTCAGCCTCATCGCCAACTGCAAGATGACCAATATCGACCCGGTCAGCTATCTCACCAACACGCTGCGCGCTCTGCTCGACGGACACCCCAAGAGCGGCATCGACGACCTCATGCCCTGGAACTTCGCACCCGCATCAAGCCTCGCCGCATAGGGCGCCGGCTGAGCGCTTACCACGCGTCAAGCCTTGGTTGTTGAGTACATTGTCTCGGTCGGTCCCCGCCGGCAATCGCACTCCAGATCGAACTCGACCGGAGAATGTCTGCTGGCTTCTGGAGGATCGGGCCGAAACCGAAGTGGCCGTAAGCGGTTAGGCAGTCAGCATGTGCGGATCGTGTGCATAGGGCGTGTCGGCGCGTTCGTTTGTAGGCGCGAAAGTTGAAATCACGTCCTCCGCACATTTTTACGCCACGCTTGCCAATTCTACACGACAAGTCGCGGGACCACGCTCTCCACCAACCGCAGAAATCGTGAGTTGCGAGCCCCCGCAACCACTTTCACCGAACACGGATCAAGCGACTTGCCCGCCTCCGGCTGGGCGAGTTCGATCATGGCGGTGATTGCCCCCTAGAGGTGGCTCGGTTGGTTTGAACAGTTTCGAGCCGTTTCGTAAGTGGATTTTCCGCCCGATTATGCCGCCACCAGGATTGGCGTAGGCGGGTTGTAATATGCCTGATCGGGCGTCTGCCCGTCCAGCGATGAATGCGGCCTCCTTGAGTTGTAGAAATTGATGTAGCGACGCAGGCTTTCGCGGGCGGCTGACACGCTGTCATAGGCCCGCAGGTAGACCTCTTCGTATTTGATCGTTCGCTAGAGCCGCTCAACGAAGACGTTGTCGCGCCACGCGCCCTTGCCATCCATGCTGATCTGGATCTCGCCATCCTTCAGCACCTTGATGAAGTCGATCGACGTGAACTGGCTGCCTTGGTCGGTGTTCATGATCTCGGGCTTTCCATGCCGGCGCATCGCTTCTTTCAGAGCTTCTATGCAGGGTCCGGTTTCCAGGGTGACCGACAACCGCCAAGCTAGCACCTTTCGGCTGAACCAGTTCAAAACGGCGACGAGATAGACAAAGCCCCGAGCCATCGGAGTATACGTGATGTCCATCGCCCAGACCTGGTTTGGCCGGGTCACGGCCAGTTTCCGCAGAAGATACGGATAGACCTTATGGCCGGGCGCGGGTTTCGACGTGCTGGGACGCCGATACAAGGCCTCGATGCCCATGGTCTTCATCAGCGTGGCGACATGCAACCGCCCGGCCGTGAAGCCTTCCTGGCGCAGAAGGCCCTTCATCATCCGGCTGCCGGCAAACGGGAATTCCATGTGCAACTCGTCGATCCGGCGCATCAGCCTGAGGTCGTCTTCGCTGGTTGGACGAGGCTCATAGTAGAGGCTGCCACGGCTGATCCCGAGCAGTTCGGCCTGCCGTGCCAGGCTCAGCTTGTGACTGCGATCCGTTATTTCTTTGCGCTCGGCAACAGGCCGGCCTTGTCGAGCGCTCCTTCCAAAAAATCATTCTCCAGCGTCAGTTGGCCAATCTTTGCATGCAGCGATTTGACGTCAATCTCAGGCTCTTTCGTCGCCTTGGGCTTGTCGTCGAAGACGTCCGTCACGCCACCGAGGTGCTGATCTTTCCATTGCTTGATCTGGTTCGGATGCACGTCGAAATGCGTCGCCAGTTCGCTCATCGTCTTGTCGCCCTTCAATGCAGCCAACGCGACTTTAGCCTTGAATGCAGGGCTGTGGTTCCGTCTGGGTCGTCTGGTCGTCTTCGCTCCTTCTTCCCGGCCACGCTGCCGGTTTGGGAGCGGAGAATCCACCTAACTCAGCCGTTCAGTTTTCCCGAGCCACCTCTTCGATCTGCTGGAAAATCAGCCGGCGGGATAGCCCCTGCCGTTCCGGTCGCGGATCGCCGAAGACCTTGGTGGCAAGCACGATTTCCTCGCGCGGCGCCATGTCCCACAGCACGTTGCCGAGGATTTCTTCCGAGGTCCCGGCGGAATAGACGTTCGCGGTGTCGAAGAAATTGATCCCGGCCTCATAGGCCCTGTGGATCAGGGGCAGCGCCTGATCCTGTGGAAGCGCCCAGGCGCGTTCTTTCGCCGGGTCGCCGAAGCTCATGCAGCCCAGGCAGAGCTCCGAAACCCACAGGCCCGAACGGCCAATCTGTTTTTGTTTCAACATCGGTTTCAAATTCCTCCAATCGTATTTCCAGTTGTTCTCAGGCCCGGTCCCCGGCGCATCGGACCCCGGCCTTGTGTCTTCAGGCAACCTGAAGAACGATCTTGCCGGGCTTGTCGCCCGCTTTCAGGGCATCGAAAGCGTCGACGATCGATAGCCAGGAAAAACGCTCGGCGATCACCGGGTGCAGGGCGTGCTGTTCGATGGCTTGGATCATGTCCTCCATCATGGCGCGCGACCCGACGACGATGCCTTCCAAGCGGATCTTGGGGCCGATCAACTGACGAATATCAAGGCTGGTTTCGTATCCGCCGACAAAGCCGATGACACCGATGAACCCGCCGAAAGCGCAGGCGTTCAGCGATTGCGGCATCGACGTGCCCGTTGTTTCGACGATGATGTCGACACCCGTGCCGCCCGTCGCTTCGCGCACTGCACCTGCCCATTCGGGCACGTCCCGGTAGTTGATCACGTGATCCGCGCCCAGCCCGGTCAGGAAGTCCGCTTTTCCCGACGATGACGTTAGCGCCACAACCGTCGCGCCAAGCGCCTTGGCAAACTGCAACGCAAACAGTGCGACGCCGCCGCTGCCCTGAACCAGAACTTTCTTGCCGGGCGCGACACCACCCGATTGCAGGCAATGCCACGCGGTCAATGCAGCGATGGGTAGGGTGGCGGCCTCTTCATCGGTCAATATGGCGGGCGTTGGCACCGCGTTTTCCGCCGGAACAACGATGTATTCCTGCAAGACACCGTCCAAAGGCGCGCCCAGCGTTTGCTCTTTGCGCTGCTTCTGGGTGAGATCTCCGTTTTGCCACCCCTGTATGTAGCAGGGGATCACGCGGTCACCGGTGGCGAACCGCGTCACGCCATCCCCCACGGCGACCACCGCGCCCGCGCAATCGGACACGGGGACATAAGGAAGCTGTAAACCCGGCAGATATGTGCCCGACATCACCGCGATATCGCGGTAGTTCAGGCTGGCCGCCTTGACCTTGACCAGGATTTCGCCCGGCCCGGCGGTCGGGATCGGGCGGCGCGATTCCTGCAAGCCTTCAAGCGCGAACTCCGTCGCCTCGATAACCTTCATGTCCTGGCTCATGTCTTTCACCTTTTCTTTGGCATTGAGGTTGGCCGCCTAAAACCGCATCGGATCGGAATAGGCCGCGGGATTGGTCCGCGCATTGGCGCGTGCGTGTGTTGGCACTTCGCTGAACAGGCGTTTGTATTCACGGCTGAACTGCGAAACGCTTTCGTACCCCACCCGCATGGCGGCATCGCTGATCCGCGCGTTTTCAAACGCGATCATGCGGCGGGCATGGTGCAGGCGGATCCGCTTGAGGAACTGTATCGGCGAATGCCCTGTCCGGTCGCGGAACTGGCGGTGAAAGGCCGATTGGCTCATCCCCGAAAGTTCCGCCATTTCCTGCACCGCGACGTTTGATGCGAAATCCCTGCGGATCATGGCGATGCTGCGGTCGATGCGGTCGTCCAGCGTGGCCGCCCCGGCCACCGCGCTCAGCAATCCGGACTTCGGCCCGCGCAGCGCATGAAACACTACCTCGCGCCGGGTCGCATCGCCAAGGATCGCCGCCGCTGCCGGATCGGTCAGCAGCCCCAGCAGCCTGCCCGCCACATCACGGGTTTCGTCGGAATGCGGGGCCGGTTTGACCGCCAGACCCAGATCATGGGGCTGAATTGCATCTGATTGGATATCCTTGACCGATGCCACCATCCCCGCCAGCTCGGTGCGGTCGATATCGACAAACAGGCCGAACAGCGGCTCTTTCGCGGTGGCGAAGGTCGCGCATTCGAAGGGCAGTGGCAGACCGAGTACAAGGTAATTGTCGGCATCATAGCGAAATACCTGGTCACCCAGATATCCGATCTTGTGCCCCTGAAAGACCAGCACGATCCCTGCCTCATAGATCAGCGGCGTCGGCGGACCCTGCTCATAAGCCCAAAAGACCCGGACACCGGGGATCAATGTTTCCCGAAGGCCAGCACCGGATGTCAGCCCCTGTCGCTGCATCACGTCCCTGAAGTCCGTCATATCAATTCGTATCGACATGCTGCTTCATATCAATAATTCGCCTCTTGTCGCCCACAAATCGTCACTGCGAGCAGGAATAGGCAAATCATTGACCGCAACAGGCATGTCGGCGCGGCCTGACCATCCATAGGTTCTGCCCATCGAACGGCACGGTGCCGTTCCACAAGATACGGAAAAGAACATGGACAACATCAACGGCAAAGTCGTGGTCATCACCGGTGGTAGCAGCGGGCTTGGCGAAGCGACGGCCCGCCATCTGGCCGGCCTTGGCGCACACATCGTATTGGCTGCGCGTCGCAAGGACCGAATGGAAGCAATCGCCGAAGACCTGCGCAGCAGCGGCACCGAAGTCCTGGTGGTTCAGGCCGACGTGACCAAGCAATCAGACGTGGACGAAATCTTTAAAGAGGCAATGAACGCCTTTGGCCGTGTCGATGTACTGGTCAACAATGCGGGGCTGATGTCGATTGCACCGCTGACCGAGTCAAAGGTCGACGAATGGGATCGCATGATCGACATCAACATCAAGGGCGTCCTGTATGGCGTTGCCGCCGCCCTTCCGATCTTTCAGGCCCAGGGCGCTGGCCACTTCATCAACATCGCCTCGGTTGCCGGCATCAAGGTGTTTGCGCCGGGTGGTACGGTGTACAGCGGCACGAAATTCGCCGTGCGCGCGATCTCCGAAGGGCTTCGTCAGGAAGTCGGAGGTGCGATCCGCACCACCACGATCGAGCCCGGCGCGGTCGATTCCGAGTTGAAGTTCGGATCCTCGCATGAGGAAAGCTCGAACTTCGTACAGGAATTCTACAAGCAGGCCATCCCGGCTGACTCGGTAGCGCGCGCCATCGCCTACGCAATCTCGCAACCCGCTGACGTCGACATCAACGAAATCGTCCTCCGCCCGACTGTGCAGGAATTCTGACCATGAGGCCCAGGGGCCTACAGGGCCCTTTGGCCAGCGCACGGCCAAATGTTTCCTCCGTACGCGTGGTCTGCATAGGAAGAGCGGGTCAAAGAGCTCCCTCGAAACTCTCTATATCCACCGCCATGTGCCGACTTTCTATCTGAAGGCCCGCAGTTGGTAGGTCAGGCAGTGCAGGGGGAAAACCGAGATCAGTCAGACTTTTGGCGACAGTGCCCTGACCAACAATCATTTTTCCTTCGCGCCGCGCGCTAATCGAACCTCCTGGCTGCCTTCCACTTGCCCATTTTGCATTTTCGTAGAGTCCGGCAACTCTTGCCGTTGGAGGCGCCGCTGAAAGTCCGCTTCCACAGTGGGTCCCAAGTCAGTTCGCTCCTGCGGCGAACTTCCGGAATCCTCCCTCTTCGGTCATCGTTGGGGACCCTACCTAAGTCGGGCGTGAGTTCGGTCAAGGCCAATGCGTGCCCCCGCAACCAACTTTGGCGAACTTCTCGAAGCGACATAGCCCGCCTCTCCGGCGGGTTTTGCTTTGGACAGAAGTTCAACGAGATCGCCCTCAATTTCGAGTTCGTGCACATCACGGTTCACGTCGTGGCGAACCACGACACGATCAATGATCTTGTGTAGCTCTTCGCTCGCGCGACCGACCACGCCTTCGTTCGAAAGTGTTGCGGTGAGCTGGTCTACATAGCCCCTGTAAAGCGCAGGCGTGCCCCGCGTCTCGGCCGTCGCGCTTCTCACATAGTTGGCGGCGCGTCAGAAAAGGCGAAATCAGCTCGGAAAGTTCAGCCCGAGCCTGCCGTCAAAAGGGCGGTTTCCGGTTCGGATAGTACCGCAATTGGCGTCTTCTGGTCGAATATGTCAGGCTATCTATACATCTCTCGGTCGAACAGCACACCCATGGCTTACATGTAGTCAGGCGACATAAGAATGGACGCGCGTTTCTCCTGCTTATGGTTAGGCCATTCGCCGTCACGATTGCCTAACAGTGTTGCGGACCAGGGTGAAGTCGCCCAAGACGAACGGCTTCGTCGAGCGCTTCAACGGCACCGTCCTCGACGAGTTCTTCCGGGTGAAGATGCGCGAGACCTTCTACGAAACCGTCGACGCCTTGCAGGCCGACCTCGACGCCTGGCTCGTCCACTACAACACCGAACGCCCGCATCTGGGCTACCGCAACCAAGGCCGACGGCCAATCGAAACCGTCATGTCATTCGTCAGCCAAGAAGGTTAAGTGGACAGCTCATAGGTCAATGTGCCCGAAATCTTGCCGTCAGTGCGGTGCAGTTTCAGGCGGCAAGACCCAAAGGGAAGCTTCATCCGCATTCGAATATTTTAGTCCCCACACCCAATTGGCTTATGCCGGTGCAAGTCACGCGGAACCCAATGCGCCGGACAGTCCGACGGATCCTACCAAGATTAGGGACAGCGCCCAGAGCAGATCGAGATTGAACCAGGTCCTCGATAGGAATCGCAAACCGAGCCAGACATAGAACGTGACGGCTAACGCTCCGCCAGCCACGATCATTGCTGCGGTATGCGCTGCGGCGACAAGCAGCGCCGTGCCGATGTTGCCGGCCATGAGTGAAACCGCCGCCTGGTGCCCGGTATCCAGCGTTTCTGTTCGGCAAAGCCCAAGATACATCGGCACCAGCATCAGACCTGCGCCGTGAGCGAAAGCTGCCAGGAAAGACCACAGGACGAGCCGCGACGGCGGCACGCGGGACAAGAAACGGGGGTGGCGCCGGTACGTGAGCAGGAACATCCCCATGGCAATCACAACCCCCGCCGCAGCGAGGCGGATTTCGCGTTCCCACTGAACCAACGCCGTCATGAGCGAAAATGGCAACAGGATCACCGTCATCGAAACGAAATGGCCCGTCCCCAAGGCAATCAGAGCCTGCGGCAGGGCATATCCACGTCGTTCCATCAGGGCGGATGACACCGCCAGCGGCCAGCCCATCGCAGGGTTCAGACCGTGATAGACGCCGATTGTCACGACGGCCCACCAAAGGGCCGCCGTGTTCATCAGTGTGTCCACCTCAGGCCGACGGGTAGCAGAAGCTGTCGGTCGAGCAGTCGCCGCCCTCAAGGCGGATCTGATGACTGCGGTAGCCCTTGGGGAAGTCGACCCAGAAGTTCTTCTCCAAGTTCAAGCCGCCTTTTTCGCCAACATTCGCCATGACCATCGCTGCGCCCCGGTCGCCGGGATAGAACTGATCGTCCCAGGTGGAATAGAGCGAGTTGGTCCAGTAGACGCGCTTGCCGTCGCGGCTGATCTCGACCATCTGCGGGCCATAGCCAAATGCCTTGCCGTTCGGGTGCTTGGTCTTCTTGACGATGCCGCCAATCTCGACCTTTCCCGCGAGTTTCGGGTGCATTGGATCGCTCACGTCGTACTGGTGCATCTCACCCGTACCCCAGCAGGCCACGTAAAGGAACCTGTCGTCGAGGCTGAGGTCGATATCGGTGACAAGCGGCGGTACGGCGGCAAATCCCTTAAGCAGGTCCGGCAAATCGTCGGCATCAGCGGGCTGCGGGTCGATGGTGATGGTTTTCTTCGCCTCAAATGTGCCGTTGTCGCTGCGCCACCACGTGAAAATTGAACCTTGCAGGTTCGTCGTGTCCACTACTACGCCACAAAAGCCGTATTGCTTGGCCGGATCATGGGCGGGCCGGATTTCCAGAGCCATCTGGTGGTTCTCGCCAAGGTCGATGGTCTGGATGTTCTTGCGCGCGCGAAGATCCCAGAAGTGGATTGAGTGACCATATTTGTTGGACAGCAGATCTTCGGGCACGATGCCGTTTTCGAATTGAGGCGGCAGGCCCCATTCGGAACTGACCATGTAATCACGCGGCAGGTTCCACCAGAAATCGTAGTGCTTGTCCTGTGCGCCCCGGTCCATTTCGTAGCGGCCGAGAATTTCGAAGGTCTCGCAATCCATGATGAAGATGCCCGGAGGTCCATCTGTGCCGTCTTTGCCGCCACCGCCAAGCGTGCTGACATAGATGCCTTCGGGGCCGCAATGGATGGTGTGCGGGCGCGAGTAGCCGGTCTTTCGGAATAGCTCATCGGGTTCGATGACTTTGTGAATTTTCGCCTTGAGCGGCTCTTTCACGTCGATCACGTAGATACGCGAGGACCGAATTCCGGGAATGATCAGGTAACGGCGTTCCAGAAAGGCGTGGCCGGTCAATGGCGAAAGAGCCGAGGAACACGCGTTCCATCCAAAATGATGAAATTCGTCGCCCTTGTTTGGCATGAAAAGGCTGTGCAGAACTTTGCCATACGAATCCGAACTGGGATTCACGTCAATGACCGCGAGTCCATCGGGCTGTGATCTATCCGGACTGAGCATCAATGTGAACGCGAGGTTTTCCACCGGTCCTTGCATGGCCAGCTTGGCCGAGGGGTAGAACGTCGGGTCAGGTCTCAGGTTCATCTTCTCCTCCCAAAACGTTGATGAACAACGCAAGCCCCCGGAATAAATGGAGGGCTTGCGGCAGCAGGCGGCGGCTGTGGCCGCGTCGCGCTTTTTCGGGTCGGGCCGTCTCGTCGCAAAAGACTCGGCTCCAACCTGCTTGATCCAGCGAGGCACCGGTTTGGCTGATCATAGCCATTACCCGTGGGCTTAGTAAGCTGTCTTAACGTCATAGACGCTGTGCGGTCTGGCGAGGTCGTGCAAGCGATAGCGCTCGGCGAGTCTGGCCGAGATGTCGAAGTCACTCTTGGGATTCAGAAACTGGATGAACTATAGGCCGACTGATCGACAAGAACTTTCGACTTTAAGGTGATATTGAAGGCTCTGGACTGGATGTGGAGCGGTGGACGCCCTCGCCCTGACCTGAAACCCATTTCTTCCTCCACTTTGAGGTAGAGTCCGTCCCGAACTGAACTGCTACCGCCGTTGCAGAAGACTGCGGGCGCGGCGGATGCTGACGTCCCGGATGGACCGGAGATCGTCGAAAAGCGCCCGGCGGAGAGCAGGCCGCAGAGCTTTCATTTAATGGCGTCCTGCTGCATCGCTTTGTCAGCGAGAAGTCGGCAACCAGGTGCTTCAGCATCGAGTTCTTCTCCTCGAGTAGCTTCAGCCGATTCATCTCCGACGGCATCAGCCCGCCATACTTCTTGCGCCGGTTGCAAAACATCGCTTCGGCAATCCCAGCCTTGCGGCACACGCAGCCATCCTTCGAGCCGTCCAAGCGGCCGTCCATTTTTTGCGCCCTATCCTCAACCCACATGGCGACAGGACTCGCAGTATCAGCAGCAAGACGGCAGGAGCGGATCGGCAAAGCGCTCACTGTTGCCGGTCAGTAAAGTCGTTGATTCTGCAGCAATGGACGGCCTTGTGGCGCATCCTTCGTGCCACAAAGTCAAGGCGGAAGCGGTCAGGTTGCAAGACCGAGGCGGCATCGGCGCCGCGATATTGGACTATTGCGCAGAGCACGACCCGCAACTCCTGGCCGTGGGCGCCAATGCGTACAGCAAGTTCCGCTTGGATCTCTTGGGCGGCGTAACCTTGAAAGTCATTGCGAGCTGCCCGGTCCCCATTCTGTTGTCACGCTGATGTTTCGGAAGAGCAATAGAGCCAGGCATTCCAATGGCGTGACTCGTCCTCGATCGCGCGAAAGCCCGGCACCGGCGGACCTGTGAAGCTAACTCTTGAGTTGCGCTTCTTGCAGTGTTCTGGGCTTCGTCTGCGGTCTGTCTTGACCGACCCTACGGTTGCCTCCAACACCACCCTGTCGGTTGGGAATCCAATGGTCCGCTTCTGTTGGGAGCGGAAACATCCCGTCGCAGAATCAGCCCAACGCCCGAGCGCATCTCTTGAGCACTGAAGCTTCTCGCTCGACCAAAGCCACGGTGCTTGAACTGCAACCGTGTGTCTCGAATTCGGCAATGAACCGACATCTCCGGTGTGCCGATCCCCGGAAGCGCGGCCAATTCGTTCCAATCGGCGTTCTCCATCCTTCTCTCCCAAACGCTGGGCGCGATGACGCTATACGAAAATCGGCAAATTCCACGGCGCGGATATTGCTCTTCTTCATCCGAACCGATTCAGTCGATCTCATTCGGACTGCTCTGAAAATAGGCATCAATCGATCTAGTTCCGCTTCAATCGGGCGAGGGCGTCGCCACTTTTCATAGTGGACCGGCTCCGTCTCGATATCGGAAAACTCGGAGCCCGTCGGGAATACCTCGAGCGTTGCCCATTAGGCGCCAAGTTTGCCTGCAAAGCGGCCTTGCGCGCGAGCTGCATGGAGACCCTCGACAAACTTCGCCGATACTCCATTGTCCGAAGACGACGGTGACAATATCAACTGCGAGGATTGGTCATTCGCGCATCGCACGACCCACAGCTGCAAGCTTCGCCCAGTCGAATGTTATGCCTATCCCGGGTAGGTCCGGCGCGACAGCCATACGATCCTTGATGGCCAAGGGACGCGTCGTGCATTCATCGATCGGAAAGGCGTGGACCTCGAGCCAGCCCGCGTTGGGCTGAGCGGACACGAGACTCACATGAAGCTCCTGCATGCCATGGCTGCAAACTGGGATGCCGTGCCGCCGGGACAGCTCGGCCACACGCAGCCAGCCGGTTATGCCGCCGCAATTCGAGGCATCAGGCTGTATGAAGCTGAGCCGCGCATCGGCGAAAGCGTGTTCGAACTCATGGATCGTATGCAGGTTCTCGCCCATGGCGAGCGGGACACCCGTCGCCTCGACGATGCGGCCGAAACCATTGTAATCATCGGGGATCGTCGGTTCCTCGAACCACAGGATGTCATAGGCTTTGAAAGCCTCGGCGGCGGCGATCGCCTCGTCCACGTTCATCGAGTAGTTCGCATCCACCATGAATGCAATTTCCGGGCCGATGAGTTCGCGGACGGCACGCACCCGCGCCACGTCTTCGGCAAGCGTCGGCTGACCGACCTTGATCTTCACCCCATTGAACCCGCGATCAAGATATTTGCGGACGCTTTCCAGCAGCTTCGGCAATGGGAAATTGAGGTCGATACCGCCGGCATACGCCCGGCAGCGATCCGAGGCACCCCCCGCCATCCTCCAGAGCGGCTTGCCCGCCCGCTTGCAGCGAAGATCCCACAGGGCGATATCCACCGCCGATATGGAAAAAGATGCGATGCCGCCACGTCCCACATAGTGCAGATGCCAGTGCATGGCATCGTGAAGTGCCTCGACAGCCGTTGCATCGCGGCCGTTGAGGAACGACGCGAGGTCATGCTCGATCATCGCCGCAATTGCTCGGCCGCCCTTGCCGCCGGTATAGGTGTAGCCGGTGCCCTCGGAGCCATCGGACAGGCGCAAGGTGGCCGTGATCAGCTCGAAATGCGTGTGATCGCCGTGCTTTGCGTCGGACAACACTTCGGCCAGCGGAACGTTGAACAAGCGGACGTCGACATTCTCGATCTGGTTCGACTTTGCCGGTCCATCGCGCAATTTTGTCTCCTCTCTCGCGTTCGCAATCTTGACGTGTCCAAATGGAAGAAAGCGAGAAGGAATTGCGCTGTTTTGTCAAATTTTCTGCCGCGCCGTCGCTCCCTTCGACGATGGGGCCACACGGTTTTTCCTTCGGCCCAGCGCTATGAACCGCAGACGCCGCCCAGCAGCCCCGTTCGGCAGAAGTAGTGTGCCCAAGATGTCTCAATGACAGGCAATTCGATGCATACTCGATAGCTAACCCGCCAGTAGCGGCATCATCAGGGTCGCGAGGCTGAGGACAAGGAAGAACCCTGCCATGTCGGTGATCGTGGTCAGAAGCGGTCCCGAGGCGGCGGCCGGGTCTTGGCCGAGCCGCTTGAGCGCAAGCGGCACAACACCCCCGATCGAGACCGCTATGATCGTATTGATCGCGAGTGCGAACCCGATCACGACGCCAAGCCAGGGATTGCCCTTCCAGACCCAAGCCACGATTCCGACCAGGCAGCCAAGTGCGAGGCCATTGATCGCGCCGACGCTCACTTCCTTCAGCCAGACCCGAACCGCATCCGCAGGACGAACCAAGCCTAGGGAAAGTTCGCGCATCGTGACACCCACGGCCTGATTGCCCGAACAGCCGCTCATGTCCGAAACCATCGGCAGGAAGACCGCTATGGCGATGACCGCGGCAAGCGTTTCCTCATAGGCCGAAATCACGCTCGCGGCAATGATATTGAGCACGATGTTGGCAGCGAGCCAGGCCAGACGGCGGCGAGATCTGAGCCAGGTCGGCATTGACCGGACCTCGTCTTCCACAAGTCCATGCTGCTTCAGGCTTTGGCTTTCGGCGCGCTCCAGCGTCGCCGCATCGATTGCTGCGCGTGAGACGACGCCGACCAACTGTCCGTCCTTTTCGACCACTGGCAGGCCGAGGAACGGGTGTTCATCAAACAGATCTTGTAAAACCTCGAGCGGGGTCAACACGGACACCGTCAGCGGCTCGACCATGATCTCGGTCAGCTTGTCACTGCGTTTCGCGGTCAGGAGCGCGCGGAGCGACACTACCCCTATGGGGCGCCCGACGGCATCGACGATGTAAGGATGTTGGCCACGGTAGCGTTCGAAATCCTCTTCGTCGGATGCGAGCCGCCGCAGGACCGCTCCAACGGTCGCGGTTTCGGCGAACGAGAAGGCTTCGGCTACCATCAGGCCGCCGGCGGTATCGTCTTCGTACTCGACGAGCCGGCGCACATCAGCCGCATCCTCGGCATCGAGGCGCCCGAGAATGTCCTCGGCATCCTCGTCGTCCAATTCGCCGATCAGGTCGGCCTGGACGTCAGAGTCGAGTTCGTCGATGATCTCGGCTGCCCTGGCATGGTCGAGCCGCTCGACGAGATCGGTGGCGACCGCATGCGGAGCCTCTTCGATCAGTTCGGCGGCAAGCTCGGGCGGAACCAGCGACAGGACACGGTCACGGTCTTCTGGCTCCAGCGCGAGAAGCTCGCGGAGCGCCTCGCTCAGCGGCAAAGGATCGAGGAGAGCGACGAGCGCATCCGTGTTCTCTGTCGCAAGTGCGTTCACAATGCGATCCGAGAGCTCAAGTTCCTGTTCGTCTTCGACTTCGAGGATACCCGTATCCATCGCGCCTCTCCCGTCTTGCTGCCTTCAAGCGATGCGCCGAAGCTATTCGGCAGCCGCCAACTGTTGAATTCCAGATCTGATATGAAGATCGCGCTGCGGGAACGGGATTTCGATCCCATGAACGCGGAACGCCTTCCAAATCTCGAGATAGACATCGCTTCCGATGTTGGCGACACCCTCTTCCGGGTCCGAGATCCAGAAACGAACCTCCAAATCGACGCTCGACTCGCCGAAGCCGCGGATCAGGCAGAGCGGCTTCGGAACCTTCAGGACGCGATTGCAGGCGAGCGCCGACTCAACGCAGAGCGTCTGCGCCTTCTCCACGTCGGTCGAATACGCGACACCCACCATGATGCTGCGGCGAATACGCTTGTCGGTAAAGGTCCAGTTCGTCACCGGATTCGAGATAAGAAGCTCGTTCGGAATGAGCGTTTCGGTGCCCGCACGGGTGCGGACCGATACATAGCGACCGGCGAGCGTCTTGACCTCACCGTAAGTCGGGCCTTCGCCTGTCATGATCTCGATCACGTCGCCAGGCTTGATCGAACGGTCGGCGAGCATCGTGAAACCCGCCACGAAATTGGCGACGGTGCGCTGCATGCCGAGACCGATGCCGAGGCCCAGCGCGCCTGAGAAGACGGCAAATACGGTCAGGTCGATGCCGACCGCCTGCACACCGAAGATGATGGCCAGCACCATGAGCACGATACCAACAATCTTCGATGTCAGGACCTGCATCGTCGGGCTGAGGGCGGTCGCGGCCTCAAGCCGGCGGCGGATGAATCCCGAGGAATGGTAGGCAAGCCAGAGCAGAACGCCTGTGACAACCGCGCCCTGAACGACAGTCCATAGCGTCACGCGCACAGACCCGCTCGAAAACTGGACGCTGTCCATCCACAGGATAGTCGGATCGAGTAGGCGCACGGCGTTCAGTGCTGCAATACCCCAAATCGTCCAGGAGACCACGCCCGCCAAGACGTGATTGGGGATGAGGATCGACAGGATGCGAATGACGACCCATGCGTTGATGAGGCTCGCGAATAGCCGCACCAGAGCGGTCGGTTGGGATGCCGCGTTCAGAAGTGCGAGCGAAAGCCAGAGCCCCACCACCCAGGCGATCGGCAAGCTGATCGAAGATGCGGTCTGAAGCGCCCGGCGCAGAAGTTTGCCTTCCGACTTGACTCTCAGCTGTCCGATCGCTCGGGCCACGGCGCGCTTCAACAGGATTGCAAGAACCAGCGAAGTGACGACTGCCACGATTTGCGCGATGCTGAGCAGGTCAAGCGATGCGGCGAGGGTTTGGTTCCAAGCATTCTCGATGACGCTGAGTATCGGCGTGAACTTCTTGTCGATTTCTTCCATGATACGAACTCCCGGAATGGCGGCGACTGCGCGTCAGAATCGGAGCTTGGTGGCTCCCGCAGTCGAGTAAGTGGTGCGTCAGCTCGGCATGCTCACGCCACGACCGGAAATCATTCCCAGCTGCGCACAGAGCTTCAGAACCGTCCAATAGCCTTGTCGCACCGCCTCGTCGTGGTCCTCTCTCGACGGGAACGGCAGGTGGAGCGTTCGGTCCACCGGGCCAATCAGATCGATCAACTCGTCGTCAATCGAAGCCACATCGAGTGCGTCGAGCGTGATCAGCACAAGCGAACCGCGCAGCCATGGCAATGTCGGCAAGTCCAGCAGGCGTTCGTAGATGTCCTGTGCGATAGGCGAATGTCCCGCAACGACCGCCGTCGGACCGGGCCGGATGCCGCCGATCCGGTATCCGAAGGGCCGCGCGTCCCGTGCGTCGTTCAGCACTTCGATGAAGCGGCAATCAGGCGCCTCTCCTCCCGGCATGCCGCGCTTTGAAATCTCCGTAGCCATCATCTGATTTTTCCTCAGTTGAAGAAAAAGGGGCGGGTTGCACCGCCCCAGTCATGATCAAACGAGGGGTCCGCTCTTTAGTTGAAGCTGTAGACCAGCGACACGTTGAGCGTGTTATCGGTGCTCTTCAGGCCCGGCAGCGGATCGGTGTCGTATTCGGTCCGGTA
>NZ_OMOQ01000004.1 GCF_900302475.1 Defluviimonas aquaemixtae
CGTCGACCGGATCATCACCAATCTCGGCGTCCTCGACGTGGTCGAGGGCGGCCTGAAGATCGTCGAGACCGCCGAGGGCGTCAGCGAAGACGAACTCCGTGCCGCAACCGAGGCGACGATTGTCTGAGCCTGAGATCACGCGCGAAAGCGGCCCTGCTAAGGGCCGTTACGTGCTGGTCCAGTCGGGCGAGGAGGCCGAACTGACCTTCTCGATCGTGAGCCCGACGAAGATCATCGCCGACCATACAGGCGTGCCCGATGCCCTGCGCGGCACCGGCGCGGGCCGCCAATTGGTCGAGGCGCTGGTCGCCGATGCCCGGTCGCGCGGCTTCACCATCATCGCGCTCTGCCCATTCGTAAAATCGCTGGCGGCGCGCCATCCCGAGTGGCAGGACGTGTTCGTCTGAAACGCCCCCGCGACTGTCAACTTTTCCGAGACAAATCCTTAATCCTGCCCCAATCCGTTGCTAGCGAGCGGGACAATGATGAGCGCTGATCTGCCCCTTCCCGACAAGCCTCCCGCGCCGCGCAGCCGACGTGCGCGCGACGTCGTGGTCGTGGCGGCGCTGCTTGCGCTATTCATCGCCGGGCTCATCGGCCTTGCTGCCGCGACCGGATGGGAAGAAACCCGGGCCCAGATTGCGCGATTGACGCTCTGGCAGGGGGCGATCCTGCTTCTGCTTTCGCTGGTCAACTACCTCCTGCGCGGGCTGCGCTGGCATCTCTTCGCGCGCCGGCTAGGCATCGCGACGACCCCCGGCCAAGACATCCGCCACTTCCTCGGCGGCTTCGCGATGGTCGTCACCCCCGGACGGGTAGGAGAACTCGTGCGCATGCGCTGGCTCAAGCGCGAGACCGGCTGGGCCTACGAACGAACCGCGCCGCTCGCGCTCATGGACCGCGCCTCGGACCTCGCCGCGATGGCGCTGATCCTTGCGCTGTCGCTCGCGCTCGCCGCAGGTGGCATGACTGGCGCCGTCCCAGTCACGATCGCCGCGCTCGCCGCCGCCTATGTGGCGACGCGCCCCCGTCTCCTCGCCAGCCTCGTCACGCTCGCCCACCGCGCCATCGGCCGCTGGCAAAGGCTCTTCGGCCGGCTCCGGCAGGCCGCCCGCTCGGTGGCGCGGTTTTCCGACCCGCGCGTCATGGCGCCCGCGCTCGCCCTCGGCATCGTGGGCTGGCTCGCCGAAGGTTACGCGTTTCATCTGCTTCTCGGCTGGATGGGGGCCGACATCGGGCTGATGAAGGCCATCGCCATCTTCGTCTTCGCCACGCTCGCCGGCGGGCTCACAGGCGCGCCCGGAGGCGTCGGAGGGGCCGAAGCCGCGATGATCGCGCTGCTCGCGCTCGACGGCGTGCCGATGGAGGTTTCGGTGCCTGCCACGGCGATCATCCGGGTCACGACGCTGTGGTTCGCGCTCGCGATCGGCATGGCGGTCTTTCCCTTCGCCGAGAGGGCGTCATTGAGAGGGGCACATGCGCTGGAAAGAGGCTGACTACGCCGGCTGGGGCCGGGCACTGACCGCCCACGGTGAAATCGCCCGCCCCGAGCGGCGGCGCGCGCTCGAGGAGATCCTGGCCGACAGCCTGGTCCCCGCGATCGGGATGCGCCGCAGTTACGGTGACGCCGCGCTCAACGACGGGGGGCGGGTGATCGACATGACCCGGCTCGACCGGATGATCTCCTTCGACCCGGCGGCCGGCGTTCTGGACGTGGAGGCCGGCGCCCGCATCGGCGAAATCGCCGCCGCGTTCGCGCCGAAAGGCTGGCTACCGGCGGTTATGCCCGGCACCGGTTTCGCGACCGTCGGCGGCTGCATCGCGCAGGACGTCCACGGCAAGAACCACCATCACGCCGGGTCCTTCTGCGAACATGTCGTCTCACTGACGCTCCGCAACGGCCAGGGCACCGTCGAGGTCACGCCCGAGAAGGCGCCCGATCTTTTTCGCGCGACCGCAGGCGGGCTCGGCCAAACCGGCGTGATCGTCTCGGCGCGTCTGAAACTTCTTGCCTGCAAGGGCGACGTGATGGTCGTGACTGAACGGCGCGTCGACGGCTGGGACGAATTCCTCGCGCTCCTCGACGCCTCCGAGGCCACCTATACCGTCGGCTGGGTCGACGCGACCGCCAAGGGCGCGAAGCTCGGCCGCGGGATTCTGGAAGAAGGTGAAACCGGCTCCGGTCTTGTGCCGAAGCGCGTGAAGTACCGCAAGGTACCCTTCGACGCGCCGCGCTTTGCGCTAGCGGCCCCGATCGTGCGCGCCTTCAACGAAGCCTACTACCGCCGCGTGCCGGATACCGGACGCACGGTCGTCAAGCCGATTTCGGACTTCTTTTTCCCGCTCGACAAGATCCACGACTGGAACAAGCTTTACGGCAAGAAGGGCTTCCACCAGTTCCAGTGCGTCGTGCCCATCGCCTCCGCCCCCGCCTTGCGCGATATGCTGGAGGAGATCGCGAATTCCGGCCTCGCCTCGCCGCTCGCGGTCCTGAAGCGCATGGGTCCGGGACGCGCGGGCTTCCTCAGTTTCCCGATGGAAGGCTACACGCTCGCCGTCGATTTCCCAAACCGCGCCGAGGCGCGCGAGCTGATCAAGAAACTCGAAGACCACGCGGCCGATGCCGGCGGACGGATCTATTTCGCAAAGGACAGCCTCGCACGCGGGACCGATATCCGCGGGATGTATCCCGATCTAGCCGACTGGCAGGCCGCCGTCGCCAAGGCCGACCCGGAGGGCGCGCTCGCGACCGACCTTGTTCGCCGTCTCAGCCTCAGGAGCGCGCCATGACCTCGACCTGGATCATCCTCGGCGCGACCTCGGCTATGGCGCGGGCGTTCGCGCGCGCCGTCGCGGCCGAAGGCGCGGGTGTACTCCTCGCGGGCCGCGACACTGACGACTTGAAGGCCATCGCCAGCGACTGCGCGCTTCGCGGCGCGCGGTTCGCCGAGGCCATGGCCTTCGATGCCCGCAAACCCAAGGGCTTCGCCGCCCTTGTCGAGCGCCTCGAATCCGAGGAGGGCGAGATCAACGCCGCCGTCTTCGTCGGCTCGATGCCCGAACAGGCGGCGATCGACGCCGATCCCTCGCTCATCGACGGCGTCGTGACCGACAGCCATACCGGCCCCGCGCGGTTCCTCCAGATGATCGCGCCGGTGATGGAGGCGCGGGGCGGCGGCACGGTGGTCGGCGTCGGCTCGGTCGCGGGCGACCGGGGGCGGATCGGCAACTACGTCTACGGCTCGGCCAAGGCGGGCTTCGCGACTTACCTCTCGGGTCTCAGGAACCGGCTGACGCGGGCGGGCGGCCACGTGGTCACCGTCAAGCCCGGCTTCGTCGACACCGGCATGACCTGGGGGCTGCCGGGCATGTTCCTCGTCGCCTCGCCCGAGAATGTCGCCACGGACATCTTGAACGCTGTCCGGAGGCGTCGCAACGTGATCTACACGCCCTTCTTCTGGCGCTACATCATGCTGATCATCCGCCATATCCCGGAATTCATCTTCAAGAAAATGAAGATCTGAGCGCTCTACGCTCCGGCTGCCTGCCGGACCACATCGCCGCCGAGCGCGCGCATCTCTGCGAGTAGCCATGCTCGAAAGGCGCGCACCGCGGGCGCGTTGCGCCGCCGTTCCGGATAGACGAGCCAGAGCGAGAGATCCTCCTCGGCCACGAGGTCGAATGGCTGGATCAGGTCGCCCCGCTCCAGCGCGCTGCGGAAGTAAAGCGGCGTTAGCAGGCAGGCGCCGTGCCCGGCCAGCGCCGCCTGGGCATCGAGGATCTGCGCGCCGAGCCACGAACTGCCGCGCGCACCGACAGGTGGCGGCGGCACGCCCGCTGCCTCGAACCACAGCGCCCAGCACGGATCATCCGCGTCGAGCCGGGGCACTTTGAGCAGATCCTGCGGCTTCCGGAATGGCCCGTGGCGGCGCTCGAATTCGGGGCTGACCATCGGCGTGAAGCGCGACCGCATCAGATGGTCGGCCATGAGCCCGGGCCACTTGCCCTGCCCGGCGCGGATCGCGACGCTGGCCTCTCCGGTCAGAAGATCCGCCAGCCGGTGGTCGACCTCGACGCGGGTCGTTATTTCAGGATGCTCGATCTGGAACCGGCCGAGCGCCGGCGCGAGCACGTGGGTAGCGAAGGTGGCGAGCACGCTGATCACAAGCGTCTCCTGGCTGTCGCGCCGCGCCTCCGCGAAGGCCTGGCGGAGGATCTCCATCGCCTCGCCCGACCGCTCGGCAAGTCGCGCCCCCTCGGCCGTCAGACACACGCCCCGCGCGCGGCGGCGAAAGAGCGGCATCCCGACCCGGTCCTCCAGAACCTTGACCTGGTAGCTCACCGCGGCCTGCGTCATGCCAAGCTCGGCGGCCGCGCGGGTGAAACTGCCGTGCCGGGCTGCGGCCTCGAACACGCGGATCGCCGCGAGCGGGGGGAGAGGCGGCTGCAAAGTCATAAGTCCCACTTATGTCAGATGACTCACGTTCGATTGGCGAACTATTCGATTCTGACCAAATTATAAGCAGGAAACGTAGCAAATGGACTCATTCGATGACCGATTACACCGCAGCGCATTCTATCGAGAGCAGCTTATCCCAGAAGCTCGCGCGACTGGTCCGTCGAAGGCCCCTACCGACGGAACAGAAGGAAAAGCTCGCAAGGCGCGCGCTGAGCGACCTGTCCGAACATATCCGCAGGGATATCGGCCTGTTTGACGGCTGACGACGCGGATACGCCATCCCTTGGCCGACCGGAATGGTATACCGATCGGCCAAGATGCCGCGGGACCGTCACGCGGCCCCATGTCGTGCAGATGAATGTAGTTCAGCGCGCGGGCGCCTCAGGCGCGGCGGCTCAACCGCAGGACGGGAATGCGCCATTCCCGACGCGGCGGACCGACCATCGCTGTGGGGTGGCGGCTTTCGGACGGATCGCGCCCGACCCTGCGGCGCGCACGCAGGACAAATAACTTACCCCAGCCGCGCGTCGTCCCGACGGAAGGCGCCGAAGGATCGGTCGGGAAGCGCTCCCGCCAACCGTCGGGCAATACTAGGCCACAGTGCTCCGCCTTCTCCACCATCCAAACCAGGGGGACATTCGCGAGCGTCCGCGCCGGCAGGAAGCCGCCAAGCTGGCCGCCCACGTCGCCATGGGTGCCACGAAACCACATCTGCTCTATTCGTCCCTGCCACTCGCCGTTGCGCGTGTCCCACAGGATCGGATCAAAGGCCGCCCGGTTCTCGTTCAGCGCCAGCGCGTGGTAGCCGTGCTTGACGATCGGGCCAAGCGCATGGTTGTGGAATTCATGCTGCGGCTCGGTCCACATCCACAGGATTGGAAGCCTAAGACCCAATGCCTTCACCGTGTCGAAGACGCCGATCATCTCGATCTCGGCCTTTTCGTGACAAAAGCGGCGACGGAAAATCGACTCGAACCGGCTTTCGGTTTCTCGCTGGTAGTAGCGGTAGGCCAAGCGTATGTTCCGCTCGGTGGCATGATTGGCCTGAAGAAGACCGACCTGATCGATGATCCCGGCCAGCGAGCGGACCGCGTAGGCGCCCCGCGAATAGCCGATCAGGAAGATCCGGTCGCCGGGCCGGTAGCGCGTGGCAAGCCAACCATAGGCGCGGCGGATCTGGCGGTTGATCCCGCGCCCCATCGCCACGTCGGCGGTGTGGCGCCACATGTGCCACTGCACGCCCGCCTCGTAATAGAGCGATAGGCGCGCCGAGGCCGGCTGCGCCCGGAGAAGCTTGTAGATCAGCCCGACATTCGTCTCGTGGCCATCGTCGAGCGTGGAGAGCGTCCCGTCCAGGAGGACGACATGGTCCGTGGGTCCACGGCCCGGCACCGCGTGGCGTGTCTCGACACGCCTGCCGATCCGCAAAAGTCGTAGCAGCTTATCAGTGAGCCGCGTCACCCTTTCCCATCTCCTGCTTCGCCGCGCTTTTTGTCGCAGCGTGCTTCGTCACCCTTGGTTCCAGCATACCCCAACGCTCCGAGTCGCCTAAAGTCAGGAATACGTAACTTCCCGTTACTGAATGTTTCCGTTTCCCCGGCCGCAACAATGCAGCAATGCCGTCATCGGCGTTAACCTCGGCGGTGGTCCCGGATGGGGCAGCCGCGCTCACCGGTCCGGCAGGCCTTTCAGCACTGGATAGATAGGCCGGACGGCCCGGTACTCGCAGTCTAGACGGACAAGTTTGACAAAACGTTGATCGATCGCGGGGCCATTCCGTGACGCTTTTGTGCCGAGACGGGGTCCGAACGCGAAAGGGCCGGCGCAGACCGCGCCGGCCCCTGTCACATTCTCGCAGTCAGGTCAGACGGTCAGCCGCATCACCGTGGCGACCGACATCTCGCCGAAGCCATTGAAGCGCGTATTGGTGGCCGTGGAATAAGCGCCCATGCCCGAGAAGACGACGTAGTCGCCCTCGGCCAGGTCGCCCGGCAGATCGACCTCGCCCGGAAGGCGGTCGACGCTGTCGCATGTCGGGCCGAAGATCACGCGCGCCCGGGCCTCGCCCTCGCGGCGCTGACCCTCAGGCGATATGACTGCGACACGGTCGATGATGCCGGTGATCGGCAGTTCGTCCATGCAGCCATACGTGCCGTCATTCAGGAAAACGTGCTCGTCATCGCGCAGTCCCTTCACGCAGGCCGCAAGGCTGAAGCTCTCGGCGACGAGACCGCGGCCTGGCTCGCAGACGAGCGCGGGCGGGGCGCCTTCGAACGCCTCGTCGGCCACGCGCCGGATCAGCGCGAAAATTGCGTCGAGCTGCGGCAACTCAGTGTTCAGCCGGTGCGACGGGAAGCCGCCGCCGACATTCAGGCGGCGGACCGTGACGCCCGCGTTGCGGCAGATCTCGGCCGCGGCGCGCAGATAGGCGTCCCAGGCCATCGGATCGGTGCACTGGGTGCCCGGGTGGAAGGTCAGCGACGAGACGAAGCCGTGCAGCGCCACTTCGCTCAGTAGCTCGGTCGCGCGCTCCACTGTCGCGCCGAACTTGGCGCCGAAATTATACGCCGCGCCCGCCACAGGCAGCTTGAATCGCACGGAGATTTCGGTGCCCTCGGCCGGCACGATCTTGATGAGCTTGGCCAGTTCGGACCGGCTGTCCACTGAATAGGATTTCACACCCATCTCCACGGCGTAGGCGATCTCGTGCCGGGCGCGCACAGGGTTGTTGTAGTGCAGGTCGGCGGAGGGCGCGAGCCGGCGGATAAGCGCGATCTCGGCGGGCGACGCCACGTCGAAGCCGCGGATGCCGGCGGCGACGAGATTTTGGATCACCACCTCCTCGGGGTTCGACTTGACCGCGTAGGTGACGAAGCCCGGGAAACCATCGATGAAGCGCCGCGCGGTAGCCTGCAGAACCGACGGTGCGAAGAACATCACGGGGCTGAGCGGCCGCTCGTTGCGCAGGAATTCGGACGGATTCGTCCAGATCATCTTTGAAAGCCCCATCGGCGTCACTCCACCAACAAGGCGCAGCCACCTCTTGCCCGGGACCACCGGTTGGAAAGCGCTTACGCATTTGACCAAACCAGGCCAGGTGCGGATGAGCCGCCCTTCTCCTGAACGAGTTTGCCGGATATGAGGCACATTTCGACCGATCAAAAGAGTAGATTTGTTGCGCTACTTCGTTAGAATGACGAAAATTGCAGTCAAAACGCCGGTGTTGCAGAATGGACGACCTCGACCGCTCGATCCTGGGATATCTCGGCTCCGACGCCCGAATGTCGGTGGCCACGCTCGCTCGGCGACTGAAGGTCGCGCGCTCCACCATTCAAGCCCGGCTTGAACGGCTCGAGACGTCGGGCGTGATTGCGGGCTACACGGTCAAGCTCGGCGAGGCCGCCCGCCAAAGCCGCATCCGCGCCGCGGTGCTTCTCACGATCGAGCCGCGCGCGCAGGCGAACGTGCTGACCCGGCTCAAGGCGATTCCTGAAGTGGAGCGCATCCACACCACCTCGGGCCGCGTCGATTTCCTGCTGCAAGTCGCCGCTCCGACGACCGCAGTGCTCGACACCGTGCTCGACCAGATCGGCGAGATGACGGGCGTGAAAAGTTCCGAAAGCCTCATCCATCTCTCGACCAAGCTCGACCGCGCGGTCTGATACCCTTGCCTTCGGCCGCCACGCGGCGCAGGCTTGTCCGCGCACGATCCGGACCGGATATCGCTGGTTCGGCGCTGGTAGACACCGACACGGAGGACGAACATGGCCAAGGCGAAACGGGGCAAGCCCTGCTGGTACGAGCTTTCCACGACCGATCCCGATGGGGCCGCAAGCTTTTACGGGCGCGTGCTCGGCTGGCAAGTCGCCGATGCCGGGATGCCGGGCTTCGACTACCGTATCGCCAAATCCGGCGACGACATGGTCGCGGGCATGATGGCACCGCAGGGCCAGAACACCGAGCCGCTCTGGATGGTCTACGCGACGGTCACAGATTGCGACAAAGCCGCAAAGGCCATCGCGAAGGCGGGCGGCGCGGTCCGTCAGGAACCGACCGACATCCCCGATACCGGCCGCTTCGCCATCGTCGCCGACCCCCAGGGCGCGGCGATTGGGATTCTCCAACCGCTCGAAGACGACAGCAATGCGTTTGACCAGGATAAGCCCGGTCACGCCCAATGGCAGGAGTTGATGACCTCGGATCCGAAAGCGGCGATGGAATTCTACGGAAAGCATTTCGGCTGGAAGCCCGCCGACAGCATGGATATGGGCCCCGGCGGCAGCTACGACATGTTCCGCCACGGCAAGACCGATATCGGCGGCATGATGAAACAGGCGCCCGGCATGCCGGGACCGAAGCGGCCCTTCTGGCTCCCGTATTTCGGCACCGATGGCATCGAAGCCGCCATCGGGCGCACGAACGAAGCGGGCGGCAAGGTCATTCACGGCCCGATGGAGATTCCCGGCGGCGCCTTCATCATGGTCGGAAACGACCCACAGGGTGCGCTTTTCGCGCTCGTCGGGCCGAAGTGACGCTTCAGCCGCGAGCGATCGTGGCGCAGCTTTCCAACAGCCAGTCGCGGAAGACCCGCGCGGGGCGGCGGAGCGTCGCCGCCTCCGGGTAGACGAGGTGGTAGTGCTCCAGCCCCGGCACCGACACCCCGGGCAGGCAGGGCACCAGCCCCTGCGCCGCGACGACCGGGTTGCTCGCCGGCGCGCGCGCCAGCGCGATGCCTGCACCGCTCCCGGCCAGGGCTGCCGCCATGACGGTGGAATCGACCATCACGAACCGCGCACCCGCGCCCAGCATCTTCAGATGCGAGAAGACATGCGGCCACCCCGCGCGATGGGTCGCAACCTCCAGAAGCGGATGGGCCAGAAGATCGGCGGGCGTCCCGATCCTTTCGGCGATGTCGGGCCGGGCGACGGGATACAGCACCTCGCCGATCAGCCGGTCATGCGCCGGGCCGTGGGCCGAAGGCGCGCCGAACACGATCTTCAGATCGGCGAAGGCATGGGCGAAGTCCTCCGTCGCGTTACCGGTCGTCAGGTTCAGTGCGATGTCCGGGTGGCGCGCGGTGAAATCGCCATAAAGCGGCGCGAGAATTCCCTGAGCGAAGATCAGCACCGCCTGCACATAAAGCCGCTCCTCCCGGGCCCGCCCGAACAATCCTTGTGTCGAGCTTTCGAGTGACACCAGCGACATCTGCACCGACGGAAGATATGCCCGCCCGGCCTCTGTAAGGCGGACCGCGTGAGCGTGGCGGATGAAAAGCGGCATCCCCAGATGGCCCTCAAGCGCCTTGACCTGCTGGCTTACCGCCGGTGCCGACATGTTCAACTCCGCCGCCGCCCGCGCGAAACTTTCCGTCCGCGCCGCCGCCTCGAAGACGCGCAGCCAGTTGAGCGAGGGGATGCGGGGGCGCTCCATGCCTCCGAGCATAAGTTCAACTTATTCTCAGCGGCAAGAGATACCGTTCTGACCCCGAACGCACACGCGCTAACGTCGCCACTAAGCGACGAACGGGAGACCAACATGTGCATGCCTTTGATCGACGGCCGGCTTTCAGAAACCGAAAAGGCGAAATACTGGGAGGATGGCTATCTCTTCCCAATCCAGGCGATCCCGCCGGAAAAAGCCCGCGCCTGGCGGTCCGAACTCGAACAAATCGAACATGATTGGCTCGATGCCGGCCTGCCCTTGCCGCTCAACACCTACAAACGCGTCAACGCCAACTGCGTGATGCCGCTTGCGCATCGAATCGGCGCCGACCCCGCGATCCTCGACATCGTCGAAGGCATCCTCGGGCCGGACCTCCTGATTTACGGCGTGGAATTCTTCATTAAGGAACCGCACACGAAGCACAAGGTCTCCATGCATCAGGACCTCACCTATTGGGGGCTCGGCGCGATCGACGGCTTGGTGACGATGTGGCTCGCGCTGTCGCCCTCGACCCGCGCCTCGGGCTGCATGGAGTTCGTGAAGGGCTCGCACCTCAACCCGATCCTGCCGCACGAGGACACCTTCGCCGCGGACAACCTCCTCTCGCGCGGCCAAGAAATCAAGGTCGACGTCGCGTCCGAAGACCGCGCGCCGATCGAACTGATGCCCGGCCAGATCAGCCTGCATCACGGGCTGACGATCCACGGCTCCGGCCCCAATGCGTCGGACGACCGCCGGATCGGCGCGGTGGTGCGCTATGTGACGCCGGAAATCGCCCAGCTAGTCGGGGAAAAGGACTACGCGATGCTCGCCCGGGGCGCCGACCGGACGGGCAACTTCATTAACTTCTGCCCGCCCACCGCGAATTTCACGCCCCAAAGCCTTGCGCTTTACGATGAAATCCGCTCCGCTCAGGCCAAATTCCTGATGAAGGGCACGACGAACGCAAACGGGCTCTACGCGGAGGCGCGCTGATGGAGAAGGTCAACTTCAAACAGATGAAGGACGGTACGAGGGAGGAATACGAATTCCTCACCGCGCACGAGATCGATCATACGAAGCACACCGCCGACCGGCTCCTGGCTGCGCTCGTCGACCTCGACAAGTCACTTTCGGGCTACCAGATTACCCGCCTCGGCCACTCGGTCCAGTCCGCCACCCGCGCCTGGCGCGACGGGGCGGACATCGACTGGGTCGTCTCGGCGCTGCTGCACGACATCGGCGACATCTACGCGCCCTACAACCATGACGAATACGCCGCGACGATCCTGAAGCCTTTCGTCCGCGAGCAATGCACCTGGGTCGTCCAGACCCATGGCGACTTCCAGATGCTCTATTACGGCCACCACGTCGGCGGCGACCAGCACAAGCGCGACCGCCACCGCGGCAACCCCTATTTCGACGACTGCGCCGAATTCTGCGAACGCTGGGACCAGGCTTCATTCGACCCCGACCACGACGACCTGCCGCTCAATTTCTTCGCCCCGATGGTGCGCGAGGTCTTCGACCGCAAGCCCTACGATCCGGCAGTCATCCGGCCTGACCAACGCGAGCCGCTGACGAACGAAACGGCCGCCGCCACCCGTTAGCAGCCGGCATTGGCGCTGCCCCGGCGCGTTGCTAAGATGCGGCGCCCGGAGGTCGCCCGTGTCCGACATTCTCCTCATCTACGAAGTGCCGATCCGGCTCGCGGCCTTCCTCGCCGCGCTCGCCGCCATGGCGCTCTGGGAACTCTCCGCCCCTCGCCGCCGCGTCGAGATCCCGCGCGTCCTCCGGTGGTCCAACAACCTCGCCCTCGTCGTGATCGACGCCGCGCTCGTCCGGCTCGCCTTCCCGGTCCTCACGGTCGGCGTCGCCGTCATTGCGGAGGATCGCGGCTGGGGCCTGTTGAACGCCGTCGTCGTTCCCGGCTGGATTGCCGTCATTGTCGCCTTCCTTGCCCTCGACTTCGCGATCTACCTCCAACACGTCCTTTTTCATGCCGTTCCAGCGCTTTGGCGGCTCCACCGGATGCACCATGCCGATCTGGAATTCGACCTGACGACCGGCGTCCGCTTCCACCCCGTCGAAGTGCTCCTGTCGATGGGCCTGAAGCTGGGGATCGTGGCCGCCCTCGGCGCCCCCGCCGTCGCCGTCCTGATGTTCGAGGTCCTCTTGAACGCCACATCTATCTTCAACCATTCGAACATCGACCTGCCGCGCCGCATCGACGCCATCCTGCGCCTCTTCGTCGTGACCCCGGACATGCACCGCGTCCATCACTCGGTGCACCCGTCCGAAACCAACACGAACTTCGGCTTCAACCTACCGTGGTGGGACCGCCTGCTCGGCACCTACCGCGCCCAGCCCCGCGACGGGCACCTCGGCATGACGATCGGAATCGAACAATTCCGGACGCTCCGCGACCTCTGGCTCGACCGGATGCTCCTGCAACCGTTGCGCGGCGCGGCCGGGAACCGTTTCTTCAACAGCGGGGCGCGCGGCGACCCCGAAGACGCGGACGAAATCTGAGCCGTGCCCGCAAGTCGGCGATCAGCCGAGCAGCCCGAGCCGCCGGAACAGCCAGATCTGGAACAGGCAGACCACACCCAGAAGCCCGCAAACGGCCCAGAACGCCCAAGGCACACTTGATCCGGGAATACCTCCCACGTTGATGCCTAGAAGCCCCGTCAACAGCCCCAGCGGCAGGAAAATCGCCGCCACGACCGATAGGACCAGCATCTGCCGGTTCATCGCCTCGGCCCGGATGTCCACGACCTGGTCGCGCACCACCTGCGCGCGGTCGCGGATCGCGTCCAGCTCCTCCGCAAGCCGCGTCACCCGCTCTGTCGCCTCGCGCAAACGGCTCCTGTCGCGCTGGCTGAGCCAGTCGAGCTCCTCGATCTCGAGCGTGCTCAGGGCATCCCTTTGGGGGAACATGAACCGCCTGAGGACAGACGACACCCGCCTGACATCGGCGAGCTCGCGCCTCAGCTCCGGCCCCACCTCCGACGACACCTGATCCTCCAGATCGTCGAGCCGCTCGTTCAGCGCAGCTACGACAGGCTCGGCCCGGTCGGCGAGCCTCAATGCGATCCGCGCGATCAGGTCGCCAGGCGTCGCCGGACCGTGGCCGCTCCGAAGTCCCGCGATCACGTCGCCGACGCCCGCGAGTTCGCGGCGCTGGGTGGAGATCATGCGCCCCGGCAACAGGCACAGCCTGAGCGAGACCATGTCCTCCGGCTCCGCGCCGGGGTTGAGGTTCACGCCGCGCAAGTTGATGAGCGCCATGTCACCATGGAGCGTGCAGCGCGGCCGCGTCTCTTCGGCGGTCAGCGCCGCCCGCGCGATCGGATCAAGCCCCGCCGCGTCGAGCCAGGCGAGCCCCGCCGCGCTGCCAAAATTCACATGGACCCAGACAAAGCCGCCTTCGGGCGACGTCAAGTCCGCCAGCTTGCGGTCCGTCACCTCGACCGGTGCCACGCCCCCTGCCCCGTCCATCGAAAAGGCCGTGAGTTCCGCCATGCATTGCGCCTCCCTTGCTCGTCACTGGCGCCAAATTGCGCGGTCGCACCGACATTGTCACCGGCTTTCGGCTTCATTGGGCCCGCTCAGGCGCTTGGTGTAACGTTTCCATGCAAACACAGGTCATCTCGGCCCGGACACACGCGAAGACCCCGGGGCATGATCTGGATCAGGTCAGGTTCCTCGTAAACATGCTTTGATGCTGTCCAGTCGGAAACGGTGATTGGCACCGGCTTCGAGCTGAAGGGAGATCGCGGTGAACGCATTCAGGCGAAGGTTTTCGGCCGCATTCGTCGCTCTTTTGTCGCTCCCGGGCAGCGCATTGGCGCAAGTCCGGGAGCGCAGTGACGAATTTCATGGTCACGTGTGGGGAGACGGGCATATGTGGGGTAGCGGCTACGGCATGGGCTACGGGTTGTTCGGCGGACTGATGATGGTGCTCTTTTGGGTGATCCTCCTCGCGCTCGTCGTGATCGCCGTGCGCTGGTGGATGGATCAGGGCGCGGGCAAGCGGTCGTCGGCACTTGATATTCTGCAGGAACGCCTCGCGAAGGGCGAGATCGATCCCAAGGAATACGCCGAACGCAAGAAGGCACTGGAAAGCTAGGCCTCCCGCAGCCGCCGGGCTTAGGCATCGTCAATGGCCGCTTCGACAAGCCAGGCGGTTGGGAGTGGATTCGCCGCCCGGCCGTCGAAGACATCCCCGGCCCGGCAGAGCCAGGCCGGGGGCATCGCTCTCTGTGCTCACTTACGGATGCGCACCTCGGCATAGGTCGAAGGCACGACGAATCCGTCCCGGCCGGCGACGTTGAAGCGCGCGATCAGCGCCTCGAGATCGGACCGAAGCGCATCCCCCTTCTCGCCCAGAGCCAGGAAGGCACGGTTCAGGGGGCCGTAATAAGTGCGGAACACGTCGAGGAAATGCGCCGCGGAGCGATAGCGGAACACGAACTCCTTTTCGACGATCTGGATATCCGACACCTTGTCGCTGAACAGCTCGCGCAGCACGCCCTCGTCGCCCCAGCGGGCCGGCGACTGCACGCCCGGGGCGGGCGCAATGTGCTTGCCGAGCGTCTTGAAGACCTGCCCGATAAAGCCATCGGCGGTCCAGTTCGCCATGCCGATCGTGCCGCCCGTCCGGCAGACCCGCGCCAGCTCCGACGCCGCCATCGCCTGATCGGGCGTGAACATCACGCCGAAGGTCGACAGCACCGTGTCGAAGCTCCCGTCGGCGAACGGCAGCGCCTCGGCATCGGCGATCTGGTAGGTCACATCCAGCCTCTCGGCCTCGGCCCGCCTCCGCGACCGGTCGAGCAGCGCCTGAACATAGTCCGTCGAGGTCACCTCGCAGAACCGGCGCGCGGCGGCGAGCGTCGCGTTGCCGTTGCCAGCGGCCACATCGAGCACCTTGGTGCCGGCCCGCAGGTCGATCGCCTCGCACAGCTCCTCGCCGACGATCTGGAGCGTCGTGCCGATCACGGCATAGTCGCCCGCGCCCCAGGCGGCGCGCTGCTTTTCCTTGACGGCGGCGAGATCGACGGTGGGTGTGGTCATCGTAGTCATGGGATTTCTCCTCCTGTGTCCCGGCCGGTCAGGGCCGGGCGCGTTCTGTTGTCATGTCGGCACCGGACACTCTGCCCGGACCGCACGTCGCCGCTCTACACCCCCGACAGGCCCGAAGCTTGTGGACTGGCTGAGGAAACGTGGCGATTATCTGGCGATGTCATCGCCGATCAGGTAGGCTCTCGCGGTGCTGCACCGCTTCGAGGATTTCGAACTCGATCTCGCGCGCGCCGAACTGCGGCGCGCGGGCGCGCAGGTCACGCTCGAACCGCGCGCCTTCGACCTCCTGGCACTTCTCGTCGATTGCCACGACCGCATGGTCTCCAAGGACGAAATCGTCGAGAAGGTCTGGCACGGGCGATTCATCACCGACGCCGCCATCTCGACCGGAATCAAGGCCGTGCGCCATGCGCTCGGCGACGACGGCGCATCGCAGCGGTTCGTCCGCACGCTGCGCGGACGCGGCTTCCGCTTCGTCGCGCCCGTGCGGACCGCCCTCGCCGCCGAGGCGGCCCCGGACGGCCCGTCCCCCGCGCCGCCCTCCGCGGACGCCGGTGTCGGCCGCCCGGTCCTGGCCGTTCTGCCGTTCGAGGAACTCGGCACCGCGCACCTCACGGCGACGCTCGCCGACGCGCTCCCGGCCGAGCTCATCTCGTCGCTGTCGCGGATGCGCTGGATCGGCGTGATCGCGCGCGGCTCCTCGTTCCGCTTCCGCGGCCCGTCGATCGATTTCGACGCGCTGCGCCAGAGCCTCGGCGCCGGCTACTGCCTCTCGGGAACCGTCGAGATCGCCGGCGACACGCTCTCGCTCTGGCTCGAACTGACCGACACCGCCACCCACCGCGTGATCTGGTCGGACCGGGCGACGACCCAGGTTGACGGCCTGCACGAAACCCGGACGCGCATCGTGGGCGAGGTGATGGCGGCGCTCGAGGTCCACATCCCCCTCAACGAGGCCGAAAAGGCGCGGCTCCGGACATCCGACCGCCTCGACGCCTGGGCGCTCTACCATATCGGGTTGCGGCACATGTACCGCTTCAACCGGGCCGACAACGCGCTCGCCGCCGATCACTTCCGCCGCGCGACCGAAATGGATCCCGACTTCGCCCGCGCCTTTGCCGCGCGCTCCTTCGCGAGCTTCCAGAGCGCGTTTCTCGTCTACTCCCCCGACCGCGACCGCGACGCCTCCGAGGCGCGGCGCTTCGCCGAACGCGCGGTGGAGCTCGACCCGCTGGACCCCTTCGCCAATTACACGCTCGGGCGCGCGCACTGGCTCGACGGCAGACCCGAGGCCGGCATGGGCTGGCTCGACCGCGCCGTCGAGCTCAGCCCCAGCTTCGCCTCCGGCCACTATTCCCGCGGCTGGGTCAACGTGATCGCGGGCGATACCATGCATGCCCACGACAATGCCGGCACCGCGCTCAAGCTCAGCCCGCTCGACCCCCTGGCCTACGCGATGAACACGGTCCGCGGCCTTGCCTGCCTGGCGGAGGGCGACTTCGCGCCCGCCGCGCAATGGGCTGAACGCGGCGCGCTGTCGCCGGGTGCGCATGTCTACATCGCGGCCATCGCCTCGGCCACCCAGCGCCTCGCCGGCAACGACGCGCGCGCGGATTTCTGGGCGGCCCGGGTGGCGGCGCGAGACGACGCACCGTCGTTGGCGCAGTTCTTCGCCGTCTTCCCGTTCCGCGACGACCGGATGGTGGCGCTTCTCCGCCGCGCGCTCCCGAAGGCGGGCTTTCGCGACTGACGGCCACCGCCCGCCCCCTTTCCCTTCCCGTACCCATTCGCTAAGGGAAACCCGGTTAACGACGGGACGCTGATCATGCCGATGGAAAAGACCTTCAACGCCCATGAGGCCGAGGCGCGTATCTACGCCGAGTGGGAGAAATCCGGCGCCTTCAAGGCCGGGGCCAACGCCTCGCGCGATGAGACCTTCTGCATCATGATCCCGCCGCCGAACGTCACCGGCTCGCTCCACATGGGCCACGCCTTCAACAACACGCTGCAGGACATCCTCACCCGCTGGCACCGGATGCGCGGCTTCGACACGCTCTGGCAGCCCGGCACCGATCATGCCGGCATCGCGACCCAAATGGTCGTCGAGCGCGAGCTGGCCAAGGAAGGCAACCTCTCCCGCCGCGACATGGGGCGCGAGAAATTCATTCAGCGGGTCTGGCAACAGAAGGTGAAGTCCCGCGACAACATCAAGAACCAGCTCAAGAGCCTCGGCGCCTCCTGCGACTGGGACCGCGAAGCCTTCACCATGTCCGGCGCCCCGGAGGCACCCGAAGGAGAGGAAGGCAATTTCCACGACGCCGTCATCAAGGTCTTCGTGGAGATGTACGAGAAGGGCATGATCTACCGCGGCAAGCGGCTGGTGAACTGGGACCCGCATTTCGAAACCGCGATCTCCGATCTCGAGGTCGAGCAGGTCGAGGTCGACGGCCATATGTGGCGGCTGCGCTATCGCCTCGCCGACGGCGAGACCTTCGACTATGTCGAGAAGGACGAGGACGGCAACGTCACCTTGAGCGAGACTCGCGACTACCTGACCGTCGCCACGACCCGGCCCGAGACGATGCTCGGCGATACCGGCGTCGCGGTCCACCCGGACGACCCGCGCTACACGCACCTGATCGGCAAGGACGTGATCCTGCCGCTGGTCGGCCGCCGCATCCCGATCGTCGCCGACGACTACGCCGACCCCACCAAGGGCACGGGCGCGGTGAAGATCACCCCCGCCCACGATTTCAACGACTGGGGCGTCGGCCAACGCTGCGGCCTACGCGCGATCAACGTGATGACCACCCGCGCGGCCATGTGGCTGAAGGACAATGCCGATTTCGCCGAGGGCTGCGACGCCGACGCCCTCGCACGCCTCTACGAGGCCATCGACGGCACCGACCGCTACGAGGCGCGCGACTGGATCGTCCAGACAGCCTCCGCCGAGGACTGGCTCGACGGCATTGACAAGGACCGCCACATGGTCCCGCATGGCGACCGCTCGAAGGTCGCGATCGAGCCTTATCTGACCGACCAGTGGTTCGTGGACACCGCGAAGATCGTCGAACCGGCGCTCGAGGCGGTCCGCAAGGGCATGTCCGCCCACGAGGCCGGCAGCTTCGACGACGCCGCCGGTTACACCCGGATTCTCCCTGAACGCGACGCCAAGACCTATTACCACTGGCTCGAGAACATCGAGCCCTGGTGCATCTCCCGCCAGCTCTGGTGGGGACATCAGATTCCGGTGTGGTATGGACCGCGACTGAGAGACATCGAGTTTGAGTACGAACTGGCGGGCAGCCTACACCGAGGTGCAACGCTAAACGTCTTCCAAAGCCAAGATGCCTACTCGGGCATCTCTGATTTTCCTCGCTTTTGCTTGTCTGTGTTCGATCCTCACGCAAAGGAGTTGCAGGATCACATCTCGTCAATTGCCAGAGACACTGATCTATCTGGTTGGACCATCGAGGTGGTCGCAGATGCAAAAGAAGGCATGCACGTTCTCCGGGACTCGCTAATCAAGGGGAGACCAGTTTATCCCGTCTGGCGCGACCCCGACGTCCTCGACACCTGGTTCTCCTCGGGCCTCTGGCCGATCGGCACGCTCGGCTGGCCCGAGGACACGCCCGAACTCAAGAAATACTTCCCGACCTCTGTCCTCGTCACCGGCTTCGACATCATCTTCTTCTGGGTCGCCCGGATGATGATGATGCAATTGGCAGTCGTAGAGCAGATTCCTTTCCATACCGTTTACGTCCACGCGCTTGTCCGCGACGAGAAGGGCAAGAAGATGTCGAAGTCCCTGGGCAACGTCCTCGACCCCCTCGACCTGATCGAGGAATTCGGCGCCGACGCGGTGCGCTTCACGCTGACCGCGATGGCGGCGATGGGCCGCGACCTCAAGCTCTCCAAGGACCGCATCGCCGGCTACCGGAACTTCACCACGAAGCTCTGGAACGCCACCCGTTTCGCGGAAATGAACGGCGCCTTGCGTAGGGACGTTGCAGCTACGGAACAACTACAGAAACCCGACGCGGAACATACGGTCAACCGCTGGATCATCGGAGAGGTCGCCCGCGCCCGGATCGCCGTCGACGAGGCGCTCGAAAACTACCGCTTCAACGACGCGGCGAACACGCTCTACGCCTTCACCTGGGGCAAGGTCTGCGACTGGTATGTCGAATTCGCCAAGCCGCTGATGGACGGCGAACACGCTGAAGAAACCCGCGCCACGATGGCCTGGGTCCTCGACCAGTGCTACATCCTGCTGCACCCCATCATGCCCTTCGTCACCGAGGAACTCTGGGGCCTGACGGGCGACCGGGCGAAGCAGCTCGTCCATGCCGACTGGCCGGACTATGGCGCTGACCTCATTGACGAAAACGCCGACCGAGAGATGAACTGGGTGATCGGCCTCATCGAGGAAATCCGCTCCGCCCGCGCCCAGATGCACGTGCCGGCGGGGCTGAAACTCCCGATCATCCAGACCGCGCTCGACGTCAGAGGCCGCGCCGCCTACGCCAACAACGCGCCCATGATCGAACGCCTCGCCCGCCTCGACGGCATGACAGAAGGACAGGCCCCGAAAGGTGCGATCACAATCGCCGTCGAGGGCGGAGGCTTCGCGATCCCCTTGGAGGGCGTCATCGACATCTCGGAGGAAAAAGCGCGTCTTTCCAAGACATTGGATAAGCTTGAGAAGGATCTCGGCAGCCTCCGCGGGCGGCTCAGTAACCCGAAATTCGTCGAAAGCGCCCCCGAGGAAGTGGTCGAGGAGACCCGCGAAAAGCTCGACCTCGGAGAGGATGAGGCCGCAAAACTCAAGGCCGCATTGAGCCGGCTCGCCGAAATCGGCTGATCCGATACTATCAGTCCGGAACGCGGCTCGAAGGTACGGGGACGGCGCGCTCGACCCTCCCGTTAACCGGACCTGCACCTATTTCGGATAAACAAGATGCCGATGCCCGGATGGCTGAACCGGATTGCCAAGCGCCGCATGCTGAAGGCCCGCGCCGAGGGTGCGCTCGGCAAGTTCGCGGGCGAGGACGAGCCACTGCCCGTCCGTCCGGGCGACATTTTCATCGATCCGGGCGAGGCGATCGGCTTTCGCATCATGGCCGAAACTGGCGCCCTGCCAGACGAGATCTCGCTGAGAGAGGCGGTCCAGGAGGCGAAGGCCCGATATTCTGCCGCAGCTGATGAGACCGAACGGCGCGCGGCCATGGCCGAGATCGCCCGCCTGGAGCAGCGCTGCGCCGTCGCCGAGGAAGCCCGGCGCAGGTTCGTGAAGAACTGATCGCTTGCCGGGCGGTGCGTTTTCGGCTTTCACTCCGCCCATGACCGGACCACGCTATACCCAGCTAGCCGCCGCGCTCCCCTCGACCGTGCCCTTCGTGGGGCCGGAAACCCAGGAGCGCGCGCGCGGCCGCACCTTCGCCGCCCGCCTCGGCGCCAACGAAAGCGTCTTCGGCCCCTCGCCCCGCGCCATCGTGGCCATGGAAAAGGCTGCCCGCGATGTCTGGATGTACGGCGATCCCGAGAACCACGACCTGCGCGAAGCCTTGGCCGAACACCACGGCGTGCCATCGGAAAATGTCGTCGTCGGAGAAGGCATTGACGGGCTTTTGGGCTACCTCGTCCGTCTGCTTGCCGCGCCCGGTGACCCCGTAGTCACCTCTGACGGAGCCTACCCGACCTTCAACTTCCACGTCGCAGGCTACGGCGGCAGGCTTCACAAGGTGCCATATGCGGGCGACCATGAAGACCCCGAGGCGCTGGCCGCCAAGGCTGCGGATACCGGCGCGAAGCTCATCTATCTCGCCAATCCCGACAACCCGATGGGCTCATGGCACGATTCAGACTCCGTCCAGCGGATGATCGACGCCGTGCCCGAAGGCGCGCTCCTCGCACTCGACGAGGCCTACCTTGAGCTTGCGCCCGACGGCACGGCGCCCGTGATCGACCCGGACGACCGGCGCGTGATCCGCCTGCGGACCTTCTCCAAGGGCTACGGCATGGCCGGCGCCCGGGTGGGCTATGCCATCGCCCATCGCGATCTCGTGGCCGCCTTCGACAAGGTCCGCAACCATTTCGGCATGTGCCGCACCTCCCAGGCCGGCGCGCTCGCGGCGCTCGGAGATCAGGCCTACCTCGCGGTCGTGCAGGAAACGGTCGCCGGCGCGCGGGATGAACTCTCCCGCATCGCACGGCTGAACGGCCTAGTCCCGCTGCCCTCGGCCACGAATTTCGTCACGATGGATTGCGGCGCGGACGGTGCATTCGCCCGCAAGGTGCTGAGTGAGCTCGTTTCACGCGACGTCTTCGTGCGCATGCCCTTCATTGCCCCACACGACCGCTGCATCCGGGTAAGCGCGGGCCGCCCGCAAGACCTCGCCCATTTCGCGTCCGCCCTGCCCGAGGCGCTTGCCGCAGCCCGCGCTTGAGCCGCTGCGATGCCGCGCCGCTCGCTTGCCAGCCCGCCTCATTCGGGCTAGATCGCCATGACCCGCGCGGGTCCCGTCCGTGCCCCGCGATGTGACCGAAGGACCGAACCGTCCCGTGACCGCCCTCCTTTCCCAGACCGGACGCTCCGATCCCTACAGCTCGCGCAGGCTTTTGGGACGGCTCTGGCGCGACTACCTCGCGTCGCACAAATGGACCATGCTCGCGGCCTTCGTCTTCATGACGATCGAGGGCTCCACGCTCGGCGTTCTCAGCTGGATGCTGAAACCCCTGTTCGACCGGGTCTTCGTCGCAGGCGACGCGGGCGCAATCTGGTGGGTGGGCGGCGTGATCCTGTCTCTGTTCCTGATCCGCGCGACGATGCTCATCATCAACCGCGCGCTGATGTCGAGCGTCGCGATGAAGACGACCAGCGCGATGCAGGTCGATCTGCTCGCCCATGTACTGACGCTCGACGGCGGGTTCTTCCAGACGAACCCGCCCGGCGCGCTAATCGAGCGTGTCCAGGGCGACACCTTCGCGGTGCAGCGCATCTGGACGGTGCTGATCGCGGGGTTCGGTCGAGACGTCATTTCTCTGGTCGCACTCTTCGGTGTCGCTGTGTCGATCGACCTGCGCTGGACGCTTGCCGCGCTGATCGGCGCACCGCTCCTCATCCTGCCGACACTCGCGGTCCAGCGTTATATCCGGCGCAAGACGGATCACGTGAGAAACGAGTCCGCCGCACGCGCGACGCGACTTGACGAGATCTTCCATGGCATCGTTCCGGTAAAGCTCAACCGGATGGAGGACTACCAGCTTAGCCGGTTCCGCGGCATCGCCGGACGCATCGTCCGCGCCGAGATCAAGACAGCCGTCAGCCGGGCGTCTGTGCCCGCGCTGATCGACGTGGTCACGGGGATCGGCTTCTTCGGCGTCCTCATTCTTGCCGGGCGCGAGATCATCTCGGGCGAACGCACGATCGGCGAGTTCATGTCGTTCTTCACCGCCATCGCGCTGGCATTCCAGCCGCTCAGACGCCTCGGTGACATGGCGGGCGCCTGGCAGGTCGCGGCAGCGAGCCTCGCGCGGCTCTACCGGCTCTTTGATACCGAAGCCGCGATCCGTCCGGTTGCCCGACCGGACCCGCAGCCCGTCGGGCAAATGCGTATCCGCTTCGAGGACGTGCATCTGTCCTATGGCGACCACGAGGTTCTGCGCGGGCTCAGTTTCACGGCCGAGCCAGGCCGCACAACCGCGGTCGTCGGCCCCTCCGGAGCGGGCAAATCGACCGTCTTCAACCTGCTCACCCGGATGGTCGACCCGGACTCGGGCCGGATCACCATCGGCGATACGAACATTGCAGATATCGAACTCGGAACACTCCGAGACCTCTTTTCCGTGGTCACCCAGGATGCCTGGCTCTTTGACGAAACGATCCGTGAAAACGTGACGCTGGGGCGCTCAGATGTGGCTCCCGACGCGTTGGCCGAAGCGCTCGAAGCTGCTCATGTAGGCGCCTTCGTCCGCGAACTGCCTCAAGGGATCGAGACACCGGCCGGCCCGCGAGGCTCGGGCCTTTCTGGCGGCCAGCGTCAGCGGGTGGCGATCGCAAGGGCCTTGTTGCGCGACGCTCCGATCCTCTTGATGGACGAGGCGACCTCGGCGCTCGATGCGCAAAGCGAGGCGCTCGTGCAGGAAGCGCTTGACCGGCTGAGTCGCGGGCGCACGACGCTTGTCATCGCACACAGGCTTGCGACGGTGCGCGACGCCGATCTCATCCTCGTGATGGACCAGGGCCGCATCGTCGAACAGGGCACCCACGAAGCGCTTTTTGCTGCCGACGGTCTTTACGCGAGCCTTTGCAGGCTCCAATTCTCGGAATGATCGGATGAACTCGGAGAGTAAGACCATGACTGGCGAATCCGCCCCCGATCGGACCGTCATCGCGGTGGGCGGTAAGGATCGCACCGCCTTTCTGCAGGGCTTGGTTACGAATGACGTCGCGAAACTCGGCGACGGCCTCGTCTATGCCGCGCTGCTTACACCGCAAGGCAAGTATCTGGCCGATTTCTTCCTCGTACCGGACGACGACCGTATTCTCATCGACGTCAAATCCGATCACGCCGACGCGCTCATTCGCCGGCTGTCGATGTACCGCCTGCGCGCCGACGTGACGCTGGACCAGACAGCGCTAACCGTGACGCGCGGGCTTGGTCCCGCACCTGCCGGCGCCCATCCCGATCCGCGTCATCCCGCGCTCGGCTGGCGGCGCTACAGCACCGAAGCGGGCGCCACACCCGAAGTCGATTGGGACGCCATCCGCGTGACCCATTGCGTACCCGAAACCGGAATCGAGCTGATCCCCGACGAAAGCTATGTACTCGAATGCGGATTCGAGCGCCTCCACGGTGTTGACTTCCGAAAGGGCTGCTATGTCGGGCAGGAGGTCACCGCGCGGATGCGACACAAGACCGAGCTTCGCAAGGGTCTCGTCACCATCTCAGTGGACGGCGCGGCCCCAGTCGGCACCGAGATTGCGGCGGGCGACAAGCCCGCGGGTCGGCTCTTTACCCAATCAGGCGGCGAAGGGATCGCCTGGCTGCGTTTCGACAGGGCCGAGGGCGCGATGAAGGCGGGCGCTGCGCGCCTCTCCTTGAAAGACTAGAACGTCCCGAAAGGGGCCCTGTCTTGTTCCCCAGCCTGCCATCAGGCGCGTTCGGAATATTCCATCGTCTCGGTGTGGACGACGATGTCCTCGCCCTCGCCGACGAAGGGCGGCACGGTGACGCGGACCCCGTTGTCCAGGATCGCGGGCTTGTAGCTATTCGCCGCGGTCTGGCCCTTCACGACGGGCTCGGTCTCCACAACCTTGCAGACGACCTTCTGCGGCAGCTGAACGCTGAGCGCCTCGTCGCCGTAATATTCAATTGTCGCGACCATCCCATCCTGCAGAAAGGGCCGACGTTCGCCGAGGAGGTCGGCCGGCAGCTCGGTCTGTTCGAACGTCTCGTTGTCCATGAATACGAGCATGCCGTCATTTTCATACAGAAATTGCTGGTCCTTCTGGTCAAGCCGCACGCGCTCGACCTTGTCCTCGGACCGGAATCTCTCGTTCAGTTTTCGGCCGTCGCGCAGGTTTTTGAGTTCGACCTGGGCGAAGGCGCCGCCCTTTCCGGGCTTGACGTGGCTGACCTTCACGGCGGCCCAGAGGCCACCGTCATGTTCCAGAACGTTTCCGGGACGAATTTCGTTGCCATTGATCTTGGGCATCTGTCTAAACCTTGACGAAAGGTTGAATGGAGTTGGGCGGCACCTATATATGCCACTCTGCCAACTAGCAAGCCAACAAGATACGGTATGCTTTGGGGAGAAGCTATGCATTCAGAGCATATCTGCCATGACCAAAGGGGAATATCGAATCAGGGCCAAAAAGCCATAAACAGCAGGACGCCCGGAAACGCAAGAGCAAGAATAATGGATACAGGAAATGCGCGATTTCGTTGACGGCACCGCATTCAACTACGAGCAAGGCCAGAGGTCGCGAAAGCTCTTCGCCGCCGTTGTGCTCGCCGCTCTGGACGATGCGATCGCCGATGACAAGAAGTATGGCAACGGCCCCGAGCAGATCGCTCGCTGGGCGCGATCCCGTGATGGGCGCGAAGTTTTGTCCTGTGCCGGCATCGACCCCAACGAGCGGGTCGTGACGGGCCTGATGGAGTTCGTGTCCAAAGGCGTGCGCACCTCCGTGGCGCTGTCGCGCGAGGAAAGCGAACGCCGCCACGCCGCCGCTGCCGAGGAAGCCGAGGCGGCCTGACCCAGCCCGGCGGGACCTGCCGCCACGCATGAAGGCGCGCCCCATCCAGGGCGCGCTTTCGTTATGGGCAAATGTTCGGAATGTGCCGGGCGTCGCCTCCGGATGGGAGTTCAGCCGTTTTCGCCACTTTCGAGCGCCCTTTGGATTTCACGCCGAACGAGCATGCGGACATTGCGGGTGATGCGCTCGCCCAGCGGCCCCTTCAACTCATCGCGCAGGATCTCGGCAACGAGTTCGCGCAGGACGTCCATCTCGAGCGCAACCTCGGCGCCCGCGACACCCGAGAGACCGGACTCACCAGCCTCCGCACCGCTGTCGCCAGTGCCTTGTGCATCCGCCACGTCCGGACCGGCGCTCTCGGCTTCTGCGGTCGCTCCGTCATCAACGGTCTCGGTCGCTGCCACGGCCTCGGCGGGGCCCAGGTGCAACCGGCGGGGTGGTGCTGTGGCACGCTCACCAGTTCCGCCCGCAGTGAGTGCCTCCGGGGATTCGGAGTCCTCCTGACGACGCGCACTGAAGGCAGGCAAAGCGGCCGCGGCCCCGACAACTTCCGGCAGTTCCTCGACAGGAGCGTCCTGTGGAACAGCGTCCGAACCGGGCTGATCTGAAATGTCCGACGCCCCCCCGCCAAGGCGGTCCTCGGATTCGCCAAGCACAAGAACCCCGCTCTCCGCGTCGGTCTCTGCCGCGTCGCCAGAACCCTCGGTGGGCTTTTTTCCAGCCTCCAGCCAGTCGTCCGCGCCGCCACCGGTCACGGGCTGCGAAAGCTCCGCCACGTCGGGGTCGTCCCCTTGGTCCACGGCGAAGCCGTCCTCGAAGACCTCGTCCAGCTCTGCATCGACACCGCGATCTGATGCGATCTCGCTGCCGTCGGGCTCGAACTCCCCGCCGAATCCGGCGACCGCGGCTTCGAGCTCGGCGATCGTATCCTCGAGCGAGCCAGCCTCACCAGCATCGCTCGCGGCATCCTTGTCCCAATCGACGACGTCGTCCTGGCCGCGGCCGGCGAGCTGGGGATCGCGGACCTCGATTTCCGGCACCTCGTCGCCTTCCTCGAAGATCCCGTCGCCCGCGATCGTTTGGCGCAGCGTATCCACTCCGAGAGGCGCGGTCTCGCCGCCTTCGGTAACCCGAAGCGCCTCCGTCAGCATCAGCTTGCCCGGTTCCTCGGACGCCTCGCGTCCAGCTTCGTCGTGCTTCTGTGCATCGGCTCGAGGCTCGGCATCGCCTGCCGGTTTGCGGCGGCTGTCTTCCGAGACGAGACGCCGTATGGAGGACAGAACGTCCTGAATCTCCATATTCGTCAGCGGGTCAGACATTTTGTTCCTCAACCGTTCCTGCCCCTCAGTCTAAGGCTGCACGCCCTGCCCCACAACCGTAACGTGCAGTCAGTTCTTTCCGATGGCCTTCAGGACCCGGTCGAGGCTTTTCCCCTGTACCGAGGTCACGGGCGCATTCTTGACGGCATTGTAGTACGCTTCGGGATCGTAGATCGGAACCCCGAGCGACAGACGCTCCGCGGTCAGAAGACCCATAGAAGACAATAGTTGATAGAACGCTATCTGCAAATTGGCTTCTGCGGTGATCCTGCGCGCGCGGGCGTCGAGCAGCGCTTGCTCGGCATCGAGAACGTCGAGCGTCGTGCGCGCGCCAAGCTTGGCTTCTTCAGATACGCCGTCATAGGCGATGGTCGCTGCCTCGATTTCGCGCTCGGTCGCAACGATCTGGGCACGCGCAACCTCAATGGCGGCCCAGGCGTCGCCCACGCCCTGCGTCACGAAGACACCGGCCTGCAGCAGCGCGGAGCGCGCCGCGTCGCGCCCGGCGATGGCCTTCCGGTGGGCCGCAGAAAGCGCGCCACCCGCAAATATCGTCTGCCGGAGTTCGATCCCGAGCCGGGAGGTGTCGGCCCCGTCGCTGTTGCGTGAAAGCGCTGCGGTGCCGCGCACGTCGGGCATCCGCTCGGCGGCGGCAAGATCGACCTGAAGATCGGCTACGCGCGCCTGGAACTGCGCCTGACGGACGTCGGGATGGGTGCGCTGTGCAATGGACTGCGCCTCGGCCAGGATCCGGGGCAGCGCAGGAGCGGGCGGCGCGGATGCCAGCAAACCGGGATAGCCCCCGGTCGCGGCCCTGTAGGCTTCCCGAGCGCTGGCCAGATCACCCTCGGCCGCCGCCAGCGAAGCGCGTGCGCCCGCCAGCCGTGCTTCTGCTTGGGCGACATCTGTTCGCGTCACCTCGCCGACATCGAACTTGTCCTGCGTGGCGCGCAGCGTCTCGGCAAGGACGCGCACCGAGTTCTGGTTGATCGCGACGTTCTCGATGGCGCTGCGCACGCTGAAATAGGCCTGAACCGCCGACAAAAGCACGTCCTGCTCGACGCCGACGAGCGCCTGGCGCGTGGCCAGAACGCTCTGCTTGGCGATTTCGACAGCCAGATCGGACCGGCCAAAATCGAAGAGGATCACCTCGGCCTGCAGGCCGAGCGAGGTCGTCAGGTTCCGGTTGAGCGTGCTGTCGCTCAGCTGCGCGCTCGCGACCCACCGGAGGACGGGGCGCAAGGTGGCCACAGCGCCAGCCACGTCCTCGTCAGAGGCGCGCAGTACGGCGCGGTTCTGTTCGATGATGTTGGAGTTGCGGTAGGCGGCGACCAGCGCATCGCCCAAAGTCTCGGCCTTTGCGGCGCCGGAGACAATCAGCCCGAAAGCACAGATGCCCGCAGCGACGAAACGGCGCGGCGAAAGACTGCAGAGCGCTCTCATGTCAACTCCCTTCCCTGCCTCGGTGCCCGGCCGGCGCTTGGGGGCGGACAATTCGGTCACAGTGTGAACCCTCGTTCACGCTCAAATCCCGGCAGGACCGGCGCCGTCGCGTTGAATGCGAAGCGCCAACTCACGCGTCCGTCGATCTTGCGACCGACCTGGCAGGCGCCCAGCGCCCCCTCCATGAGCAGGCACGCGATGCGCCCGCCCTCTTTCAATTGGGCGAGGATCGCATCCGGCACCACCTCCGCCGCGCCCTCGACGACGATCACGTCGTAGGGACCGTGCTTCGCCGCGCCCTGGGATAGAGGCGCCTCGATGACGGCGGCGCTGTCCACGCCCTCTGCCGAGAGCCGGGCCTGCGCCTGCGCCGCAAGATCGGGATCCTCCTCGACCGCAACGACGGCCTCGGCCAGGAGCGCCATCACCGCGGCAGAATACCCGAGCCCGCAGCCAATATCGAGCACGACATCTTCGGGGCCGATATCCAGCGCATCAAGCATCTTGGCCAACGTCCGCGCCTCGAGCATGACACGCCCGCCTCCCAGATCGACGTCCCCGCCGACATAGGCAGCCTCGCGCCGCTGTGCCGGCACGAACGCTTCGCGCGGGACGCTCAGCATCGCTTCGATGATGGGAAATTTCGTCACGTCGCTGGGACGGACCTGCGTATCCACCATCATGGTGCGGCGCTGTGCGAAATCGGTCATGGCCTGAACTCTTCGGTCTGCTCTCTAGCGCAAACTCTTGCCACATAAACCCGGGCGGAGCAACGTCTGACCGCCCTGCCCGGACCGCACAAAAGCTCGCATGCGCCGGGCTTGCGTGGGACAGAGCCATGGTATATCTCCGCCCCACCTCCGGCGGGTTGGCGGAGAGGTTACGCAGCGGATTGCAAATCCGTGTAGACCGGTTCGATTCCGGTACCCGCCTCCACTCTCCATCGAGGTTTCCGATTGGGCCGCGCTAGCCGCATCATGGAAGTGGTGGCCGCTGAGGGACTCGAACCCTCACGCCCGAAGGCCTCCGATTTTAAGTCGGGTCTGTCTACCTGTTCCAGCAAGCGGCCGCCCGCGCCTCTTCTAGTCGCCCTCGACCCGCCCGGCAATGGCCACTCCGCCCCGCGGCTCAGAGCCCATGCTCCTTCACCGCCTCCATCGCCACGAAGGTCGAGGTCGCGGCGACATGCGGCAGCGTGGAAATTCGTTCGCCCAGTACCCGCCGATAGTCGGCGATGTCGCTTGTGCGGACTTTCATCAGATAGTCGAAACCTGCGGCCATCATGTGGCATTCCTCGATCTCGGGCAGCGCGCGCACGGCTCTGTTGAAGGCCTGGAGCGCCGCCTCCCGCGTGTCTGAGAGGCGCACCTCGACATAGGCGACATGCGCGAGCCCCATGCGGATGGGATTCAGCACGGCCCGGTAGCCCGCGATCACGCCCGCTTCTTCCAGGCGGCGCACCCGCGCTTGGGTCGGCGTCTTGGTCAGCCCGATGCGGCGGGCAAGCTCGGTGACGGACATACGGCCGTCCTCCGAAAGGGCGCGCAGAATCGCGGCGTCGTAGCGATCCATCGGGGACAGGTCATCTGGCATGCGAAACGCCTTTATTTTGGTCTAACGGGCTACTACTGATAAACATTCAGTCAGAATGACTTCAGAACAAGCATTATCTTAGCCGCACAACGCGGAGGAAGACATGCACCACCCCTGGCACACCATCGATTCCGGCACGCTTCAGCCGGAAGCTCCTCTTCTCGAACGCCTGATCGGCGAGGCCGCGCTCGACCGCGCCGCGCGCGATCGGATCGTCGCCGAGGGCGCGGGGCTCGTCCGTCAGATCCGGTCCGACGTGCGGCCAGGGATGATGGAGGTCTTCCTCGCCGAATACGGCCTTTCGACTGAAGAGGGGATCGCGCTCATGTGCCTCGCTGAGGCGTTGCTGCGCGTCCCCGACGCTGACACGATGGACGCGTTAATCGAGGACAAGATCGCGCCCTCGGACTGGGGCAAGCATCTTGGCCATTCCGCATCCTCGCTCGTCAACGCTTCGACTTGGGCGCTGATGCTGACCGGCAAGGTCCTTGAAGAGGAGAAGGACCCCGGCATCGTCGGCCACTTGCGCGGTGCCGTAAAGCGGCTGGGCGAACCCGTGATCCGGCGTGCGACGCGGCAAGCGATGAAGGAGATGGGCCGCCAATTCGTGCTCGGCGAGACGATCAGCGCCGCGATGGAGCGCGCCTCGAGGATGGAGGCGCGCGGCTACACCTATTCCTACGACATGCTAGGCGAGGCTGCCAAGACAGCCGAGGATGCCGAACGTTACGCCATCGCCTATTCCAAGGCGATTGCCGCTATCTCCCGGGCCGCGAAAAGCGACGACATCCGCAAAAATCCGGGGATCTCGGTGAAACTCTCGGCGCTCCACCCCCGCTACGAGCTCGCGCAGGAAGCGCGTGTGATGGCCGAACTGGTGCCGGTAGTCCGCGACCTCGCGCGGCAGGCCGCGCAGGCGCGGATGGGCTTCAACATCGACGCGGAAGAGGCGGACCGGCTGACGCTCTCGCTGAAGGTCATCGAGGCCGTGCTAGCCGACGAAGAGCTTGCCGGCTGGGACGGTTTCGGTGTCGTAGTCCAGGCCTATGGCCGCCGCGCGGGGATGGTGCTCGACCGGCTTTACTCGCTGGCAGAAAAACTCGACCGCAAGATCATGGTCCGGCTGGTGAAGGGCGCCTACTGGGACGCCGAGATCAAGCGCGCGCAGGTCATGGGGCTTGAGGATTTCCCGGTCTTCACGCGCAAGGAAGCGACCGACGTGAGCTATGTCGCGAATGCGCGGAGGATCCTTGGCATGACCGACCGGATCTATCCCCAGTTCGCCACCCACAATGCCCATACCGTCGCCGCGATCCTTGACATGGCCGACGACAAGCCCTTCGAATTCCAGCGCCTGCACGGCATGGGCGAGCGGCTGCACGACATCGTTCTAAAGCGCGACAAGACCCGCTGCCGCATCTACGCTCCGGTGGGCGCGCATCGCGACCTGCTCGCCTATCTCGTCCGGCGGCTCCTGGAGAACGGCGCCAACTCCTCCTTCGTCAACCAGATCGTCGACGAGGACGTTTCGCCGGAAGAGGTCGCTGCCTGCCCGTTCGACGCAGTCGAGGCGATGCTTCCGGGCCTGACAAACCGAGCGATCCGCACCGGGCCGGACCTTTTCGCGCCCGAGCGGCAGAACTCCAAAGGCTTCGATCTGTCCGACGGTCCCACGCTCGCCCGGATCGACGCCGCGCGCGCCGAGTTCGCCAAGACCGAGTTCACCGCCGAACCGCTTCTCGCCTGCAATGTGGCGGGGCTGAAGCCGCGACGCGTCCACAACCCCGCGACCGGACAGCTTGTCGGCCGCGTCACCGATGCCTCAGCCGCCGACGTGGACGGCGCGCTTTCCGCGGCGAAGCCCTGGAAGGCGAGTGCCGCCGAGCGCGCAGCGGTCCTGAATCGCGCCGCCGATCTCTTTGAGGAGAGTTTCGGCCCGATCTTTGCGCTCCTCGCACGCGAAGCGGGCAAAACGCAAATGGACGCCGTCGCGGAACTGCGCGAGGCGGTGGACTTCCTGCGCTACTACGCGGCGCGCGGTCTGGAACTGAAACAACCGCCGCTCGGGACCTTCGCCTGCATCTCCCCCTGGAACTTCCCGCTCGCGATCTTCACCGGCCAGATCGCCGCCGCGCTGGCGGCCGGCAACGCCGTCGTCGCCAAGCCCGCCGAACAGACCCCGCTGATCGCCGCCCATGCCGTGGCGCTCCTCCACAAGGCGGGCGTCCCAGCCTCGACGCTCCAGCTCCTGCCCGGCGACGGCGCGACGGTCGGCGCCAAGCTCACCTCCGATCCGCGCGTGAACGGCGTCTGCTTCACCGGCTCGACCGAAACGGCGCAGCTCATCCGCAAGGCCATGGCGCGACACCTCGCCCCCGGCGCGCCGCTGATTGCCGAGACGGGCGGGCTGAACGCGATGATCGTCGACTCGACCGCGCTCCCCGAACAGGCCGTGCGCGACATCGTGGCGTCGTCCTTCCAGTCGGCCGGCCAGCGCTGCTCGGCGCTCCGCTGCCTCTACGTGCAGGAGGACATCGCCGACCGCTTCACCGACATGCTCTTCGGCGCGATGGAGGAGCTCTCCGTCGGCGACCCCTGGCATCTCTCGACCGATGTCGGCCCGGTCATCGACGAAGAGGCCGAACGAGGCATCCGCGCCCACGTCGAAAAGGCCCGCAAGGAGGGGCGGCTCCTGCGCCAGCTCTCGACACCCAAAGGAGGCCACTTTATCGCGCCGTCCGTCATCCGCGTGTCCGGCATCGCCGACATGAAGCGCGAGATCTTCGGCCCGGTCCTGCATGTCGCGACCTTCGATGCGGACGACCTTCAGAAGATCATCGATGACGTCAACGCGACGGGCTACGGCCTCACCTTCGGCCTCCACACCCGGATCGACAACCGCGTGCAGGAGGTGACCGAGGCGCTGCACGTCGGCAACATCTACGTAAACCGCAACCAGATCGGCGCGGTCGTGGGCTCCCAGCCCTTTGGCGGCGAGGGCCTTTCGGGAACCGGCCCGAAAGCCGGCGGTCCGCATTACCTCGCCCGATTCACCGCCCCGCCCCGGCCGGACAAGGCAGGCAACGCCGAATGCAAGGCCGATCCGGCCCGGGTCCAGGCCGCGCTCGACGCCGCGCCGCCGCCGACTACGCTCGCCCGCCTCGACCTGCCCGGCCCCACGGGCGAGTCGAACCGGCTGACGCTTCTCGCCCGCGCGCCCTTCCTCTGTCTCGGCCCCGGCCGCGAGGCGACCGGGGCGCAGGCCGAGGCGATCCAGGCGCTCGGCGGGCAGGCGATCGCGGTCGCGGGCACGCTCGACCCCGAGGCCCTGACCACGCTCAGGGGCTTCGCCGGCGTCTTCTACTGGGGCGACGAGGCGACGGCGCGCACGCTGGACGAGGCGCTCGCGCGCCGCGACGGGCCGATTCTGCCGCTCGTCACCGCCTTGCCCGATCTCGGCCATGTCGCGCATGAACGCCATGTCTGCGTCGACACCACCGCCTCGGGCGGCAACGCCGCGCTGCTCGCCCAGGCCGGTTCCGCTTGACGCCGGATCGGGGAGGGGCGAGCCTCGTCCCATGTTCCCGATCCGCGACCACAACCCTTCGGAACGCACGCCCTACGTGGTCTATGCGCTGATCGCGGCGAACGTCGCCGCGTATCTCCTGCAACTGCCCTACACAGGCAGCGAACGCGCCATGCTTGCCTTCTGGCGCGACTGGGCGATGATCCCGGTCGTGGTCACCCAAAGCGGCGAACTCCACGGCATCTTCACCTCGATGTTCCTACATGCCGGGCTCCTGCATCTCGCGGGCAACATGCTCTTTCTCTGGATCTTCGGCGACAACATGGAGGATCAGCTCGGCCATCTGGGCTTCCTTCTCTTTTATCTCGCGGGCGGCGTCGCGGCGGCGCTCGCCCATATCGCGGCCAACCCGGCTTCGGTCGTCCCGACCGTAGGCGCCTCGGGCGCGATCGGCGCCGTGCTCGGTGGCTACCTTCTGTTCTTCCCGCGCGCGCGGATCGACGTGCTTCTGATCTTCATCGTCTTCTTCCGCGTCTTTGCGATCCCGGCCTGGACCATGCTCGGGCTCTGGTTCGCGATGCAGATCTTCGGCGGTCTCGGCACGCCGACCCAAGGCGGCGGGGTCGCCTACTGGGCGCATGCCGGAGGCTTCATCGCCGGAATCCTGCTCGCGTTTCCAACCTGGCTGAGGCGCGGAGCGCGCGGGTACTGGCAGCGCACGGAAGGCCATCCGCCGCATCCCGACGCGCGCTACTCGACCACCTCGATCCCCGTCATCCGCCGGAGACGCAAATGACCCTGCCCGAGATTCGCACTCCGCACCGCGCCACCTGCCATTGCGGCGCGGTGGAGCTTGCGGTCACGCTCTCCGACGGTCTCACCACCGCCCGGCGCTGCGACTGCTCTTTCTGCGCGCGCCGGGGCGCCATCGCGGTGACCGCGCCGATTAACGGCGTGAGGATCGTGAGGGGCGCGGAGAATCTCACGCTCTACACCTGGAACACCGGCACTGCGAAACACTATTTCTGCAAGACTTGCGGCATCTATACCCACCACCGGCGCCGGTCGAACCCGAACGAGTGCGGCGTCAACGCGGCCTGCCTCGAAGGCGTCAATCCGCGCGACCTCGACCCCGTGGAATGGACCGACGGCATCAACCACCCCTCCGACCGCGCCTGATCTTCTTCTGTTAGAAAAATACTCTCGGGGGTGAATTGTCGCGCATGCGGCAAGAGGGGGCAGAAGGCCCCTACGCCTCCTCGCGCAGCACCTTCGCCAGGCCAGCGAACAGCTCGCCATTCGCCGCGATCACCGAACCGCTGTCGAATATCTCCCGCCTCTCGCGCACCGCCTCGGTGAACCCCCCGGCCTCGCGCACCAGTAGAAGCCCCGCCGCCATGTCCCAGGCATTGAGCTCGCGCTCCCAGAAGCCGTCATACCGCCCCGCCGCGACATAGGCGAGGTCCAGAGCGGCTGCCCCCCAGCGGCGCACGCCCGCGCAAGTCGGCATCAGCCGCGCGAGGTCCTTCAGCGTTGCCGGCAGCGTCTTCTTCGTCCCGAACGGCACGCCCGTGGCGAAGACCGCCTCGGCCATCGACCGCCGCCCCGAGACACGGATGCGGGCCTCGTTCATCCAGGCGCCCTGGCCCTTCTCAGCCCAGAACAGCTCGTCCTTGGCCGGGTCTAGGATCACCGCCGCAACGATCTCCCCCTTGTGCTCGAGCGCAATGGAGACCGCCCAGTGCGGCAGGCCGTGCAGGAAATTCGTCGTCCCGTCCAGGGGATCGACGATCCAGCGACGGGTCGGGTCCGCGCCCGCCTCCTCGTCGGATTCTTCGGCCAGCCAGCCATAGGTCGGGCGCGCACCAGTCAACTCCTCGCGAATGATCTTCTCCGCCGCAAGGTCGGCCTTGCTCACGAAGTCCCCCGCCCCCTTGACCGAGACCTGAAGGTTCTCGACTTCACGGAAATCCTTCACGAGGCTGCGGCCCGCCTTGCGGGCGGCCTTGATCATCAGGTTAAGATTGGCGCTGCCCTGCATCGGCCTCCGGCTCCTCGTTGTCAGGCCAGTGGCTATAGCGGTGGGCCCGTCCCTTGTGAAGGGATCGAGGCCGAAAATCCCGCCAGGGGATCGTTCCGGCCCGGCACGCGGCGCAGAACCGTTCGTCCGCCGTCCGGCGCCCTGCCCGCAACAGTGTCCGCCAGGGCAAGGAAACTGTGCGATTCCGGCCCGAATCCCGCAAAAAGACCGGCCCCTCGCTTGAACTTCGGCCAAGATCGGGGATATGCCCCGCCCAGATGCGCCCCGCCTGGCCGCGCTGTTTCAATCTGAGGTTACTTCAGTGATGTCGATCCCCAATCACGCTCCGATCCCGGAGCTTTACGTCTCCTACGAGTCCGCCCAGAAACTGAAGCACGAGGCCGGAGGCCTTCCGTCCTGGGACCTGACGCCGCGCCAGACCTGCGATCTGGAGCTTCTGATGAACGGCGGCTTCCACCCGCTAAAGGGTTTCATGACCGAGGCCGACTACGACGGCGTGCTTGAAAACATGCGGCTTTCCGACGGGTCGATCTGGCCGATCCCGGTGACGCTTGACGTCGCAGAAGCCTTCGCCGAGACAGTCGAGCCCGGTCAGGACATCGCTCTCCGCGATGCCGAGGGCGTAATCCTCGCCATCCTGTCGGTCACCGACAAATGGAGCCCGGACAAAAACGCCGAGGCCAAAAAGGTGTTTGGCGCCGACGACATCGCGCATCCGGCTGTCAACTACCTGCACCACACCGCGGGCAAGGTCTATCTCGGTGGCCCGATCACAGGCATCCAGCCGCCCGTGCACTACGACTTCAAGGCCCGCCGCGACACGCCCAATGAACTCCGTGCCTACTTCCGCAAACTGGGATGGCGAAAGGTCGTAGCGTTCCAGACCCGCAACCCCCTGCACCGCGCGCATCAGGAACTGACATTCCGCGCGGCGAAGGAGGCGCAGGCAAACCTCCTGATCCACCCGGTCGTCGGCATGACGAAGCCCGGCGATGTCGATCACTTCACCCGCGTACGCTGCTACGAGGCGGTGCTGGACCAGTACCCGGCCTCCACGACGCACCTGTCGCTTCTGAACCTTGCGATGCGCATGGGCGGCCCGCGCGAAGCCGTCTGGCACGCGATCATCCGCAAGAACCACGGCATCACCCACTTCATCGTCGGGCGCGATCATGCCGGTCCGGGCAAGAACAGCGAGGGCAAGGATTTCTACGACCCCTATGCCGCGCAGGACCTTGTCGCCAAGCACCAGGCCGAGATCGGCATCGAGATGGTCGACTTCAAGCAAATGGTCTACGTGCAGGAGAAGGCCCAGTATTTTCCCGTGGACGAGGTGCCCGAAAAATCGACCGTGCTCGACATCTCCGGCACGGAACTGCGCCGCCGCCTGCGCGAGGGGCTGGAAATCCCCGACTGGTTCTCCTTCCCCGAGGTCGTACAGGAGCTGCGCCGCACCTCGCCGCCGCGCGCCAAGCAGGGCTTCACGGTCTTCTTCACGGGGCTCTCGGGCTCGGGCAAGTCGACGATCGCCAATGCGCTGATGGTCAAATTGATGGAGATGGGCGGCCGGCCGACGACGCTGCTCGACGGCGACGTGGTGCGCAAGCATCTGTCCTCCGAACTCGGCTTCTCGAAAGAGCACCGCGACCTCAACATTAAGCGCATCGGCTATGTCGCCTCCGAGATCACCAAAAACGGCGGAATCGCGATTTGCGCGCCGATCGCGCCCTACACCGCGACCCGCCGAGCGGTGCGCGAGATGGTCGAGCAATACGGCGCCTTCTTGGAAGTCCACGTGGCCACGAGCCTCGAAGAGTGTGAGCGCCGCGACCGAAAGGGACTCTACAAGCTCGCCCGCGAAGGCAAGATCAAGGAATTCACCGGTATCTCAGACCCCTACGAGGAACCGCAGAACCCGGAGCTACGGGTCGAGACCGAGAATGTCGACGTCGACAACTGCGCGCACCAGGTGATCCTGAAGCTCGAGTCGATGGGCTTGATCAGGGCCTGATCGCGAGACCTAAGGAATAGGCTTTGGACTGCGGCGGGGCCAATCGGAGTTATAGGGCAAGGCCTCAGAGTATCCCGCGTGGGAGGCTGGTCGCGGTGGGCGAAGATCACCGCAATGCGGGATAAAGGTGACCATCAGACGTGCGGAGTCAGTGTAGAACCTGCGTTAAGCCGTAGCCGGATGATCGACGATTATGCGGTACTGCCCTTCCGCATACATTCGCCCGTATCTCTCGGTGACCTTTTTGGTAATCGACCCAGGTGTTCCCGTCCAAATTGGTTCGCCGTCAATCCTGGTGACGGGCATGGCCCCGCCTGCGATCGAAGTGATAAAGACCTTGTCCGCCTGCCTGAGCTGATCCGGAGACATATCCTGCGCGATGCATTCGACCTCCATCATTTGGCTGATGTTGAAAACTGTCTGGCGGGTGATTCACTTCAGGACACCATGGCGGGATGTCCAGGTTTTGCCATCCGACACGGCAATCATATCGAATACAGGCCCTTCGGAAATGTTCCCGTTGACGTCAACGAGAATTGCTGTATCGGCGCTTTGGTCGTATGCCGAATAGAGCCCCTTGATCAAATCAAGCCAATGGTAGTTCTTTACGGTTGAATCAACTGATTGAGGCGGAATGCGCACAATTAGAGCTATGGCGGCGTGCAAGCCGTTCTCCAACTGTTCGGCAATGGCAACAGACCCAAAGGGAAACGCAAATGCGATTAGCCGATTGACTGCGTTTCTCGGGGCCCGACTGAAAGTAGGGGACATTCCGCGCATAGAGGTGAACTCAACGTATGAATTCTGAAGCCCCGACAGCGCTACGAAATTTTTTTCAGGATTTCTGTAACCTGTGCTTTGTCATGCGAGATTGCCATGTGCAGCTTCTCCAATCCGGCAAAGAACCGTTCGAGGTGATCTTCGAGTCGGAAAAACACGCCTTTCCAAGCGTGTACCACGTCATGAGTTGCGTCGGAATGAAGTAGGCCATAGTCCAGCACCGATATTTTTACTAAGCCAATCAGTAGGTATTGCACGTCCATGCACGCGACACTCGGAGGGCAAGTGCTGGGGTCGGCATAGTGATCGGACAATTCTGGATGACTGCGCATGACCTGGCTCCATTTCGGGTCTTCAACATTCAGCGCAAATGTCAGTATTGAGCTCGAAGCGGACGAAACGCCCGTCGGAGCTTTTCATTCAAGACGGCCGTTCCTGAGAGTCGCCCACATCGGCGTGTCGTGGAAAAGCCGGGCCGATAGCGAATGCGCGCGAGATCGGGCAGGAGTGGACTATCATAGTGTCTCCGATCATTCCGTATTATTTCGGTGAAATGCCTGCCTTCAGACCGCCGTTGCTGAACACCCGGCGAAAAGGTGATCTCGCTCATACTACCTCTGGTTTCTTCCGACGCCGCTCGCGCTTCAATCGAAGGGGTCGTGACGCCTGACGCCACGCTCAGTTTCCCTTCGCGCCTGCCCCGGCCCAGTCGGCCAAGATCTGGGTGCCGCCGGGCCGCTCAACGATTGCGGTGCCGGCGTCCACCCTGTCGCCCTTGTCGACGTGGTTGACCTGGCCGACTCCGCATAGTTTCGCGAAGTGACGATGTCGATGATTTCTGCACTCATGCCGGTGTCTCGTCGGGGTGTTCCCTTTGCAGCCGCCCGGCGGCAAGTGCAGGAGCTGCGACCACTCCTGCGGCCATGCCGAGCGTCAACGCCAGCCCGCCCACCTGGTAGGTCAGTCCCAAAAGCACCGTACCGATCAGCCACCCATCTGCGTTGGCCGTGTAGCAAAAGCCCGCATCCATAGTCACGCGCTCTTCGCGCATGAACGCGAGGATCAGGTAGGATTGAAGCGAGGCACTGGCCATCAGCGCCACATCGACCAACCGGGGGGATACCCCATCTCATTGTGGTACCAGGCAAAGGCCTTTACCTGCGTGCCGTTCACCACCATCGTCGTGGCGGGCATTGACGATGCTCGACCGCGTGTCGTTAGTGTTGTCAGCCGAAACGAGGGGCCGCACCTCATAGCGCAGAATACGCTTGAGCGAACCTTCAGCCGCGACCTTGAAGAGCGCGTTCACCTCCTCCGCATCTGTTGCGAGCTCGACTTCGAACACGCAGTCGGTGATTGCGGCGTTGCGCAGCGGCACACGGACGGCGAGGCCGTTCAGCTGCCCTTTCAGCTCGAGATAGATCAGCGTGATCGCCGTGGTGCTACCCGTCGTCGTCGTGATCGACCCGTACCGGATACCGATGGCCTCGTGGATCACCTTCACCACCGGGCGACGGCAGTTGGCCGTGCACGAGGGGGTCGTGACGATCCGATGACGCGCAGGACCAAAAAGTCGCGCCCCCCCATCAGCAATATTGTCCCCATTCTCGGCTGTCTTGCGTGAGGGCTGGTGGCTGTGGCGAAGTGCGGGCGCCCGCCCGCGCTGCCCGGTCCGGGCAATATCACCTGCCGGGGCGAAAAGACCAATGAACTGGCACCGCGAGCTGGAGTGGCGTCCCTACACGCTGCAATTGTACCGCGTGTGCAGAAGGATCTGCGTTGGACCGGATTCGCCTTCAACACCGGCATGAAAGGCCTCGATCCACTGCACGGCACCGCGCAACTCCGCCGCAAAGTCATGCGAGATCACGTAATCCATCGTGCCGTTTTCCAGCAACTCCCGCGAGACCGACGTCAGCTCGTGTCCGACGAAGATCGTCGCCTCAGCGGAACCGAAACCTGCCAGCGCCTGGGCGACGCCACGGTTGGCGCCGGCGACGTTGTAGATAGCTGTCGGCACACCCTGTGTCTCGAAAAGCGCATAAAGCTGTTCGTAGGTCGTCTCAGGCACATCGTCAGAAATCACCCGCTCTTCAATGCGCAAATGGGGAAACGCTGAGCGCAAGACACGCCGAAAGCCCATTTCGCGCTCCTGCTGGCAGCGGAATGCGACGCTCATCACGACTAGGATATTCTGCTTCGTCTTCGGCAAAGCGTGCCCGATCAGCTGACCGGCGACGCTGCCGGCCGCGTAGTGATCGTTGCCGACATAGACATTGCGGCGTGAACTCGGCAGGTCCGTCGTCAGACAGACCACGGGCATGCCTTGCTTGCGCAGGCCTCTGACCGCGTGATTGATCGCCGGATGTTCCCTGGCAACCAGAATGAGGCCGTCCGGTTTGTCGCCCGCATCGGTGACCTTGCCTGCGAATTCCTGGGCGTCGAAGTTGCTGGTCTCGGTGTAGTCATCGAAGACCGAGCCTCCTGGCAACGATCGATTGATGAGATCGGCGGCGCTACCCATCGCGCGATTGAATGTCACACCGGATTAACACAGAAGTCCGATCCGGAGCAATTCGTCGGCCATGGCCGATTGGGAGAGCTTGCGCAGCGCCGCCTGAACCTTCTCGCGCGTCTTGTCGCGCACGCCGGGCCGACCGTTCAGCACTCGGTCCACCGTGGCCGTTCCAAGTCCGGACAGCTCTGCTATCTCGCGAATCGTCGGGCCTTTCCAATGCCCGCCGACCTTCGGGACACCACCCATGTGAGCAGTTCAACCTGATGTGTAATCCTAATGTCATTCACATCATTCTTGCAGTGATATCTCAAGAATTTAGTCAATTAGGCGAGAAGACAAATAGACGATCTGATGGCTTATGCATCACGAACGGGTGCTCGTCCCGCTTTGAGCTTGGATCGTTGAGCGTCATAGTACTTGGAAATCAGGGAGGGGCCGGAAAATCCGGCAGCGTGACAAATGACAGTCAGAGTCGCTGTTATCGGCGCAGGCATCATGGGTGCGGACCACGCCCGGATTGTCTCTGAGGAACTCGCGGGGGCAGACTTGCAGGTCGTCTGCGACGTGTCAGAGGCTTCGGCGCGTCGCGTCGCGGAGGAGAATTCAGCGCAGGATGTCAGCACCGATCCCGTGGCGGCCATTCGACGGAAGGATGTCGACGCCGTCCTGATTGCAAGTCCAGACGCTACGCATGCCAGCCTGACGCTCGAGGCAATTAAGCTCGGCAAGCCTGTTCTATGCGAAAAACCGCTCGCCCTGACTTCCGAGGATTGCCTCGCTGTGATCGAGGCGGAATGCGCTATCGGGCGCCAATTCGTTCAAGTCGGCTTCATGCGCCGCTTCGATCCTTCTTACGTCGACATGAAAGACACGCTTTGCGCGGGAAAGATCGGCGGTGCAATCATGATGCACAATTTCCATCGCAACGTCGAAGCTCCGGCCGGCTTCAGCGGCTTGATGGCGATCACGAATTCGGCGCCGCATGAGTTCGACGCTGTACGATACGTGCTTGATGCCGAGATCGTGTCCATTTCCGCGTTTGAACCGAAGCGCTGCACCTCGGGAGCCTGCAATCCGGTCGTGCTTGTGATGGAAACGTCCGAGGGCCAACTCATCACAGTCGAGGTGAACAACAATGCCGCCTACGGCTATGACGTGCGCGCAGAGCTTGTCGGGAAAGAAGGCGCGGTCTCTCTCGGCGGGCTTGCCGCAGTACGCGTCGACAGGTCCCTGTCGTCATCGGTCGCTTATGCAGCCGATTGGCGTCCTAGGTTCCACGAGGCCTACAGACTGCAGAACAAGGCCTGGATAGCCTCGATCACCACTGGCGTTCCGGCGGCAGGCGCCGCCAATGCCTGGGATGGCTATTGTGCGACCGCAATCGCCGAAGCAGGCGCGCGATCTCTGGAGTCCGGGGAAAAGACCCGCGTCGACCTCGCCGAGCGGTCTGCGCTCTATGACCCGGCGGGGACCGCGGCGTGAAGCTCGGTTTCGTCTCAGACAGCCTTGGCAACATGGGGTTCGATGAGCTCCTAGACACCGCTTCCGGGCTTGGCGTCAGCGGCGTCGAGATCAATACCGGCGGCTGGTCGGCCGCTCCGCATTCCGACCTCGAGGCAATGAAAATCAGCGCAGATGCGCGGCGCGACTTCCGTATGGCCTTCGGCGACCGGTCGTTGGAGATCGTGAGTCTGAATGCAAACGGCAACCCGTTGCACCCGACCGATCCGGCGCAGGGCGAATGCCTGAATGACACGATCTGCGTGGCGGGAAACACGGGGATATCCACCGTCTGCAGGATGTCGGGATTGCCGGCTGGCGGTGCGACCGATACGATGCCGAACTGGGTCGTGTCGTCCTGGCCGCCCGAGACGCAACACATCCTCGACTACCAGTGGAATGAGGCGCTGCTTCCCTATTGGCGCGAGATTGTCGATCTGGCGAGTTCCGCCGGGGTAAAGCGGATCGCACTCGAACTGCATGGGAACCAATGTGTCTACAACGTGCCCTCCCTATTGAAACTGCGCGAAGCGGTCGGGCCCATCGTTGGGGCCAATCTCGACCCTTCGCACCTTTTCTGGATGGGCGCCGACCCCTTGGCCGCAGCCACGGCACTCGGGGAGGCAATATATCACGTGCATGCAAAGGACACCCTCCTAAACACCCCGGTTCAGGCCACGACCAGCCTTCTGGAAAACGGTGACCTAATGGATATACCGGCCCGTAGTTGGAGCTGCGTCACCCTCGGCTTTGGCCATGGCGAGGAGTGGTGGCGGCAACTATGCTATCATTTGAGAATGGCCGGCTACGATGGCTGGCTCAGCATAGAGCACGAGGACGTGCTTCTGAACTCTCTGGAAGGTCTGGAGAAATCGGTGGCGCTTCTTAATGGCGTCATGCCGGTCGCGCCGTCGGACTTCACGCCGCAGGCAATCTGAGGGAGGGAAACTCTTGAGCATGCTAGAGTTGAGAAAGATCACCAAGAGCTTCGGTGCCATCCACGCCCTGCAGGGTGTGAACCTGAGTATCGCGGCGGGGGAGGCTGTTGGCCTCATGGGCGACAACGGCGCCGGGAAATCGACGCTGATGAAGATCGTTGCCGGGAACTTTCCACCTACTTCGGGGGAGATTCGTATCGAGGACCGGTCCGTCGAATTCCACAAGCCCATCGACGCGCGCGACGCGGGGATCGAGATCGTCTACCAGGATCTCGCGCTCTGCGACAATCTCACGGCGGGCGCCAATGTCTTTCTTGGACGTGAGCTCAAGAAGAAGTTTGGTCCGTTCTCGTATCTCGATTACGGGGCGATGTACGAGCGCGCGGGCGAGCTATTCACCGAGCTCAAGTCCGAAACCCGTCCACGCGATTTGGTTCAGCAGATGTCGGGCGGCCAGCGGCAGGCCGTTGCAATCGCACGCACGCGATTGTCGGACCCCAAGCTAGTCCTGATGGACGAACCGACGGCGGCGATCTCTGTCCGGCAGGTTGCAGAGGTTCTGGCACTGATAAAAAGGTTGAAGGACACCGGCCACGCGGTCATTCTCGTGTCTCACCGGATGCCCGATGTATTCGAAGTCTGCGACCGCGTAGCAGTTCTCCGACGCGGGGCCAAAGTCGCCGACAAGCGCATTGACGAAACCAGCCCGGAGGAAGTCACGGGCCTCATTACCGGGGCGATTGAAACAGCATGACCGACCAAACAACCGACCAAGAGTTGCGTCGCCATCCGGGCCGTGGACCTATGGATGAATTGGACGGAATGGACCACGCGGCAATCGACGAGAGCATCACCTCGCGTCAGGAAGTCTCCGGGATCGGCGCGATGCTCCGCACGCAGCCCTTCTGGGTCTTCATGGCGATGATTGCCATCGGCATCGTGATGTCGTTCGTGTCGGACGCGTTCATGACCGAACGCAACATGTTCAACATCACGCGGAACTTCGCCTTCTTCGGAATCATGGCCTTGGGCATGTCTGCGGTTATCTGTACTGCCGGAATCGACCTCTCGGTCGGCTCGCTGCTTGGGCTGTGCGCGATCACGCTCGGCCTGACGATGCAGGCCGGCTGGGGCATCGAAATGGGATTCCTCGTCTGCATGGCCACAGCCGCCATCGTCGGGCTGATCAACGGCATCCTGATCGCCTACCTGCGCATGGCACCCTTCGTCGTCACACTTGGCATGCTGGCCATGGCGCGATCGATCGCGATGGTCCTGTCGGACAACAAGATGATATACGAATTCGGCCCCGACACCGACCTGTTCGAGTGGATCGGCGGCGAGAGTATCATTGGCGTCCCGAATGTGGTCTGGGTCCTCATCATCATGGCGGCGGCGTTTTGGTGGGTCTGGCGCTACTCGACCTGGGGCCGCTGGGTAATCGCCATCGGCGGCAACGCGCAAGCGGCCAAGCTCGCCGGTATCCCGGTCGAACGGATGATCGTTTCGGTCTACATGGTCTGTTCGATGTGCACGGGCCTCGCCGCCTTCATGTTCATCGGCTACACCGGCTCCGCCACCAACGGCATGGGCGTGACCTATGAACTGAACGTCATCGCGGCCTCGGTGATCGGCGGCGCGAACCTGATGGGCGGCGTTGTCTACGCGCTTGGCGCCCCGATCGGCGCCGCACTCGTCGAACTCATCCGGAATTCGCTTCTTCTGGCCGGGATTCCCGCGCTCTGGCAGCAATTCTTCGTCGGCCTCTTCCTCATCCTTGCGGTGCTTCTCGAACAGCTCCGCAATCGTGGGGGCAAGTAGGTCTATATCAGGCTCTTCAAAACAAATGGGAGGAACTAAATGAAGAGAATACTCACAGCAACGGCCCTCGTCGGAATGCTCGTGCCGGTCGCGGCGCAGGCCGAGTATACTTTCGCGCTCGTGCCGAAGGCGATGAACAACCCGTTCTTCGACCTCGCGCGCGACGGCTGCTACAAGGCGCAGGAGGAGCTGGCCGACGTGACCTGCGAATATATCGGTCCCGGTGAGCACACCGAGCTTGAGCAGATCCAGATCGTCCAGGACCTGATCACCAAGGGTGTCGACGGAATCGCGGTTGCGCCATCGAACGCGCCGGCCATGGCGAAGGTGCTGAAAGCCGCTGCAGATGCCGGTATCCCGGTGATGACCTGGGACTCGGACCTATTGGAAGAGGACAAAGCGCTCCGTACGACCTACGTCGGAACATTCAACTACGACATCGGTCGTCATCTGGCCGAACTCGTGCAGGGCCGTCATCCCGACGGCGGAACCATCTGCCTGCAGACTGGCGGTGCGGCGGCTGCCAACCACAACGAACGCCTGCTCGGCGCCCGTGAGCAACTGGCCGGCGAGAAGCTGGGTGATCCGCCGGGCACGCCGCTGACCGGTCAGGGCGGCTGGACTGAGATCTCGGGCTGCCCGCTCATCACCAATGATGACGGCAACGTCGCCGTTCAGGGCATGACCGACATTCTTGCGGCCAACCCCGATCTAACGGCGTTCTTGTCAACCGGGGCCTTCACTCAGTGGTTCGACAACGCTTATCGTCAGGCCGCAGAGCCCTACAAGGAGAAGATGGCGAACGGAGAGATGACAATCGTAGTCGCCGACACGCTGCCGATGCAGCTCCAGCAGACCAAAGATGGCCTCGGCAACGGCCTCGTTGGTCAGCGTCCGTTCGAGATGGGCTACAAGGCAATGTTCATTCTGAAGGACATCGCCGAAGGCAAAGCGGTCGAAGACCCGATCTACACTGGCCTCGACGTCTGCAGCAACGAGAACATCGACTCCTGCGTGCAGTAACGCGAATGCAGTGATCTGACCAAAGGCGGCGGCGCAGGATTTGGCGCCGCCGCCAAACTCCTTTATGGGCGTTCAATATGGCACAGGATGCATTGAGCCGCGGCGCCGTCGCGGTCGTGACAGGCGCAGCTTCGGGCATCGGCCTCGCCGCGGTCGGCGCGTTGGCGGCGCGCGGCATGTCAGTTATAATGGTGGACATTGACGCCGCCAAACTGAACGCGGAGGGCGAGCGCATTGCTGCCTCGCTTGGAACCCACAAGGTCATGACGCGCGAAACCGATGTCGCGGATGCCTCCGCCATCGCGGCACTGGCAGACGCCGTCTACGATCGCTTCGGACGCGTGGACTTCCTTATGAACAATGCCGCCGTGCGTGTTGCCGGAGGCGCGCGTGATGACCTGAATGAATGGCACCGAACGATGGAGGTCAACTTCTGGGCCGCCGTCTATGCCGAGCGCGCCTTTCTCCCGCGGATGATCGAAGCCGGGCAACCCGCGATGATCGTCAATACCGGCTCGAAGCAGGGCATTACGAACCCGCCCGGTAACCTGATTTACAACACTACGAAATCGGCGCTGAAAACCTACACGGAGGGATTGCAGCACCGCCTGCGAAACACCGACGGCTGCAAGGTCACGGCCCATCTTTTGATCCCCGGCTGGACGATCACCGGCCCGCATACACCCGATCCGGGCGGCTGGCAGCCAGAGCAGGTCGTCGAACTGATGATCAAGCGCCTGGAACAAGGCGATTTCTATATCATCTGCCCAGACAACGAGGTGACGCCCCAGATGGACGTCAAGCGAATTCTCTGGGCGGCAGGCGACATGACCGAAAATCGGCCACCGCTGTCGCGCTGGCACCCCGACTGGGCGGATATCTTCAAGAGCCAGGCATGATCGACGCACATCAGCATTTCTGGCATCCGGCGCGGGGCGACTACGGCTGGATGCCTGTAGATGATCCGGTTCTCACCCGCCCCTACGGTCCGGATGATCTGGCGCCCGGTCTGTCCGCGGCAGGTGTGGCGCGGACCATACTGGTCCAGGCGGCGCCCACCGTCGAAGAGACCGAGTACATGCTCGGAATCGCGGATGCGACGGCGCATGTCGCCGGTGTGGTCGGCTGGATTGACTTCGAAAAGCCCTCCCAGATCAGAACGCTGGAGCGTCTCGCGCGGCATCCGAAGTTCAAGGGTGTGCGCCCGATGATTCAAGATATCGACGACGACCTCTGGATGCTGCGCGATGATGTGCAATGGGCCTATCAGGCGATCATCGATCTGGATCTGACTTTCGACTGCCTCGGATTCCCGCGGCATCTTCAGCATTTCTTGACGCTGCTAACGCGGTACCCCCGGATGCGTGCGGTGCTGGATCATTGCTTGAAGCCGCAGCTTCGGGCCCATTCTGATGGGGCTTTCGGGGAGTGGTCCGACGGAATGACACGTCTCGCCCGGGACACCGGCGCCTTCTGCAAGCTCTCGGGGTTGGTGACCGAGGCCGGCGAGGATTGGTCCATCGACCTCCTGCGCCCCTATGTCGATCACGTCCTGACCGCGTTCGGGGCCGAGCGCGTGATGTGGGGCTCTGATTGGCCGGTGTGCCGCCTGCGCTGCGAATACGAGAGCTGGCACGAGCGCGCATTGACGCTCACGGCGGGTCTCGACGGCGAAGCGCGATCGCGCGTCTTCGCGGGGACCGCGCAGGAATTCTATCGGATCCCAGCATGAAGGGGACACTATGAGTTTCGCAATCTACCCAAGCCTCGAGGGCCGGTCTGTGCTTGTCACCGGAGGGGCGTCCGGTATCGGCGCCGAGATCGTCAAGGCATTCGCCGCCCAAGGCGCCCGCGTCGGGTTTCTGGATTTCAACCAAGACGCCTCCGCGGCGCTGGTGGACGAACTGCAGGGGGACGCGCAGTTCGAGATCTGCGATCTGCGCGACATTGATGCGATGCGAGCAGCAATCGCCTCTTTGCGGGGCCGGATCGGCCCGGTTCAAGTGCTGGTGAACAACGCCGCACGTGACGACCGCCACGATTGGCGGGAAGTCACACCGGAATACTGGGACGAACGCTACGCGACGAACCTGCGCCACATGTTCTTCGCCATCCAGTCGGTTGCGCCCGACATGATCGAGGCAGGGGGCGGATCGATTATCAACATGGGATCGAATTCCTGGTGGGAAGCCGGCGGCGGCTTTCCCGCCTACACAAGTGCCAAGGCCGCTGTGCACGGGCTGACCCGCACCATGGCCCGCGACCTCGGCGGTCACCGCATTCGGGTCAACACGGTCGTTCCAGGCTGGGTCATGACCGAACGGCAGAAGAAACTCTGGGCCAAGCCGGAAGCGCTCGAAAAGCACTGCGACAGGCAGTGCCTCCCCGATCTGATCGAACCGGTCTACCTTGCGCGAATGGTGCTGTTTCTCGCCTCGGACGATGCCGCGATGTGCACGGCCAACAACTACATGGTCGAAGCGGGATCGATCTGAGGGAGACTACAATGGACAAAGTACCTCTTGGGAAATCGGGCCTATCCGTCACGCCGCTTTGTTTTGGAACGTCGGGTCTTGGAGATATGCCCGACACCTACGGTTACTCAGTCGGCGAAGAGCGCGCCCAGGCGACCGTACGGGCGATCTTCGACGGGCCGGTGAACTTCCTGGATACGTCCAACAACTACGGCTTCGGGCGGAGCGAAGAGCGCATCGGCGCCGTGATCCGTGAACGGGGAGGGCTGCCGGACGGCTTCGTGCTGTCGACAAAGCTCGATCGTGATATCGAGACGGGCAGGTTCGACGCGGCGCGCGTGCGCCAGTCCATTGAGGAGAGCCTGTCGCGGCTTGGATTGGACACCGTCCCGCTTCTGCACCTGCACGACCCCGAACACGCACGCGACCTCGGCGAGATCACCGGCTCGGGCGGAGCGCTGGACGAACTCTTCAAGCTGAAGGAAGAAGGTGTCGCGCGGGCGGTGGGCCTTGCCATGGGCCGTATCGACGTGATGTTCCCGATCCTTCGCGAACGGCCTTTCGACGCCCTTATTAGCCACAATCGCTTCACGATCCTGAACCGCTCGGCCGCCGAGATGTTCGACCATGCCCATGACAGGGGCATAGCGATTCTGAACGCCGCACCCTATGCGGGCGGTGTGTTGGCGAAGGGCAGCGCAAAGATGCCGCGCGTGACCTACCAGGTCGCCAGTGACGAAGATCTCGCGCCGGTGCGCCGTGTCGAGGCGATCTGCGCCCGTTACGGCATCGTGCCGGGGGCGCTGGCGCTCCAGTTTTCGATGAAAGATCCACGAATCACGTCGACGATCGCCGGGGTCTCAAAACCCGAGCGCGTGACTCAGACGCTAGAATGGGCTCAGCAGCCGATCCCGGAAACTGTCTGGGAGGAAGTCAGCGCACTTCCCTATACCGAGGACGAACCCGAAGCTCACAGGGTTTACAAGCCGGGTTGAACCAAGTCTCGTTGGCAGGAGCCGAAACCAATGAACAGTCTGGACGGGAAAGTCGCTGTCGTGACGGGTGGAACGCAAGGACTGGGCGCTGCCATCGCGCGCCGCTTCGCAATGGCAGGCGCGGCGGGGATCGTGATCTGCGGCCGCAATGAGGACAAGGGCCGCGCCGTCGCGGCCAATATCTGTGGGGCTCACGACATCCCTGTCCGCTTCGTGACCGCCGATCTCGCGGAGCTCGCCGATTGTCGTTCCGTCATCGCGGCTGCCGACGAGGCCTTTGGCCGGATCGACATCCTTGTCAACGCCGCCGGACTGACTGACCGTGGCAACCTTTTGAACACCAGCCCAGAGCTCTTCGACCGAATGTTCGCGATCAATGTCCGCGCCCCGTTCTTCCTGATGCAGGACACGGTTGGGGTAATGATCCGCGAGGCAACCGAAGGCGCGATCGTCAATATCGGATCCACATCCGAAAGGGCTGGCCAGCCATTCCTTGCACCCTATTGCGCTTCCAAGGGCGCGCTGGCGACGCTGACGCGGAATTCCGGTTTTGCGCTGATGCGGAATCGAATTCGGGTGAACCAGCTGGATATCGGCTGGATGAACTCCGACAACGAACGCGCGCTTCAGGCCAAGGAATCCGGCGATCCGGAATTCATCGACAGGCAGGCCGCTTCCATGCCTTTCGGACGGCTGCTGGAACCTGACGAGGTTGCAAAAGCGGTGACGTTCTTGGCCTCGGGTGACAGTGGCATGATGACCGGCTCGGTCATCCAGTTCGATCAGTCGGTCTGGGGTGCCTATGACGGCCAGGCACCGACACCATCAGTTCGGCTTGGATGCTGAATTCCGCGGCGGCGACCGCCGCCTCTCGTTTCAGACTAGCGTGACCCCGTCCTTCAGCGTAAAATCGCCAAAGAATTTCATGAAGTCTCGCACGAGGGGCCGCTGGTAGCTGTCGCGCGACGTGGCGAGCCAGACGTTCTGGCGGAACCCGGGGTCGGTGAAGCACTGGACCAGTTCTGGGCGGGAGGCCCCGGCGACGACGGGCAACAGCCCCACGGCATAGCTGAATTCAAGAGTTCTGGAGAGGGCAGTCGGCGCCCTGAACGTCTGCACAACCTGTTCCGGCTTGATGCGTTCGCCGAGATACCGAAGGACTTTCAAGCGGTCGACGATCGCTGGGGAGTAGAAGAACATTTCGCGATTGGCGAGGTCTTCGATGGAGCGCGGCATGCCAAACTTCCGCACATAGGTCTTGCTACAGAATATAGCCCACACGCACTTCCCGAGCTTGCGCACGACCAACTCTTCGTCCTGGATTTCATCCCCGCTGCGCACCGCAATATCGGCCTCGCCGGCGCCGAGATCGACGTTAAAGACGGCATCGTCGATATCGAAAAAGACCTCGGGATTCTTCTTGCGGTAGGCAGTGGTCACGGGGTTGACCCAGTACGGGTGCATGTCGGGCGCAGCGGAAATCTTGATGCTGCCCTTCGTGCCGCGGGCGATGGAACGCGAAAGTGTCTCGATCCGCTTGGCCGTGCCTCCCATCGCCTCCGCCAGCTCCAAAAGGGCCTTGCCATTGAGTGTAAGTGCGTAACCCCGGGTATCGCGTTCGAATAGGGTAAGGCCGAGGGCATGTTCGAGCGCCTGGATACGCCGGCTGACGGTGGTCTGATTCATGTGCAGGCACTTCGCCGCTCCGAGCGTCGAGCCGGCACTGGCTACGGCGAGCATGATGCGGATATCACTCCACTCGAACATGTCGTGCTCCTCTGCCTTTACTATGTCAGCACAGGAGCATTCGTCAAAGCGGGAGCGAAAGATCGGAATGAAGGTGGTCCGGGGCGGCTGCAATGCACCCTAGGGCCACGGTCCTAGCGGCTGCCGTTCTTCAGCCAGGTCGCACAGGCCGGGCCGAGCCGTTCGACCGCCATATCCTCGTATCGGCGGCTGAGGTCCTCACTCAGCTCGTCTCTCCAGCGCCCATTGACGCCCTTGTGGATGAAGGTCTCTGCGCCGCCGTCCCAGAACGCGCCTCCCAGCGGTACCGAGGCCGTGGCATTCGCCTTCATGTATTCGAAGGAGCAATGCTTCTTGACGCGCTCCATGACTTCCGGTGAGACATCGATATCGAGAAACTCGGCGATGCGGCCGATCTCGCCCTCCATATCCGCCTTCAGATCGGCGAAGTGGACCATGCGGACATTCGGCAGGTGCCGGATCGCCCACCAACTCGACAAATTGTCCCAGAACGACCAGAACGGCGCACCGTCTTCGTCGAGCCAGGTCTTGAAGTAGTCCTCTTTCGAGGCAGGCGGCGGCTCGATCCGCGGGCCCACAAGGCCCGGCGTGTCGTTCAACGCTTCGTACCAAGCGTCATTTGCGTTGGCGTGGTGATTGTACATCGACCAGATCACGTCGCGGCCGTCGCGGGCGATATAGAGGTACCTCGCCCTTTTCGAGAAGACGAGCGCGTCGACCGGCAGATGGGTCTTGAGAAAGCGCCGATGGGTCTGCGCCTCGATCAGCGGCAGCTTCACCTCCTTGGGCGGCACGCGAAGGTCGACCCAGGGGCTCATCTCGGCGACCGGCAGACCTTCTTCGCCCTGGAAGATGAGCTGCGAAACGATCTGTTGCATCCATGTCGTGCCGGACTTGGCATAGGTGGCGATGATGATGTCGTCGTCGCGGATGGACAGGTCGTTCCAGATCGTGCTGTCGAAATGGTGGCTGTGCATCTCCCGAGTCTTGGTCGGGTAACGGGCTTCCGATATTTGGGGGGCATGCATGTCGCGCTCCATCTGGCTGAACTGAACACCCTAAGAGTGGTCCAGTCTGCGGCGCGAGCCTATCCGCTCATTCGGGCAGCAACTCTGCAGAAATGCAGAGCGCGGCGGCCGAGAGTGGGCATCCTGAAGTAAGCCACCACGCCCAGCGCGATGACCAAAATCATGAAATCTCAACAAAAATACAATCACTTAGTCCTCGGATAGTTTATGGCTGTCGGCCGCCGTGAGCTCGAGCCCAAAAGCGGTGCGCATTTTATCGATGAACGCCAGTGTCTCCGGCTCAAACGGCGATTTGCCCTCGAAACTGTGCAGCACGATCCCTTCGATCAGGTCGCCCAGCGTCATCTCGTGCCTGGCTGCGATGGCCTTGAGTACCTTCAGGATGCGCTTTTCTATCCGCACGCCGGTCTGAACGCGTTCAACTTTCTTTTGGCCCGCCGTCACAGCTGATCTCCCGTCGCCATTTACAATTTGGTGATTTGGTACTCACGTACCAAGCTACCGTCAAGAAAGGCAGACACGATGTCAAGCTCAGTCAATACTGGACAGCCCGCGCCCGCATCGACCCGCAACATTCAGGGCATTCTGAGGGCTCTTCTAGCGACGGGTGATTTGCTGCTGGCGCGGCGATGGCTGAGGTGGCTGTCGGCGAACACCACGTGCTTCAAATTCTCTTCTTCCGGCAGGTCGTGGTATTCCTGTCTTCAATATGCGCGATCTCCTGCCCGCGGTTGAGCGCGCGCCACGCCGTCTTCATGGTGTCCTCGCTGACGTAGGTCACGATGATCAGCGCCAGCAAGAGTCAATGCAGCGCGATCTCTGCGCTGTAACCGGTAATCTCTTACACGAATACCTCACGCGGTCAGACGCGGAACCCCACGGGGTCGCGATTCATACACCGGATCGGAGGAATATTCCGCCGCGAGTCCGTACAACTGCCGTTGCCGGGCGTCAGTGAACGCTCACCGGCGCCATGTCGTTCTGACGAGCCAGCACGAAGGCAAGGCTCCGGTCCTTCACCAGTGCCAGCCGCTCGCCCGACGAGTCATGGACGGCATAAAGCGTCTCAGCATCCCCGGCCTGCGCGCGAATCTCGTCAGGAAGGTCCGTGACATCAACGGCGCGGACGTAGACGATGCGCTCTCCGGTATCGGGTCCGAAATCGTACTTGGTATGCATGCCCGAACCTCCTCAGCCTTTGGTTATCTGAATCGTTTGCACCACCTTCTCGGGCGCAGCCCGGTGAAGGTCGACGTGCAGCAGCCCGTTTTCCATCACAGCGCCTGCAACCTCAACGCCGTCGGCGAGCACGAAGTTCCGCTGGAAGGCGCGCCTGGCGATGCCGCGGTGCAGAAATACCCGGCCCTCGTCCTCCTCGACCTGCCGGCCGCGGATCAAGAGTTGGCGGTCTTCCACAGTGATGGAGATGTCTTCGAGCCGGAATCCGGCAAGCGCCAGCGTGATGCGGAAGCCGTTTTCCGAGGATTGCTCGATGTTGAATGGCGGATATCCGTCGCTCCCGCTTTTCGCGGTTCGCTCCACGAGCCTCTCGAGTTGGTCGAATCCCAAAAGGAAGGGATGCGAGGCAAAGGTCAGTTTCGTCATGGCAATCATGCCCTCGTGATCAAGCGACATCTGCCGGAGCCCCTTGCAGGCAGCCCCGACCCTTGGGATATGGGGTGTCGCGCATTCGTCAGCAAGGGCAATTCCGACCGAAGCGCTTCCCGGCAGGGGTCGAAATTGGTATCTTCGCTTCGCCGCTTCCCGCCGACTCATGCCAAAGGACCACATGAACGCCCATATGGAGATGGAAAATTCCGAGGTTCTGCGCGTGAAGCTCGAAGTGCTGCGCCGCGAACACCGCGATCTCGACGAAGCGATCCATCTGATGGAGGCGTCGGGCCGTGCCGACCAGTTGACGCTCAAGCGGCTGAAGAAACAAAAGCTGATGCTGAAGGATCAGATCGCGCGTATCGAGGACATCCTGACGCCCGACATCATCGCCTGAGCAAGCCTCCTGGCCGCCAGGTTCGGCGTCCGCGCGCCCCTTCGGTTTCGCTCGGGACCTTCCGCCCGACTCCCCCCGCCGATGGCCTTGCCCCGCACCGCACCGCCGCTATAGTGCGCGCTCCAATTCGGGCGCAGGGACAGCGGCATGAGCGTTAGGGTCGGCATTGTCATGGGGTCACAATCCGACTGGCCCACGATGAAGGAAGCGGCGACGGTTCTCGACGAACTGGGCATTGAGTTCGAGTCGAAAATCGTTTCCGCCCACCGCACACCCGACCGGCTCTGGGCCTATGGCAAGTCGGCAGTGGAACGCGGTCTGCAAGTGATAATTGCCGGCGCCGGCGGGGCTGCGCATCTGCCCGGAATGATGGCCTCGAAAACCCGCGTGCCGGTCATCGGCGTGCCGATCCAGACGAAGGCGCTCTCGGGCGTCGACAGCCTCTATTCCATCGTCCAGATGCCGAAGGGCTACCCGGTCGCCACGATGGCCATTGGTGCCGCTGGCGCAGCCAATGCCGGGCTCATGGCCGCCGGCATCCTTGCGCTATCGGATTCCGGGCTCGCCACGCGCCTCGACGCTTGGCGCGACGCGCTGTCCGCCTCTATCCCGAACGAACCCGCGGATGACTGACGTGCTCGCCCCCGGCTCCGTGATCGGCATCCTCGGTGGCGGTCAGCTCGGCCGCATGCTCTCGGTCGCCGCGGCGCGTCTCGGCTACCGGACGCATATCCTCGAACCCGGCGCCAATCCGCCCGCGGCCGACGTGGCGCACGCCGTCACGATCGCTCCCTACGAAGATTCTGCCGCGCTCGAAGCGTTTGCGAGGTCGGTCGACATCGTCACCTACGAATTTGAGAACATTCCGACCTCGGCCTTGGATCTGCTCGAGGCGTACCTGCCGATCCACCCGAATCGCCGCGCCCTGTCGGTGAGTCAGGACCGCCTCATCGAGAAATCCTTCCTCCGCGATAGCGGCCTTGCCACCGCCCCGTATGCCGCCGTCGACGATGCGGTGGATCTGGCTGAGGCGATCGCGGAAATCGGCACGCCCGCGATCCTGAAGACACGGCGGCTCGGCTATGACGGCAAGGGACAGGCGCGGCTGAATGCTCCCGGCGACGCAGACATCGCCCTCGCCGCAATGGGCGACAACCCCGCGATCCTTGAAGGCTTCGTCGAGTTCTCCCACGAAGTTTCGGTCATCGCCGCTCGCGGTCTCTCGGGCGAGGTCGCGGCCTTCGACCCCGGCGAGAACGTGCACGAAGGTGGCATCCTGCGCACCACGATCGTGCCTGCCCGACTGACCGAGGCGCAGCGCACGGACGCCATCCTCCTGGCCGGCAAGATCCTCAACGCGCTGCAATATGTCGGCGTGATGGGGGTCGAGCTTTTCGTGACGGCGAAGGGCCTGATCGTAAACGAGATCGCGCCCAGGGTTCACAATTCCGGTCACTGGACGCAGAACGGCTGCGCCGTGGACCAGTTCGAACAGCATATCCGCGCCATAGCGGGTTGGCCGCTCGGCGACGGGTCGCGGCACTCCGACGTGCTGATGGAGAATCTGATCGGCGACGATATCGGCCGCATTCCCTACATCGCGCAAGAGGCGAACGCTGCGATACATCTATATGGCAAGGCCGAAGCCCGGCCCGGCCGAAAGATGGGCCATGTGAACCGGATCACCGGGCGCGCGTAAGGTGCCGCCGCGCCGCGTCCGACGGTGTCATCGGCGCTTCTTTGCAGTGGCCCTGATGCGGGACGTTCCGGGCCACACCACGGAACAGGTGTATGAGACTCGCAGCCCCCCGCCCTTGAACCGAGGCGCCTGCAATCAATCGCTGCCAGTCAACTCCCGGCGGTGAACCCAACACGGATGCTACACCGCCAATCGCATTCCTTTGCACGATTGATGCATCAACCTGAATTCGCTCACGAGCCCGGCTTCGTGCATCTCCCTTTCGAGGTCGGCATCCCACTTGCGGATTTCGCTTCCAAGGCGAACGGCCTTGTTCGCGGCGCCCTTCGCGAGAAGCCGCCGAACCGCCCCCACCGAAAGACACCGTCGCGCCGGCGGTCCGTTCAGCGCCGCGTCCGGCGCCGATGCGGCACCAAACGTATCGATCAGGGCACTGCGCACTGTGGCCGCCAGCCCCTTCAACACCATCGGCCCAAGCAACAGCGATTCCGACAGGCAACCATCGGCAAAAATCACTTCATGCGCATCGCACGCGAAATGAACCCATGTCATTTCACGCTTTCCTCTCATGTGCCTGATTCCATGCAACGATGTGAGCGACTTCGCCGGCGCGAGCGCCTCGGCCTTGAACTGGTTCTGCAGTTGTCCGCGTCCACCTACCAGCATTCGATGCTGCGGCGAGACGATCAGATCATTCGCCGGCAGGCATGGCCCCAAGGCGCCGGCTTGGATCAAGACAGGCCTGTTTGAGGCGGCTGCAAACTCAAGTGGTTGGGTGTTCGTATGAATGAACCGTATCTCTTGGGCGCCGTGATCCAAAGTTGAAACGAGGTCACCCACGCGAAGCGTCTCTACCGCTCGCTCACCATTTGGCGTGCGGATCATGGTTCCGGCCGCGAAACAAACCGGCGGCACCTGACCCGGGTTGGGGTTTGATTGAGTGTAATAGGTTGCACCACCATCGTCGGACTGGATCGAGGAGGTTTGCGGAGGCGCGGGATAGCTTACCGAGGTTTCACTGACCGCCAATCCGTCTGTTGCAGCGATCTCTCGCTCAAACGAAGTGAACTGCAGGACCGTCGTCCCTTGAACGAGCGCGTACCCTCGGACGCCTTGAATGTTCAACGGAGAGTCGGGACCGCTGATGAGGTAGATGTCGCTGCCGTTCTCGGTCGAGTTTATCTCACCAAGCCCAATCGTGCTTCGAGCGGTTCCATTGTAGTCGTAGAAGACAAGCCTGACGTCACCGACATACGTGCCTTCGTCGACGCGCACTTCGAGGAAACGTTCGCTGGCCAGCCCTCGGGGTTTGATCTCGGAAATATATGGTTCGGCCATGCCGGTCTCCGTGCGGACGACCGATTTTGCGTTCGTTTGGCCTTACAATCGTTTAACGTCGCTTGCCGGTAATGGAAGTCAGATCTTCGTGGATCTTGCCAATCGCGAAAGTCCGACCTTTTCCGCGTCCACGCACGCAATGTCCGGAACGGGCTCCGATCCGACCATTTTGGTCACAAGACGGGCAGAGCTTGGTTGGCAGGCCCGGCCCGAGACTCACATGGCAATCTCCTCAGGCTTTCAAATGACCGGCTTTCTTGCCCGAATCGCGGCGACCGCAATGTGGCGGAAGCCGTGGATGAAAGGTTAACGCAAAGGAGTTAAATTTTATAAATCAATTACTTGATTTCTATTTCACGCGTGCAACGTCCGCTTTTTCACACCCGAATCGGGTCACTCGATCAGGCGCTCGGCGGCCTCCAGATAGGTCAGGTTCCGGTCGAAACGCCCGTTCTTCAGAAACTCGATCACCTCGGCGATCACGAGCGGATTGTTCATCATGAACGTATGCGTGACCGGCAGCACAATGTGATCCTCCATCCCACCGATCATTGTGCTGTCGACGCTGACCTTGCCGTCATCGGCCCCCGTTATAACCGCGGAATAGATCGGGTTGAGCGACCGGTCCCCGGCAATGATGCCGAGGTCGAACTGCACCGCCGGCAGCGCGTTCGGAAGGCTCGCTGGGCCTGTGCCAAGCTCAAGCCCGGCAGGTCCATTCAGCCAGCGGAACGGGCCCAGATCGCCGAAGGCGTCGACGAGCTCCGAACCGTGATTTGGTGGCGCCATCATAACGACGCGCCCCATCCGCGCCGGCTTGTTGTCGGCCAACCAGGCGCGCGCTAGGATGCCGCCCATGGAATGGGTCACGAAATGCGTCGGATCGCCGCCGCATTTCGCGACCGCCGGCCCGACATGGTCATTTACGAGCGTTTCGATCCGTTCCCGCGTCGAAGGGTAGCCATCGTTGACCACGCGGTACCCTTCGGCCCCGAGCGCCCGTTCGAGCGCCGTGAGCGAGGCCGCGCTTCGCGCCAGCCCGTGCAGCAGTACAACGCAGTCCGCCCGCGCGGCCCCCGCCGCGAGGACCAGTCCCAGAACGAACACAAACCTCGGCCACATAGCCCCGAGATAGGCGATCACCGCGCCGGTTGCGAGCCCCTTGCAGACGGCGCGGCACTTCGCCACCTTTGGATCCATGAAGATCCGCTCTCCTCGCCTCGCCGTGCGCGCGATTATCGTCCGTGACGGGCGGCTTCTACTCGTCAACGCCTATCCCGGTGACCGCTCGGATCTGTGGTGCGCGCCCGGCGGCGGGGTCGAACCAGGTCAGTCGCTGCCAGATAACCTCAGGCGCGAGGTGCGCGAAGAATGTGGATTGACAATCGAAGTGGGTCCTCTCGCGCTAGTGAACGAATTCCACGATCCCGAATCGGGGTTTCATCAGGTCGACCTATTCTTCCGCTGCGCCATAACCGCGGGGCGGATCGATCCCGCCTGGACCGATCCTGACAATGTCGTGCACAGCCGACACTTCTTCGCGCCCGCTGAGCTTGGATCGATCCGGCTCAAGCCCGACAGTCTGACCCGTGTGGCCTTCGGCAACGGCGGCGTCCCGCACTACGATCCGCTGGAAGTCCTCGTCCCATGAGCCGCGCCTTCGTCAAAGAGGACGGGCCCGACAATGAACCGCTGCCCGACCTGCCGATCTCGCCCCATCCGAATTACGTAACCCCGCGCGGGCTCCGGGCGCTTCGCGACCGACTCGCTGCGGTGCAGACCGATCTCGCGCGACTGAAGGTCCGTGCCGACCGGCTCGACCTGTTGCCCGAACGGGCGGCGGAACGCGACATCCGGTATCTTGAGGCGCGGCTCAGATCGGCCATCCTCATCGATCCAGCGAACCAGCCTGCAGGCGAGGTCGCTTTCGGCGCCCGTGTGACCGTTGCCGACGTGGCGGGCAGCGAGACCACCTACGAGATCACCGGCGAGGACGAAGCGGATGCCGCCCTTGGCCGCATCGCGCCCTATTCGCCGCTCGCCCGCGCACTGTTGGGCGCCCGCATCGGCGACCGCGTCGAATGGGCGCGGCCGTCGGGGCGAATGGAGCTGGAGATCCTCGCGATCGACTATCCACGCGATGACGGGCGCACCGCGTAGGCGACCCCGCCAAGAACCAGCGCCGCAGCGATCGCGAAGCGCAAGGTCAGCAGCTCTCCCAGAAACACCATCCCGCCCGCGAGCGCGATGATCGGCACGGTCAGCTGAGCCACGCCGCCGCGCGCGGCACCGAGGAGCGGCAGGATCCGGTACCAGAGCGCATAGCCCAGCGCCGAAGTGATCGCGCCCGACACGATTGCCAGCACGATGCCGCCTGCCGTTGCGGGTCCCGCCCCCGCCTCTGCTGGCAGCGCTAAACCGATCGCGACGGCGAAGGGCAGCGCAAGGATGAAGTTCCAGCCCGTCGCACCAAGCGGATCGGAGGCGCCGCGCGCTGAAAGCGAATAGAGACCCCACCCGACCCCCGCCGCCGCCATCAGAAGCGCGTGCACGAAGCTTTCACTCGCCGCCGATCCGGGAGCCAGCAGATACACGAGCCCGACGAAGGCGACCGCCGCCCCGATCCAGCGGCGCGACGGTACTCCCTCGCCGAGGATCAGCGCGCCGGTGAACATCGTCATTTGGACCATGCCGAATAGGATTAGCGCGCCGGTGCCGGCATCGAGAGCGTCATAGGCCAGCGAAAAGCCAAAGAGGTAGAGGATCAGCGACAAAGCCCCCGCCGCCCGCCCCGAGCGCCCGGGCCAAAGCGAACCCTGCCCCACCGCGCGCCTGACGGAGATGAGAACGGCAAGCATCACCGCTCCGCTCAACAGGCGGACAAGTGCGAAATCCACCGCTCCGATAAGGCCCGGCCCGACCGCCATCCGATTCAGGACCGAATTCGCGGCGAAGGCCGTCATCGTGATCGCGGTCAATACAAAGAGACGCATGCCAATTGGGTACACCGCAACTCAGGTCGACCGCCAGCGCGTTCATCCGCGCCGAAGACCGCCCGAGCGACCTGCACGATGCGGGTCGCGAGACTTCTCTCGGCCCGCAAGGGCCTCATTAGAGGGCGTATCGCGGAACAACAAAAAGGCCCCCGATCGGGGGCCTTTCCGCGTTCCACCTATTGCGGCGTGATTACATCATGCCGCCCATGCCGCCCATATCGGGCATGCCGCCACCGGCCGAGGCGCCTTTGGGCTCCGGCTTATCGGCGACCATGGCTTCGGTCGTGATCAGCAGGCCAGCAACCGAGGACGCATCCTCAAGCGCGGTGCGCACGACCTTCGCGGGGTCGATGACGCCGAACTTGAACATGTCACCATATTCCTCGGTTTGGGCGTTGAAGCCGAACTTCGCGTCGTCGGATTCGCGGACCTTGCCGGCCACGACCGACCCGTCCACGCCCGCGTTTTCCGCGATCTGGCGCAGCGGTGCCTCGAGCGCGCGGCGCACGATCGCGATACCGGCGTTCTGGTCGGAGTTGGCACCCTTCACCTTGTCGAGCGTCTTCGCAGCCTGGATCAGCGAGACGCCGCCGCCGACGACAATGCCTTCCTGAACCGCCGCGCGGGTCGCGTTCAGCGCGTCGTCGACACGGTCCTTGCGCTCCTTCACTTCGACTTCGGTCATGCCGCCAACACGGATCACGGCAACGCCACCGGCGAGCTTCGCAACACGCTCCTGCAGCTTTTCCTTGTCGTAGTCGGAGGTGGTTTCCTCGATCTGGGTGCGGATCTGAGCCACGCGGGCTTCGATCTCGGCCTTCTCGCCAGCGCCGTCGATGACCGTGGTGTCATCCTTCTTGATGACGACCTTCTTGGCGCTGCCGAGCATGTCGAGGCCGACATTTTCGAGCTTCATGCCAAGGTCTTCCGAGATCACCTGGCCGCCCGTGAGGATCGCGATGTCCTGCAGCATGGCCTTGCGACGGTCGCCGAAGCCCGGCGCCTTGACGGCCGCGATCTTCAAGCCGCCGCGCAGTTTGTTGACGACGAGGGTAGCGAGCGCTTCGCCTTCAACGTCCTCAGCAATGATCAGAAGCGGCTTCTGCGACTGGATGACCGACTCCAGAAGCGGCACCATCGGCTGGAGCGAGGACAGCTTCTTCTCGTGAAGAAGAATCATGCAGTCTTCGAGTTCGGCCACCATCTTGTCGGGGTTGGTGACGAAATAGGGCGAGAGGTAGCCGCGGTCGAACTGCATGCCTTCGACGACTTCGGTGTCTGTCTCGAGGCCCTTGTTTTCTTCGACAGTGATCACGCCTTCATTGCCGACCTTCTGCATCGCGTCAGCGATCTGGCGGCCGATTTCCGCTTCGCCGTTGGCCGAAATGGTGCCGACCTGTGCAACTTCGGCGCTGTCGGAAACCGGACGCGAGGCTTTCTTGATCGCCTCAACGACCTTCGAGGTCGCAAGGTCGATGCCGCGCTTTAGGTCCATCGGGTTCAGGCCAGCAGCGACCTGCTTCAGGCCTTCGCGCACGATGGCCTGGGCCAGAACGGTCGCGGTGGTGGTGCCGTCGCCCGCCTCGTCGTTGGTGCGGGAAGCGACTTCCTTCACCATCTGGGCGCCCATGTTCTCGAACTTGTCGGAAAGCTCGATCTCCTTCGCGACGGTCACGCCGTCCTTGGTGATGCGCGGCGCGCCGAAGCTCTTGTCGAGCACGACGTTGCGGCCCTTGGGGCCCAGCGTCACCTTCACCGCGTCGGCGAGGATGTTGACGCCCTTGAGCATGCGGTCGCGGGCATCGGTATCGAATTTGACGTCCTTAGCAGCCATGTCTTCTGCTCCTCAGAAATGTGTTGAATTCGCGGGTGGGATCTCAGGCGGCTTTCGCCTTGGAACCCGACGCCTTGATGATGCCAAGGATGTCGCTTTCCTTCATGATCAGGAGTTCCTGACCATCGATCGTCACTTCCGTGCCCGACCACTTGCCGAACAGGATCCGGTCGCCCGGTTTGACCGCCATCGCGATCAGTTCGCCCGAATCCTTGCGGGCACCTTCGCCGCAGGCTACGACTTCGCCCTCAGCCGGCTTTTCTTTGGCGCTGTCGGGGATGATAAGCCCGCCCTTGGTTTTCTCGTCGCTTTCGACGCGCTTGACCAGGACGCGGTCATGAAGCGGTTTGAATTGCATCTGGACACTCTCCCATGGGTTTCCAGTTAAGAAATGTGATTAGCACTCACCCGAAGCGAGTGCTAACGCCGCCTAAGTAGGCGGGCCCGTGCACTCTGTCAACACCCGTCGCGTCCAAAAAAATGCCCTGCCTCGTACTTGGTCTTGCCATGCTCCTCGTGGCAGGATGGCGTCGCCTCGCGAACCGTGCCCATGAGTTGTGACGAAAGGCCCCTGATGCTCCGCCTGACCCTAGCCTTCCTGCTGGTTCTCCTGCCCGCCGCGGCTCCGGCCGCACCCTGCGGTGGCACTAACCTGATGGAGACGCTCGCCCCCGAAACACGCGCCGAGATCACCGCGCGGGTCGATGCACTGCCCTACGCGCGCGGCAATGCCTGGCGCGCCGAGCGGGGCGACGACATCGTCCACATCGTGGGCACCTACCATTTCGACGATCCGCGCCACGACTCGATCGTCGAGCGGCTCGGCCCAGCGATCGACGCCGCCGCTGTTGTTCTCGTCGAAGCGGGCCGCGAGGAAGAGGCGAAGCTCCAGTCGGAGATGCTCGCCAAGCCCGACCGGCTGTTCGTCTTGACCGGCCCGACGCTCCCCGAGCGGCTGGAGGAGGAGGACTGGCAGGCGCTGTCGGGTGCGATGCAGGCGCGCGGTGTACCCGCCTTTCTCGCGGCCAAGATGCAGCCCTGGTACGTCGCCATGATGCTCGGCATTCCGCTATGCGCGGTCGGCGAACTGGAGGGCGGCGCGCGCGGCCTCGATCAGCGCGTGATGGAGCGAGCCGAGGAGAACGGCATCCCAGTACGCGCCCTCGAACCCTACGATACGGTCTTTTCGCTGTTCGATGAGCTGCCGGCCGACGCCCAGCTCGAAATGATCCGCATGACGCTGGCGATCGGCGATCAGGCGGAGGACTACAGCGCGACGCTGACGGACGCCTACTTTGGCGAAGACGTCCGCGCGACTTGGGAGCTCGGCCGCTTCACCGCCTACGAACTGCCTGGCAAGACGGCCGATGAGGTCGACGCCGAACTCGCCCTTATGGAAGACCTGCTCATGGTGCGGCGCAACCGGTCCTGGATTCCAGCAATCGAGAAGGCGCTTGCCGAGGGCCCGGTCTTCGCGGCCTTCGGCGCGCTGCACCTGTCCGGCGAAGACGGCGTTCTCGCGCTTCTCGAACGTGAAGGCTTCACGCTAACGCGGCTGCCATTCTGAACGCGGGCCGATGCGTCAGTTACCAGGCCACTGCGCGTACTCGCGCTGATACTCGTGCGCACGTTCGCGCAGGCTGACCAGAAGCTCGCCGTAGGCGGGATCGTCGGCGAGATTGCGTATCTCGCCGGGATCTTCTTTCAGATCGGTCAGGAAGAACACCGGCTGCTCGCTCCCAGAATACTCAGCGAACTTGTACTCGTGCCCACGAATGCCGATCCAGTCGGGGATCCGCCAGAAACCGCCTTCGTGCTCGCAGTAGAACTCCCGCCGCCAATCGCTCGGCGGGGCGGCATCAAGGAAGGGCGCAAGGCTCGCGCCCTGATAAGATTCGGGCACGGCCAGCCCGGCCAATTCCAGGATGGTCGGGGCAATGTCGACATTGAGCGCGAACTCGGACGGGCGCGTTCCCGATCCCGCGGGGTTGCGCGGATCGCGGATGACGAGCGGCACGCGCAATGATTCGTCGAAATGCGCCCACTTGCCCGATAGACCCCGATCCCCCAGCGACAGCCCATTGTCAGACGTGAAGATGACAACAGTGTCTTCGTCAAGCCCAGTCGCACGGAGCGTGTCGAGCACGCCGCCGATGACCCGATCGGCGCCCGCGACCAGCCGGAAGTAATTTACATATTCGTTCGTGGGATCGTTGCCTGACCACTTTTCCGCCTGGTCCCCGGCCATGATCCCCTGTTTCAGAATGTCCGGAAGGTTCTCGTAGATCTCGGGATCGCCCAACTCCGAAACAGGCACTTCGGCGTCGGGAAACAGCTTCTCCTCCGTCGCGGCGGGCTGATACCGGCCCTGGCCATCCATTTCCGGCGTGATATGCGGAACATTGAACGCCACGACCAGGCAAAACGGTTGTTCCGGGTCCTGATCGGTCAGAAACCTCACCGCGCGACGGTATATCTTGTCCAGCGAATGCCGCCTGACGCCGTTGTCGTCCTCGGATATGTAGGGCTCCCGTTCCACTGGGGCGTAGACGTCGAACAGCCCGGCATCCTCCGACGTCACCCCGAGGCTTCGGCCGAGCGCGGCGAGAACGCCGCTGTTGAACCAGATGCCGAGTTTCCCCACGAGCCCGGTCCGGTACCCCGCCCGCGCGAGCAGCCTGGGGAACATGTTCGGGATCAGACCGGCGTCAAGTCCGTCGGTGCCGAAGTTGAACCGGTGGAAGGCATAGTAGGTCGATGAAAAGAGCGTTGCCCGGCTCGAGGCGCAGATCGGTGTCGTGACGAAGCTGTTGCGGAACGCGACGCCGCTTTCGGCAAGGGCATCGATATGGGGAGTGTGGGCGAGAGGATGGCCTTCGTAGCCGACCACGTTCCACTTCTGATCATCGGTCAGGAAGACCACAAAATTCGGTTTCCGCCGGTTCGCGGCGCGCAGCGCGCCCGGCAGGAGGTTCGCCAGACCCGTCGCCGACAGGACCCGCAGCAGATCCCTGCGCAACATTGTGAATTTCCGCATTCTTCCCTTCCGCCACACTGGAAACCAGCCCGCTGTGATAGATGCTACCACCCGCCCACGGCGGTCAACAGCGTCCTTCGCGCCGCACCGGTCTGGCGCCCCGGGCCACACGGCGTGACACTCGGTTTCGATCACCCTATAAGACCGACGATTTGAGATTCCTTTGCGAGCGTCACACCATGATCAAAGTCTTCGGCCACAAGTCCCCCGACACTGATTCCACCGGCTCGCCCATCATCTGGGCCTGGTATCTGTCGGAAGTAAAAGGCACGCCGGCGAAGCCGGTTCTGCTTGGCGAGCCGAACACCGAGGCCGCATTCGTCCTCAAGCGCTGGGGCCTGCCGAAGCCCGAGATCGTTTCTGACGTGGCGGCGGGCGACGATTGCGTCATCGTCGACACCAACAATCCCGGTGAGCTTCCCGCCTCGATCAACGAGGCGAACGTGATCCAGATCATCGACCACCATCTTCTCGCCGGCGGGCTGAAGACCAACGGGCCGATCGACATCACGGTCCGCCCACTCGCCTGCACCGCGACGATCATGTACGACCTGATGGGCGACGATGCGGCGAAGATGCCCGAGAACATCAAGTGCGCGATGCTATCCTGCATCCTCTCGGACACGCTGGAGTTCCGCTCGCCCACGACGACTGCGCATGACCGCGATGTCGCCGAAAGGCTGGCGGGTGAACTCGGCATCTCGATTCCTGACTACGCCGAGGAACTCTTCGCGGCGAAATCCGACGTCTCGGCCTTTTCGGATGCCGATCTCCTGCGCATGGACTCGAAAGAATACAACATCGCCGGTAAGGAGCTCAGAATCTCGGTGCTCGAGACGACGGCTCCGAAGGTGCTTCTGGACCGCAAGGACGGCCTGATGGCTTCGATGGCGGATGTCGCGAAGGCTGACGGCGCCGACGAAGTGCTGCTCTTCATCGTCGACATCCTCAAGGAGGAGGCGACGCTTCTCGTGCCGAACGACACCGTCAAGCAGATTGCCGAGGCGAGCTTCGGCGCGAATGTATCGGGCGACACAGTCGTCCTGCCTGGCATCATGAGCCGCAAGAAACAGATTATCCCGTCGTTGAGGCTCTGATCTTACGCGCGCCGCCTGGATCAGATCCGCATCACGCTCCTGCGCATCGGCTTGGACAGCACGAAAGAACGCCTCCTCGCCGACATGAACCATCGGGATATACGGCTACACTGCTCCCGAATTCGGCACCGCGCAATTGGTGTCGCGCCCAACGCAACGCCATCACGGCGCGTTCAAGAAGATGCATGGCCGTCTTTCACTCGTTCTCCGCCCTCTCCTCCGCGGGCAGATGTGACAACGCCACAGAAACCCGCCATACACCAAGTCCGAAAAACCGATAGCCAGGCAGTTCCATGACCCGTCTCATCTCTTCCCTCGCCGAAGTCTCCGCAGGATACGACGCGCTGTTCTGCGACCTCTGGGGCTGTCTGCACAACGGTCGCGCGGCCTATCCCGCCGCAGTCTCGGCGCTTCAGGCTTACCGCGTCAGGGGCGGTCGGGTCGTGCTCATGACCAACGCGCCGCGGCCCAACTGCTACATCCAGGCGCAGCTCGACAAGCTGGGCGTACCGCGCGATGCCTGGGATTTCATTGTATCATCGGGCGACGCCGCGCAGATGGCGCTTCTGTCCGGCGCGGTAGGCTACCGGGTCTACCATCTCGGGCCCGCGAAGGATGACGGCTTTTTCACCGACCTGCCCGACGACGTGGCCGACCCGCCGAAGATCACGCGCGTCCCGCTCGACGAGGCCGAGGGCATCGTCTGCACCGGCCCCTTCAACGAGCTCACCGAGACGCCCGAGGACTACCGCTCGACCTTTCTCTACGCCAAGGCGAAGGGGCTGAAGATGCTCTGCACCAATCCCGATCTCGTCGTCGATCTCGGCGAAACGCGCATCTTCTGCGCCGGGGCGCTAGCGGCGCTTTACGAGGAGATGGGTGGCGAGGCGCTTTATTTCGGCAAGCCGCATCCGCCGATCTACGATCTCGCGCGGCGGCGGCTGGCCGATCACGGCGGCGCGGTCGACAACGGGCGCGTCCTCGCGCTTGGCGACGGCATTCACACCGACATCCAGGGCGGAGTCGGCGAAGGATTCGACACGCTCTTCGTGACCGGTGGTCTAGCGGCCGACGCATTCGGCCCTGACGTCGAAGCGCCCGATCCCGCGCGTCTCGAGACCTGGCTCGCCAAGCACCAGCTCTCGGCAACCTACGCCATTGGCCGACTTCGGTAAGCGCGGCGTCTCGTGAGCCGACATGACTCATGTTGCCCTTCGCGACGCAATATTACCTGTCAGCAACAATGTTGCACAAGTTAGTCTGTATTCGTTCATTAATTACTCAATCGCATTGCAGTTCTCGCGCATCCCCGCTATGCTGCACTGCAACATGACGCTTGGGATTCGGAATGATGCTCGACAACATGCCGCGCGGAACGATCTGCATCGAAGACCTGGAGATCGGCATGACCCGTTACCTCCAGAAGGAAATCACCAACCGCGACATCGAGCTTTTTGCCGAGGTTTCTACCGACCATAACCCTGTCCATCTCGACGACGACTACGCGCGCGACACGATCTTCGAGGGCCGCATCGCGCACGGCATGCTGACGGCGGGCCTGATATCGGCGGTGATCGGCGAACAGCTTCCTGGTCACGGCACCGTCTATCTCGGCCAGTCGCTGAAGTTCATGGCCCCCGTGCGGCCCGGCGACGTCGTCTATGCCGAGGTAAAGGTCACGTCCATCGACCATGCCCGGCGGCGCGTCACCCTTGAAACCCATTGCGCGGTGGGCGATACGGTCGTGCTGAGAGGCGAGGCACTGGTTCTGGCGCCAAGCCGCAAGTTCGACTGATCACCGGCGGGCGCTCCCGCCAGACGGGGGCCGATGCGCACGCATTACCACTGGGCCGGATTGCCGGAGGCCGACCGGGGTGCCTCGGTCGCAATGGGCAATTTCGACGGCGTGCATCTGGGCCACCAGGCGGTGATCGACCTTGCGCGCCGCACCGATGCGCCGCTGGGCATCGTCACGTTCGAGCCGCATCCGCGTGAATTCTTCGCGCCTCACGCGCCTGCCTTCCGGCTGATGAATGCCGAGGCACGCACCCACCGGCTCGAAAAGATCGGCGTCGAACAGCTTTACGAGCTGACCTTCGACGCGGCCCTCGCCGGGATGGAGGCGGAGGCGTTCGTGGCCGACGTGCTCGTGGCCGGTCTCGGCATCTCGAACGTCACGGTCGGCAGCGATTTCTGTTTTGGCAAGGGACGCGGTGGCGATGTCGACACGCTGCGCGTGGCGGGCAAGCGACACGGCTTCGGCGTCAGCATCGCCGAATTGATCAGCCTTGACGGGGACGAGATTTCCTCGACCGCGATCCGTAGGGCGCTCGACGAGGGTCGCCCGCGCGGCGCAGCCCACATGCTCGGCCACTGGCACCGGATCGAAGGCGAAGTGCTGCACGGCGACAAGCGCGGCAAGGGGCTGGGATTTCCGACCGCGAACATGGATATCGGCGGGCTGCACCTGCCCAGGCTCGGCGTCTACGCGGTCAAGGCCGACGTCCTGACTGGTCGCCATGCCGGCAGTTACGACGGCGCGGCCAATCTCGGCGTCCGGCCCATGTTCGGCGACAACAGGCCCAACCTTGAGAGCTACCTCTTCGATTTCTCCGGCGATCTGTACGGCGAACACCTCTCGGTCGCGCTGGTCGATTACCTGCGGCCCGAGATGTCGTTCGACGGTTTGCCCGCGCTCATCGCGCAGATGCAGGACGACTGCGACCGCGCGCGGGAAATCCTCGCCGACGCCTGATACCCCTTCCCTTTCGGTTTGGGCTCGGCCAGAGTCGCGTGCCATGAAGCACGACATCCCCCGCGACGGCCTCAGACCCGCCTTCTGGAAGCGCCCGCTCTCCTCGATGACCCCGAGGGAGTGGGAAGCGCTGTGTGACGGCTGCGGCAAGTGCTGCCTCAACAAGCTCGAGGACGCCGAGACAGGCGAGTTGTTCTTCACGCGCATCTCGTGCCGGCTTCTCGACGATGACACCTGCCGCTGCGGCCAGTACGAGAACCGAAAGACCTTCGTACCCGAATGTGTCGTCCTGACGCCCAAAACGATCGGCGACGTCGCCTACTGGATGCCGTCGACCTGCGCCTACCGGCTGCTTTACGAAGGCAAGCCGCTGCCCGATTGGCACCCGCTCATCTCCGGCGATTCCGAAAGCGTGCACAAGGCGGGCCAGTCCGTCCGAGGCTGGACCCTGCCCGAATTCGAGGTGCCCGAAGAAGAGTGGGAAGACCACATTATCGAGGACCTCTAATGCAATTCGCCTCCGACAACAGCTCCGGCGCCGCGCCGGAGATCATGGCGGCGCTGAGCGCGATCAACGAAGGCTACGCGCCCTCTTACGGCGCGGACGGCGCGATGGACCGGGTCCGCAGGCTCAGCCGCGAGATCTTCGAGGCACCGGAAGCCGAAGTCTATCTGGTGAACAACGGGACGACGGCCAATGCGCTGTCGCTCGCGACCTATTGCCCGCCCTGGGGCGCGGTCTATTGCCACGAGGCGGCGCATGTCGAAGTCGACGAATGCGGCGCGCCGGAGTTCTACATCGGCGGCGGCAAACTGGTAAAGGTGCGTGGCGAAGACGGAAAGATGACGCCCGAGACGCTGCGGCGGGCGATCGAGGCGACGCCGCAGGGCTTTGTCCACGCAACCCAGCGCGGCGCCGTCACGCTGACAAACGTCACCGAGGCAGGGACCGTGTATTCGGTGGACGAGATGACGGCTTTGTGCGCCGTGGCCAAGTCCTATGGCCTGCCCGTCCATCTTGACGGCGCGCGCTTTGCCAATGCACTCGTTGCGGCGGATGCCAGCCCGGCGGACATGAGTTGGCGCGCCGGAATCGACATTCTCTCGCTCGGCGGCACCAAGAACGGCTGCATGGGGGTCGAGGCGGTCGTCCTCTTCGATCCCTCCAAGGCATGGGAGTTCGAGCTGCGCCGCAAGCGCGGCGGGCATCTCTTCTCCAAGCACCGCTATCTTTCTGCGCAGATGGAGGCCTACCTGACCGACGGGCTGTGGCTGAAGCTCGCCGCGATCGCCAATGCCCGGGCCGAACGGCTGGCGGATGGGATCGCCGCTTTCCGGTCCGCCGCCTTCCTGCACCCACGCGACGCGAACATGATCTTCGCGGCTTTGCCGCGCCGTCTTCACCGGACGTTGCACGAGGCGGGTGCACGTTACCATCTCTGGCCGCACGCAGCGATGCTCGACGGACCCGAGGACGATCCGGTTGGCGCGCGCTTCGTCTGCTCCTGGTCGACGACAGAGGGCGACGTCGACGCCTTCCTCGCCTTTATCCGCGATCGAGATTGACGCCAATCAGCCCAGCCGTCTCGTGCGGATGCGTGACCGGCACCATGTGACCCGCGCCCGGAACGGTCGCGATACCGACATCCGGCAGACGCGCGGCGATGTTCTCGGCGATCCGCTCCACGATCGACGGCGAGCGGTCACCCCGGATCAACAGGACCGGCATGTCGAGGCGTTCGAGCGCACCCGGCGCGAGGATGCCCCCACTGTCTTCAAACAGCGCGGGATGCGTGGCCGTGATCAGATGAATTCGGGCCGTGACCTCTCTGCGGCTCTCCTCGTTCAACTTTTGCCAGTCGACGCCCGTTCCCCACAGATCCGTGAACGCCGCCGCTGCCGCGTTCCGGTCGGCTTCAGCCATGGCGCGGCCGAACTCCGCGGTCTCTTTCAGGTGATTATCCCATTCGGGGTCGCCCATTGCTGCCGCGAAAAGGACCGGTTCGATCAGCGTCAGCGTGCGAATCGCCTCGCGCGCGGCTATCGCGAGCCGCAGCGCGACGACGGCGCCGAAGGAATGGCCGATGAGATCGACACGCCCCTGAACGAAACTGGCCGCGATCTCCGTTGCGCGCGTCAGGCCGTCGCCCTCGCCCGACCAGTCCCCGGATCGGCCATGCCCCGGCAGATCGAAGGCCGTGAGCGTAATCCGGTCGGCAAGCCTGCCCGCCACGCCGGACCAGGCGCCAGAATGCGCCAGCGAACAATGGATCGCCAGCGCCGGGCGTGCGCCGTGACCGAACGTCTCCCAATAGGTCGAATGCCCGACCCTGTCTTCCAGCGGCATCAGAGCTTGCCGGCCAGACGCCTGTCGAGATCGTCGAGCCGGTCGTGGCCCCAGAACCGCTCATCCCCGTCCGTGATGTAGAAAGGAGAGCCGAAGACCCCGCGATTCACCGCCTCTTCAAGGTTGTTCGCATAGGCTTCGGCTCCCGCCAGCATGCCCTTGTTTGCAAGATCTTCCTCGAAGCCATGCGCGGTCAAGAGGCCCCGTACGACCTCATCCTGCGCGATGTCTTTCTCCTCGGCCCAGCAGGCGCTGAGGAACCCGTGGACAAGCCCGCCCAGATCGCCGTCCGCGCCGTCCGCCTTGGCCGACTGCGCGGCGATGATGGCGTAAGAGGAGGGAGCGGGATTGGTCGGCCAGAACATCGGCTGGACATTGACCTTGAGGCCCGCCTTGACACCGCCGCGCCTGATCTCCTGCAGCCGATATGCCTTGCGGCTGTCGTGTCGATCCTTCGGCGGCGTCCCTCCGGTGCGTGCAAAAAGCGCCGAAACATCGAGCGGCTTGTAGGTGATCGTCGCACCGTGCCTGGCCGCGATTTCCTCGAGCCGCTTGCCTGCGAGATAGGTGAAGGGCGAAAGCGTCGAGAAGAAGTAGTCGATATGTGGCATCCGTGCCGCTCCTTCGGGTTTGCGGGGAGGCTAGCCCGGTGCTAATCGGGTGGCAATGTCACGAATCCGTCATCCGGCCTTGTCCAAGGGGCCCCGCAGACCAGGACCCGCCATGCCCTCCATGACCGAGCCGAAGCTCATCTCCGGAAATTCCAACCGCCCGCTCGCCAATGCCATAGCGCGCCGCATGTCGATGCACCGGGGGATGAACGTGGGGCTCGTGGACGCCCGGGTGGAACGGTTCAACGATCAGGAAATCTTCGTCGAGGTGTTCGAGAACGTGCGCGGCGAGGACATGTACATCGTGCAGTCGACGTCGTGCCCGGCGAACGACAATCTGATGGAGCTTCTGATCATGACCGACGCGCTGCGCCGGTCTTCGGCCGACCGGATCACCGCCGTGATCCCCTATTTCGGCTATGCCCGCCAGGACCGCCGCGCAAAGGCACGGACGCCGATCTCGGCCAAGCTCGTCGCGAATCTTTTGACCGAGGCTGGTGTGGGCCGGGTTCTCACAATGGATCTGCACGCCGCCCAGATCCAGGGCTTCTTCGACATCCCGGTCGACAACCTCTACGCCTCGCCGATCTTCGCGCTCGATATTGAGCATCACTTCAAGAGCAAGCTCGACCAGGTCACCGTCGTGTCGCCCGACGTGGGCGGCGTGGCCCGCGCGCGGGAACTCGCACAGCGGATCGGCTGCGGGCTCGCCATCGTCGACAAGCGGCGGGTGAAGGCGGGCGAAGTGGCCGAGATGACGGTGATCGGGGATGTCGCGGGCCAGACCTGCATCATCGTCGACGACATCTGCGACACCGCCGGCACGCTCTGCAAGGCGGCCGAAGTGCTGGTCGAGGCCGGCGCGAATGAGGTCCATTCCTACATCACCCACGGCGTCCTCTCTGGCCCCGCGGTGGAGCGGGTAACAAAATCGGTGATGAAGAGCCTCGTCATCACCGATTCCATCGAGCCGACCGAGCAGGTGAAGAAGGCCAAGAACATACGGATCGTCCCGACCGCGCCGATGTTCGCCCAGGCGATCATGAACATCTGGTCGGGCACCTCGGTTTCGTCGCTCTTCGACGCCGAGACGCTGAGCCCGATCTACGAGGGCATGTATTCGCGCATGTAGCGCCGTCTCGCCGCCGTATCGGCGTTCAGAGCGCCAGAACACAAGGCGAGTGGCAGATTGCGCCCGAAGGATGTAGGCTTTGCGTGCAAAGGTGAGGAACGGGCGCACTGACCCGGTGCGAGTGCCCAGACGTCGCGATCACGCCCCGACCCGCCCGTTCCGGAAGCGACAGCCATGCGCAAAACGGTTCTCCGCGCGCTCGTTTCATCAGTCACGGCTGATGCCTTTTCCTGCTTGCAGTCTATTGGCACACGGCTCTGGCCATCGTTGGCCCGGCCGGTGCCGGCCAGCATACGGAAACCAGCTATCATGGCCGGCATACCGTGACCGCGCTGCCCGCGACAACGGAGCGGCACGGTCTGATCCACGGCGCCGCTTTCTACTTGATCGCCTTTGCGCTAGCATTCGCGGTGGCACTCGCGGCGCCGTGGCTCGGTGAGGCCACGCCGTTCGTTACCATGTTCACGCCGCTCACGGCGGTGCTGCTCCTGCGGCTCGTGATCCTGCGCGACGGCTGGACCCGGGCCGCCTGGACCGAGATGGGACTGACGCGAGCCGGTCTGCGCTTCTGGCCGCTGGCGATCCTGCTGCCGCCTGTGGTGCTCTTGCCGGGCTATGCGGTCGTCTGGGCCTTCACGATGGCACCCGCCGATCTTACAGGCGCGCGGCCGCCGGGACAGTTCGTCGTGCAACTCGCGGTGTCGCTCCTGCTCGGCACGGCGCTCGGCGCCCTGGGCGAGGAGGTCGGATGGCGCGGATATCTGCAGCCTCGGCTCAATCCGCTGGGACCGTGGCGGTCGCTTTGGCTGACCGGCTTTATGCACGGGTTCTGGCACCTGCCGCTTCTGATCCTCACGCCGTACTATCATGCAGCTGGATCGCTGCTTGTCGTCGTGCCGCTCTTCCTCATCACCTTCACGCTGACGGGGCCGGTCTATGGCTGGCTGCGCATCGTGTCGCTCAGCATCTGGCCGGTCGCGCTCATGCATCGGGGCGTGAACACCTGGTGGGAACGTTTCGACGCGATGACGGCGCAGGAGTCGCAGCGGGCCGCAGAGTATGTCGCCGGTCAAAGCGGAATCATGCCGATAGCGATGCTCGCGCTTGTCATCGTCTTTCTCGCGATCAGGGGCTTGATGCCTTTCCCGGCCGCGCGAAGAACCTGAACGCTCAAAGCGCTAATCCTTGCCGGCTCCCAGCGCGGCCAGCATCTCGGCCGCCGCCTTGCCCGGCGCGGCGCGGCCCTCGGCCACCGCGCGGCCCAGCTCCTCCATGCGCGCCTTCGCGCCCGCGTCCGATACCAGCCGCGCCAGAAGTCCCTGGCGCACTTCTTCCTCGAACCAATGCCGCGCCTGCTGGGCGCGGCGGGCGGCAAAATGCCCGGTCTCGCGCCGCCAGTCGGCCAGCCGCGTCATCTCGGCCCAAGCGTCGTCCAGCCCCATCTCCTCCTCGGCCGAGACGCACATCGCCTTGGGAAAATCCTCCGGGTCCTGCGGCCGCTTCCGCAAGAGCCGCAGCGCGCCCGCGTAATCGGCGCAGGTTCGCATCGCCGTATCCTTTAGCGCACCGTCAGCCTTGTTGACGAGGATGAGATCGGCCATCTCCATGATACCGCGCTTGACGCCCTGCAACTCGTCCCCGCCGGCCGGCGCGAGGAGGAGAATGAAGAGGTCCGTCATCTCCGCCACGACGGTCTCGGACTGGCCCACACCCACCGTCTCGATCAGGACGACGTCGAACCCCGCCGCCTCGCAGAGCGCCACCGCCTCGCGCGTGCGCCGCGCAACGCCGCCGAGATGGGTTTGGCTCGGCGACGGGCGAATGAAGGCGTTCGGGTCGCGCGCCAGCCGCTCCATGCGGGTCTTGTCGCCGAGGATCGAGCCACCCGACCGCGCCGAGGACGGATCGACTGCCAGCACCGCCACCTTCAGCCCTTGGCCCGTCAACAACTTCCCGAACGCCTCGATGAAGCTCGATTTGCCAACGCCCGGCGTGCCCGACAGGCCGATCCGTAGCGCCTGCCGCCCGCCCTCCAGCGTCTCGAGAAGCGTTGCCGCCTCGGCCCGGTGATCCGCCCGGCGGCTTTCGACTAGCGTGATCGCCTGCGCCAGCGCCCGGCGGTCGCCCTCGGACACCCGCCGCGCCAACTCCTGCATCTCGATATTACGCAACCGGCGGCCTTTCGCTGATCCAACGGGCTTGTGAGTTGACCTCACCGGGATTTTCTTGCCTTCTCCGCCGCGTCGATGTCCAGTCCCCGGACACGAAAGTACGACACTGTGTTAATGAAAAATTCCCGAGTGTTTGGGTGGGCGGCTTTGTGGGCTTTCCTCATGGCCGCCCCCTCCACCGCAGAGCAGAATGACAGGGCGGTCTTCGACCTGTCACTGAGGGGTATCCATGCCGGAACGCTCTCGGTCTCGGGCGCGATCGAGGGCGGTCGCTATGCGGTGGCCGGCGTCCTGCAATCGGGCGGCCTCCTCGCGCTCGTCCGGAAGGTCCGGTACGACGCCCGATCGCAGGGCCGCTACACCGGTGGCCGATTCACGCCCGCGCGCTACGAGGAGGACGCCGATACCGGAAAGCGCAAGTCGCAATCGGTCATGGAGTACCGCTCGGGCGTGCCGCAGGTGAAGGTCTACAACCCGCCGAAGCCGCCACGCGATGGCGATCTCGACCCCGCGACCCAAGGCGGCACGGTCGATCCGCTGACCGCGCTCTACGCAGCTTTGCGCGACGTACCGGCGCAAAGCGCCTGCCGGCTGAAACTCACCCTGTTCGATGGCCGCCGCCGCAGCCAGGTGGCGCTCGGCGAACCGAAGAAGAATGGTGATGGCGGCGTATCCTGCGCCGGCGAATACCGGCGTCTCGCCGGTTTTTCGGCCAACGACATGGCCGAGAAAAGCCGTTTCTCCTTCGTGCTGCGCTACGAGCCCACCGGCGGCGGCAAGCTCCGCGTCCGGGACATTTCGATGGACACGCTCTATGGCAAAGGCAGGCTCACTCGGCGATAAGCGCCCTGTGACCGATCGCCTGCCCATCGACGACGCCCTGCCGGACCTGATCCGCGCGCTTCACGCCGCGGGCCGGGCCGTGCTTAGGGCCCCGCCGGGCGCGGGCAAGACGACGCGCGTGCCGCTCGCGCTGGCGGAGGCCGGGCTGGCCGAGGGCCGCATCGTCATGCTCGAGCCGCGCCGCCTCGCCGCCCGCGCCGCGGCAGAACGGATGGCCGAGACGCTGGGCGAGAATGTCGGAGGCACCGTGGGCTACCGCATCCGGGGCGAAGTCCGCATCTCGAAGGCAACGCGGATCGAGGTCGTGACCGAGGGCATTCTCACGCGGATGCTGCAGTCCGATCCCGACCTGCCGGGCATCGGCGCGGTGATCTTTGACGAGTTCCACGAACGCTCCCTGAACGCCGATCTCGGCCTCGCGCTTGCATGGGAGGTGCGGCAGGCGCTCAGACCCGATCTCATCATACTGGTCATGTCCGCGACGCTCGACGCCGAACCGGTCGCGATGCTTCTCGACGACGCGCCGGTCATCAGTTCCGAGGGCCGCGCCTATCCGGTCGAGACGCGCTGGCTGCCCCGCCCCGTGCAACGCTCCATGCGGTTCGAGGCGGCGGTGGCCGGCCTCGTCGCGGAGGCGGCAGGCGAAACCGAGGGCGGCATTCTCGTCTTCCTGCCGGGCGAAGGAGAGATTCGCCGCGTCGAGGCGCTGCTCGCCGGACGTCTGCCACCGGACTGCGCCGTACCGCCGCTTTTCGGCGCGATGGAGTTCGCCGCCCAGCGCGCCGCGATCGTGCCCGCCCGGGCAGGCCGCAAGGTTGTGCTGGCGACCTCGATCGCGGAGACCTCGCTCACAATCGAGGATATCCGCGTCGTCGTCGATGCGGGCCGGGCCCGGCGCGCGCGATTCGACCCTTCATCCGGCATGTCGCGGCTCGTTACCGAACGTGTGACCAAGGCCGAGGCCGACCAGAGGCGCGGCCGCGCGGGCCGCGTGGCGAAAGGAACCTGCTACCGGATGTGGACGAAAGGCGAGGAAGGCGGCCTCGCCCCCTTTCCGCCGGCCGAGATCGAGGCGGCGGACCTCGCGGGCCTCGCGCTGGATCTGGCGCTCTGGGGAACTGACGGTGCGGACCTCGCCTTCCTCACACCGCCCCCCGCCCCGGCACTTGCCGAGGCTCGGGCGCTTCTGACCGCGCTCGGCGCGCTCGATGCAATGCATCGCATCACCCCGCATGGCCGCGCGTTAGCGGCGCTGCCCTTGCATCCCCGCCTCGGCCACATGCTCGTGACCGCTGGTCCCGACGCGGCGACGCTCGCCGCACTGTTGGCGGACCGTGATCCCCTGCGCGGCGCGCCGTGCGATCTGACCCTCCGTCTGGCGGCGATTCGCGATCCTAAGGGCTACGAAGCCGACCACCCGCACCGCGTCGACCGGGGCTCGGTCGAACGCATCCGCGCCGAGGCCAGGCGGCTCGCCCGGTTGGTGAAGCCCGTGGCGAACCGCTACGACCCTGCCGAGATGGCCGCCCTCGCCTATCCCGACCGCATCGGGCTGCGACGCAAGGGCGAGGCGCCGCGCTACGTGCTCTCGGGCGGCAAGGGCGCCGTGATCGCCGAGGACGACCCCATGTCCCAGGCGCGCCTGATCGTGACGACAGACCTCGACGGCGACCCGCGCGAGGCACGCATCCGCCAGAGCGCCCGGATCACCGAGGCCGCGCTGCGGCGGCTGTTTCCCGATCAGATCAAATGGCAAGACGTCGCTGAATGGTCGCGCCGCGACGGACGCGTCGTCGCGCGTCGCCAGGAACGGCTCGGCGCGCTCGTGCTCGAAGACCGGGCCTGGCCCGACTCGCCGGAAGAGGCGCTCACCCGGGCCGCGCTCGACGGTCTCCGCCAGATCGGACTTCCTTGGTCCGACCCCGCCCGCCGCTTCCGCGCGCGGATTGAGCTCCTCCGCCGCGAGGGCGCGGACCTGCCGGATGTCGGCGACGACGCGTTGCTCTTACGGGCGGAGGACTGGCTCCTGCCGCATCTTTCCGGCAGGCGGACGGAGGCGGAGCTGCGGGACCTCGACCTGACCGGGGCGTTGAAGGGTTCGCTGAGCTGGGATCAGGCGCAACTCGTCGACCGCCTCGCGCCTGCGCATTTCGAAACCCCGCTCGGCCGCAAGGTGCCCATCGACTACGACGGCGACCACCCTTCCATCGCGCTTCGGCTGCAGGAGATGTTCGGCGTGACGGCGCACCCGACCGTCGGGCCGAGGCGCCTTCCCTTGCGCATCACGCTTCTATCGCCCGCGGGCCGCCCGGTTCAGACCACGCTCGACCTGCCGGGCTTTTGGGCCACGTCCTACACCGATGTACGCAAGGACATGCGCGGGCGCTATCCGAAGCACCCCTGGCCTGAAGACCCGACCGAACACGCACCGACCCTCAGGGCGAAACCGCGCCGCAGCTGATCTTCTTCATTGCCCAATACCTCCGCCGGAGGCATATCGGAGCCGTCGTCGCGCTCACGACGGCGGCGAGAGGAAGGCCTTGCGCGCGGAACGCGCGCGCCACCTCCTCAGACCTCAGACCCCGAGGCAGTACCGCAGAATCGCCTTCTGGGCATGAAGCCGGTTTTCGCTTTCGTCGAAGATCACCGATTGCGGCCCGTCCATGACCTCGCTCGTCGCCTCCTCGTCGCGATGGGCGGGCAGGCAATGCATGAAAAGCGCGTCCGGCTTGCCCTCGGACATCATCGCGGCATTGACCTGATAGGGGCGAAGCTGGTTGTGCCGCCGCTCGCGCGCGCTTTCGGGATCGTGCATCGACACCCAGGTGTCGGTCACGATCGCGTCGGCATCCCTCGCCGCCGCGAGCGGATCGCGCGTGATCTCGATCTTCCGGCCCTTCGTGCGGGCGAACTCGACCGCCTTCGGATTGGGGTCCAGCGTCTCGGGGCCGGTGAAGGTCAGGTCGAACCCGAACTGGCCCGCCGCGTGCAGCCAGCTCGAGCAGACGTTGTTGCCATCGCCCGACCAAACGAATTTGCGGCCGCCGATATCGCCGCGATGCTCCTCGTAGGTGACAATATCTGCCATGATCTGGCAGGGATGCGAATTGTCGGTCAGACCGTTGATCACCGGCACGGTGGCGTGTTCGGCCATCTCGAGAAGCGTGTCCTCCTCGAAGGTGCGAAGCATGATGAGATCGACGTAGCGAGACAGGACCCGCGCGGTGTCAGCGATCGACTCGCCGTGGCCGAGTTGCATTTCCTTGCCCGAGAGCACCATCGTCTCGGCCCCCATCTGGCGCGCGCCGACATCGAAGGAGACCCGTGTCCGGGTCGAAGGCTTCTCGAAGATGAGCGCGATCATGCGGCCCGAAAGCGGCGTCTCGTCGTCGGCCATCCCCTTGGGACGGTTGTTCCTAGCGTCCTTCATCGCGCGGGCCTGGTCGATCATGGCCCTGAGCTCGGATGGCCCGGTCTTGTGGATGTCGAGGAAGTGATTCATGGCATTGTCCCTTTTGCGGACGAGCCGGGGGGCGCCTGCCACCCGGACCCCCCAAAGGTATTTTTCAAACAGAAGAAGGAGCGGGAGCTTTCCCCACCGCAGTGGCGGCGGCGTCGAGCCGCCGGACAGCCTCGGCGAGCTCCTCGTCGGTGATCGTGAGCGGGGGCAGAAGCCTCAGCGTCTCGTCAGCGGCAGGCACTGTCAGAAGGTGCCTCTCGTAGCCAGCTTTGACAATATCGGCCGGCGGCAGTTTGCATCTCAGACCCAGCATCAGTCCCTGGCCGCGCACGCTTTCGAAGATGTCGGGGTGATCGGCGACGAGGCCCTCGAGGCGTTGCCGGAAGAGTCCCGCCTTGCGGTTCACCTCCGCAAGAAAGGCTGGATCGGCGACGATCTCCATAACCGCTGCGCCAACGGCGCAGGCCATGGGATTGCCGCCGTAGGTGGAGCCGTGCGTGCCCGCCGTCATGCCAATGGCGGCCGCCTCGGTCGCGAGAACCGCACCCATGGGGAAGCCGCCGCCGATGCCCTTGGCGACCATCATGATGTCGGGCGTCACGCCCGCCCATTCATGAGCAAACAGTCGGCCCGTGCGGCCCATGCCGCACTGAACCTCGTCGAAGATCAGAAGCGCGCCCGTCCGGTCGCAAAGCACGCGCAGCGCTCTGAGATCGGCGTCCGGCATGAGGCGGATTCCGCCCTCGCCCTGTATCGGCTCCACCATCACCGCGCAAGTCGCGCCGGAGATCGCCCCCTCGACCGCTTCCTTGTCGCCCCAAGGCAATTGCCGGAAGCCCGGCATGAGAGGCCCATAACCCTTGACCATCTTCTCCGACCCCGCGGCCGCAATTGCGCCTGTGGAGCGGCCGTGGAACGCGCCCTCGAAAGTGAGGATCTCGGTCCGTTCGGGCTGATCCTTCTCGTACCAATATTTCCGTGCCATCTTGATCGCGAGCTCGGCCGCCTCGGTGCCCGAATTCGTGAAGAACACGGTATCTGCGAACGTATTGGCAACCAGAAGGTCGGCGAGCCGCTGCTGTTCGGGGATCCGGTAGAGGTTCGACACGTGCCAGAGCATTCCTGCCTGCTCGGTCAGCGCCGCGACCAGCGTGGGGTTCGCGTGTCCGAGCGCGTTCACGGCGATCCCGGCGCCGAGATCGAGATATCGGGTCCCGTCGGCCTCGATCAGCCAGCTGCCTTCGCCCTTCACGAAGGAAAGGGCCGCGCGGTTGTAGGTCGGAAGGATCGACGGGATCATGAGCGAACTCCGAATATAGAAGGCCAAGGGGTGCCTCATGGGGCTAGCCGTGTCAACGATGTGAGGGGGGTGGCAGAGTGCCAATGATGACGGAACGTCAGGCGCGGATGCGGCGGCGCCGGGGACGGGCGATATGGCGTGTCCAGTTCGTCATGCGCGCCGCATAGCGCCAACTTGGAGATTTGTCCATCCGGATCGTCGCTGCAGAACCGCCAAAGGAGCCTCTGCGATACGCGGTTCGGGTTCGAAAACTGGTAGGCGTGGAAGCGCATTCAATGGATATGCGAAGGTAGCCACGCGCCCAATGCTGAATAGGTGGCACGACAAAGTGACCCAAATACAGCCCTATCGCGGCACAAGTACCACCGTCCCTGCAGCGGCATCCGGCTCAGAACTTGAAACTGCGGCGCGTCGCTTGTATCTCCACACGTCCCCGCTAGAATGGGACGAACCGAATTCCGGACCCGCAGGCAGGTCGCACTCCCTCGCCGTTACTGTGGGCCGCAAACCCGAGGGTCAGTCATATGTCCTGGACCGACGAGCGCGTCGAGCTTCTGAAGAAGATGTGGGCCGAAGGCCAGTCCGCCAGCCAGATCGCCAAGGAACTGGGTGGTGTCACGCGCAATGCGGTGATCGGCAAGGTCCACCGCTTGGGCCTCTCGAACCGTGTGGGCGGCACACCCGAGCCCAAGACGAAGGCCGCCGAACCCGCGCCGAAGCCCGAGGCCCGCCCCGCCGCGCAGGCCAAGCCCGCCCGTGCCGAGGCCAAGGCCCAGCCGCAGCGCACCGAACCTGCCGCGCCGCAGCCCACGCCCGCACGCAAACCCATCATCCCGGCCGGCCAGCCGCTGCCGCCGCAGCCGTCAGCGGGCGAGATCAGCCCCGAGGCGCTCGCCTCCGTGCGCGAGATCGAGAAGAAGGCGCGCCGAATCTCCCTCATGGAACTGACCGAGCGGACCTGCAAATGGCCGATCGGCGACCCGGCGACCGAGGATTTCTGGTTCTGCGGCCTCGCCGCCCAGCCCGGCAAGCCCTATTGCGAAGCCCATGTCGGCGTCGCCTTCCAGCCGATGTCGTCGCGCCGCGACCGGCGGCGCTGAGCGGCACCAACCGGAAGATCGCCGCCTGGAGCGGCGTTCCCGACAATCGTGCCCGGCGCGTCGCAGCGCCACATACGCAGCGGACGAACTTGGCGATCACGCCATCCTAGACTTTGCGCGCCGCATTTTTCGGCGACCCAATGCGAGCGGCGCATTGCCCATCCCTGCAATTCGGACATCCGAACCCGCCGCGCGCGCTGGCGGAGTTTCTGTCCGGACGCTAACGTGCCCGCACGAAACACGCACCCGGACTCTCCTATGACTCCCATCATCTCAGTCCGCGACCTCTCGAAGATCTACGCCAGCGGGACGGCGGCGCTTACCTCGCTGTCGCTCGATATCCGCGAGGGCGAGATCCTCGCGCTTCTCGGTCCCAACGGCGCCGGCAAGACCACCTTCATCTCGATCGTCTGTGGGCTCGTCACGCCTTCGGGCGGCGAGGTACGCGTGGGCGGCCACGATATCGCGCGCGACTTTCGCAGGGCGCGCGCGCTCATTGGCCTCGTGCCGCAGGAGATCAGCGTCGAAGCCTTCGAGACGGTGATCGACACCGTCCGCTTCTCGCGCGGGCTCTTCGGACGGCCCCGCGACGAGGCTCACCTCGAAAAGATACTCAAATCCCTCACCCTGTGGGACAAGCGGGACGCGAAGATCAACGAACTGTCAGGCGGCATGAAACGCCGCGTGATGATCGCCAAGGCGCTCTCGCACGAACCGAAGGTGCTCTTTCTCGACGAACCGACCGCCGGGGTGGACGTCAATCTCCGCCGTGAGATGTGGCAGGTGGTTCGCGGACTTCGTGAGGCCGGCGTGACGATCATCCTGACGACGCACTACCTCGCCGAGGCCGAGGAGATGGCCGACCGGATCGGCGTGATCGACAAGGGCCGACTTCTCCTCGTCGAGGACAAAACGAAGCTCATGCACGAATTTGGTCGCAAGCGGCTGACCGTGGAGTTCATCGAGCCCATTTTCGCCCTGCCCAAGACACTCGACGGGCACGACCTCGATCTCTCGGATGACGGGCTCCGCGTGAGCTACGACTATGACACCCGTGCCGACCGCACCGGGATCGCCCATCTTCTTGCGGGATTCGCCGAAGCCGGGATCGCGGTTCGGGATATGTCGACCGAACAATCCTCGCTCGAAGAGGTGTTCCTAAGGCTCGTGGAGGAAAACGCATGAACTGGCGCGCCGTGAAGACGATCTTCGACCATGAAATGGCGCGGTTCTGGCGCACGCTCTGGGAATCGCTCGCCTCGCCGGTCATTTCGACCGTCCTTTACTTCGTTGTCTTTGGCGCGGCGATAGGCGGCCGGATTCAGGAGGTCGAGGGCATTTCCTATGGCGCCTTCATCGTCCCGGGGCTCATCATGCTGACCGTCCTGCAGCAGTCCGTGTCAAACGCCTCCTTCGGCATCTATTTCCCGAAGTTCATCGGCACGATGTACGAGATCCTGTCGGCGCCCGTCTCCTTCCTCGAGGTCGTCGCGGGCTATGTCGGCGCGGCGGCGGCGAAGGCGATGATCATCGCGGTAGTGATCCTGATCACCTCGACGATTTTCGTCGACATCACGATCGCCCATCCGGTCTGGATGGTCGCCTTCCTGATCCTCACCTCCGTCACCTTCTCGCTTCTGGGCTTCCTCATCGGCATATGGGCCAAGGATTTCCAGCAGCTGCAGATCATTCCGCTCATGGTCATCACGCCCCTCGTCTTCCTCGGCGGCGCCTTCTACTCGGCATCGATGCTGCCGCCCTTCTGGGAAGGCGTGGCGCGGCTCAACCCGGTCCTCTACCTCATCTCGGGCTTCCGCTGGTCATTCTTCGGACTTGCCGATGTGCCGGTCGCGGTATCGCTGATCGCGGTGGCGATCTTCCTCGCCCTCGGCCTCGGCGCGGTCTGGTTCATCTTCCGCACCGGCTGGCGGCTGAGAAGCTGAGGTGCCCTCTGGTATTGATTTGATCCAGCGAATTGCAGGGCGGCCCCGAGCCCCGAACTGACCAGGGCTGCGCCACGTCCAAATGGCCGTGAACTGCGCTAAACCGACATTGCTGCACACTAGGAAGGCCGAGGCTTTCTGGCTCAATAGCCGGGCATCTTGCTGCAAAGCGGAGCGACTGCGATCCAATGTCTTCCGGGCGACCAACACGAGGTATGCATTGCCTGAGGCGTGGCAAATCGGGCAATAAGCGACATGCCGGCATTGGCATGTGGTGTGATGTGAACTGGCGACAGGCTGCTTCACTCCTGAGCACGCCACCGGCGACGGTGTCGATGGGAAAAAATGTCGGCATTGGCTGCGGCACTACAAGCGCTTCTTCATTAACACCCATTCATGCGTCTCTGTTTTCCCGTCTCCTCGAACGCAGGCGCGCGATGCCGCGTCTATGTAGCCATGCTGCTCATACAGCCGCCGGGCGCCGGTTTCGTTGCAGGCGACGATGACGGTCGTCCGCCGCAGTCGCGCGTTATGGGCGATTTGCTCGGCAATCCTCAGAATTTGCGAGCCCAGGCCTATGGAGCGGTGCTCCGGATAGCAGGCAAGCACGTTGACATACCGGCTATGGAGCGCCTCATTCTCCTATTCCTGCAGCGGGCGGAAGAGCGCCGGAAAACCATCCGAGATCGGTTCGGGCTCGCTTCCGATCGCGTAACCCGTCAGGCTGGCGACCCCCCCGTCGCCGTAGTCGGCGACCACGATCTGCCCGGCTGCTGCCCTTTCCGCCTGTCTCTCTCAGCCTATGCCCCACGCATCCTAGCCGTCAGCAGCCAACCCCTGCCAAACGTGAAGCGGCAATCCCTCGCCCGCGAAATTCACAAGCTCGGAAAGTTGTTCCGCGTCGGATGCTTCGGCGATCCTGAACGGCTTTTCCATTTCGATCATTCACGTCTCCCTATATCGGAGTAATGCGTCATCATTGGATTCACCAAGAGATGTCCGATTTGCGCCGAATCCGGAGAGGCAGATTCACGTTGAACGCTTCGTCAGTAGCAGAAGGCCGCCGAAGATCATCATTCCGACGCCGGAAGCGCCCTGCAGCCAATTCAACTTTGACGCCGCGGTGCGCGTCGCCAATGACCCACCGCCGGCATAGAGCGTGATCGCCAATGTTTCGGGGCCGACAAAGAGGGCACCGAGGAGAGCATAGCTCTAGGCATAGGCGTCCGTAGCAACGAACTGCGGAAAGAACGCCGCAAAAATCAGGATCGCCTTCGAGTTTCCGATAGCCACAAGTGCTTCTTGCTTGAAGGCATCGGACAGGTTCGGGCGGGCACCGGAAAGCTCGCTGCGCGGCAACGCGAAGGATGGCTTCAGCGTCTTCCAAACTAGCCAATTCAGGCAGGTGGCCCCGGCCACCTTGACGACCGCGAAAGCGAGCGCCGAGGTGGACAGGTTCATCCCTAGACCCAATGCGTTGACGATGATCATTGGAAAGGACACCAGCAGCCGACCAGCGTTGGCGGCGACGGCAACAGCGATTCCGTACCGCGCGCAATTGGTCAGCGCCATCAGGTTGTTCGGACCGAATGCGAGGTTCAGCGCGAAGCAGGTCGCAATGAAGAACAGCAAATCGGACATCGTGATTTCTTTCTTTGTCCTGGGCTCAGCCCATAGGTCTGCGGGCGTCTGCAGAGTCGTGCGTGGCCGCATCGAGATTACTGTAGCGTCAAGAGGCGCGTCTCGGCTTTCAAACTGAGGCGGCGCTACGCGATCGGCAAACCGTGGAGCTTCAGGAACGACAACTTGCCCCAGTAACCTCGTTGAAAGGCGATTTCGCTGTTGACGACCATGAAAATGCCGCAACTTCTCAATCCTTTCGGATCTCGCCATTCCAATGAGACGACATCGTCGGCATCGTGAATCCAGTCCACTACGCAGACCGTATTCGCCGTTGAAAACTCGCGCTCAAACATCATCCGGATGCGTTCGCGGCCTTTGACCGGCTCCTGCGCCCCTGGTGGTTTACCGCGTCATTGTGACAAAGCGCTGCCAGGCCCTCCGCATCGCCCGCGTTGAAGGCTTTCACCCATTTCTCAACTAGTTCGACTGGCGTCATCGGACGACTCCTACGTGCGCGCCGTGGCTGGGAACGCATGAGGAGAACTACCCTTCATCGATCAGCACGGCGAATTTCAAGGTCACGAGTTCGGATCCTGCGGACTCACAATGCGGGTCCCGTCGCCAACATCGAGCGCCTCGGCCTCGTCAAGCTCGGCATTGCTTTGCCGCGACGCCTTGGCGCGCACGCCACGGATGCGAAAGGTCCAGTCGGCGCCCTTCTCGATGACATCGCAGAACTGGTCCGGATGCGCGCAGTTGATCATGTAGTAGGCGAGAGCCGCCTCGCCTTCGCGATCGAACGCGACAATGGCCTCGCCCAGGGTTTCGCCGGTCGGCAGTCGGCCGTCGGTTTCCGTCGTAAACGACATCGCCACGGGGACGCCGGCTTTTGCCGCCGCGCGGACGATGCCCGTCGCCTCGCCGACATGGGTCATGGTCATGACCGTGATCAAGTCGACACCAGCGCCCGCGCGTTCTGACATGCGCGCCGTGATAGGCTTCGGACTCCGCAGCATTCATCAGCTCATCCAGGTTGTAGACGTCGCCGCGCGGGCCGGTGTTGCCGCTGATCACGAAGGGACAATCCGGCGACTCTTATCGGTCGCGTAGGTTGGATAGGGGAGCGACTGCCTGACGGTTGGCCTCGTCGAGCGCCGAGGCGCTGTAGCAGAGACGCGCGCTCCATGTGGCGCTATCGAGAATGGAGCCCGGATCCTTTGCCGGCGCGATTTCGGCGTAGTGGGAATAGTTGGTTTCGACCACCTTGCGCCCTTCGGCGCTATTCAGGGACGCGAAGGAGGCAAAGTAGGGCAGATCGACGCCGATATGAAAAATCAACGTCGTTTAGAGGCCGGTGGCCAACATTCGCGCCGTTGGAACGAGCGGTCGCTTCCGTCCCGCCAAGCCGTCCTTCTAACCCGCCCCTTCCCAACCTCCCCGTTTTCCTGTAAGGCCCGCGTCCATCTGTGACGTGAGCCCATGCCCCCGGGCACATGCGATAGGATTGGGGGCGGCGGCAATGGGGCCGCCATATCATACGGGAGACACGGGATACGCCCGTGGGTGCTCCCCAGAGGAAACGATATATGTTCAACGAAACCAGGAAATCCATCCAGTGGGGCCAGGAAACGCTCACACTGGAAACGGGGAAAGTCGCCCGTCAGGCCGACGGATCGGTCATCGCCACGCTGGGCGAAACCTCCGTCATGGCCAACGTGACCTATGCCCGCGAACAGAAGCCCGGCCAGGACTTCTTCCCGCTCACCGTGCACTATCAGGAAAAGACCTATGCCGCCGGCAAGATCCCGGGCGGCTTCTTCAAGCGCGAGGGCCGTCCGTCCGAAAAGGAAACGCTGACCTCGCGGCTCATTGACCGCCCGATCCGCCCGCTGTTCGTGCCGGGCTTCAAGAATGAAGTGCTGGTGATCTGCACCGTGCTTTCGCACGATCTGGTCAACGATCCCGACATGGTAGCGATGATCGCCGCCTCGGCCGCGCTGACGATCTCGGGCGTGCCGTTCATGGGGCCGATCGGCGCCTGCCGCGTCGGCTTCGCAAATGGCGAATACGTGCTGAACCCCGAAGTCGCCGACATGGACCAACTGCGGATGAACCCCGAGCAACGGCTCGATCTCGTCGTCGCCGGTACCAAGGACGCGGTGATGATGGTCGAATCTGAGGCCTACGAGCTCTCCGAGGCCGAGATGCTAGGCGCGGTGAAATTCGGCCACGAGCAGATGCAGCCGGTGATCGACCTGATCATCGACCTCGCCGAGGCTACGGCAAAAGAGCCGTTCGACTTCCAGCCAGCCGACTATTCGGATCTCTACGCCAAAGTTAAGAAGGCCGGCGAAAAGCCGATGCGCGCCGCCTTCGCGATTCTCGACAAACAGGAACGGACGAACGCCATCGCCGCCGCCCGCGAGGCGGTCAAGGCGACGCTCACGGAAGAAGAACTGGAGGACCAGAACCTCGGCTCCGCGTTCAAGAAGCTCGAAAGCTCGATCCTGCGCGGCGACGTGGTCGCCACGGGCAAGCGCATTGACGGCCGCGACACCAAAACCGTCCGGCCGATCGTTGCAGAAGTGGGCCTTCTGCCCCGTACCCACGGCTCGGCGCTCTTCACCCGGGGCGAGACCCAGGGCCTCGTGATCACCACGCTCGGCACCGGCGAGGACGAGCAGATCATCGACGCGCTGCACGGCAACTTCCGCTCGAACTTCCTCCTGCACTACAACTTCCCGCCCTATTCGGTCGGCGAGGTCGGCCGCTTCGGTCCTCCGGGCCGGCGCGAGATCGGCCACGGCAAGCTCGCCTGGCGCGCGCTCCAGGCGGTCCTGCCGGCGCCCACCGACTTCCCCTACACGATCCGTCTCGTCTCCGAGATCACGGAATCAAACGGTTCGTCCTCGATGGCCACCGTCTGCGGCTCGTCGCTTTCCATGATGGATGCGGGCGTACCGCTGAAGGCGCCGGTCGCGGGCGTCGCGATGGGCCTCATTCTCGAAGAGGACGGGCAGTACGCGGTGCTCACCGACATCCTCGGCGACGAGGATCACCTTGGCGACATGGACTTCAAGGTCGCGGGTACCGATGCGGGCATTACCTCGCTCCAGATGGACATCAAGGTCGCGGGCATCACGCCCGAGATCATGGAGCAGGCGCTCGCCCAGGCGAAGGACGGCCGGATGCATATCCTCGGCGAGATGTCGAAGGCGCTATCCGAGGGCCGGTCGGAATTCTCCGCCCATGCCCCGCGCATCGAGACCATGACCATCCCCACCGACAAGATCCGCGAAGTGATCGGATCGGGCGGCAAGGTCATCCGCGAGATCGTGGAAGTGTCTGGCGCCAAGGTCGACATCAACGACGACGGCGTGATCAAGATCGCCTCGCCGAATGCCGATGCGATCCAGAAAGCCTACGACATGATCTACTCGATCGTGGCAGAGCCTGAAGAGGGCAAGATCTACACCGGCAAGGTCGTGAAGCTCGTCGATTTCGGCGCATTCGTGAACTTCTTCGGCAAGCGGGACGGTCTCGTCCACGTGTCCCAGATCGCCAATAAGCGCCTCAACCATCCGAGCGACCTGCTGAAGGAAGGCCAGGAAGTGAAGGTCAAGCTCCTCGGCTTCGACGATCGCGGCAAGGTCCGGCTCGGCATGAAGATGGTCGATCAGGAAACGGGCGAAGAGATCGCGCCCGACAAGAAGGAAAAGGCCGACGCCGAATAAGGCGCTGAGCCTGTCAGACTGGAGCGCAGGCCCCGGCAGCACATGCCGGGGCCTGTTTGTTTGGGCGGAGGCTGCGGCGCTTGTGTCGCCCTGACGGAGCAACTATGACTGCCCGGGACTGAGCGGGGACGCGCATGGACTACCACTACACGCCGCCGCCGGTGCCGACACTCGCGCGCTGGCGGCGTCTCTACCGGAGCCATCCGGGGCTTTCGGTGCTGCGCGTCCTGGAATACGAGGCGCTGGCGGCTCAGCCGCTCGCGGGCCGCGTGCTCGACGTTGGCGGCGGCGCGAAGTCGCCCTATGTGTCTCATATGTCGCAGGGGATTGAGGTCGAATCCGTCAACATCGACCCGAAGATCGAGCCGACCTACCTGATCGAACCTGGCGAGCGTTTCCCGGTCCCCGAGGCGCGCTACGATCATGTTATCTGCCTGAACACGCTGGAGCACATATACGACGCGGCGTCCGTGCTGAAAGACATCCGCCGGGTGCTCAAGCCAGGCGGCACGGCGATCGTGACCGTTCCGTGGATCTTTCGCATCCACGCGCATCCCGACGACTACTTCCGGGCGACGCCAAGCTGGTGGCGCGAGTCCTTCGAGCGCGCGGGCTTCAGTCAACTCGAACTTCAGCCACTCGTATGGGGGCGCTACACGTCGGCGAGCGCCATTTCCGGGCATCGCGGGCCGTTCCCGCGGCTCATGTTTCACGGTGCGCATCTGCGCGACTGGCTTTATGCGCTGCTGACGGTTCGGGGCGGCACCTATTCCGGGAAACGCGGTGAGCGCATCTGCGCCGTGTCATCCGGCTGGATGATGATCGGCGAGGCCTAAGACATGACGCCGTTTCCGCGCACTGCCGCCCACAGTTTCGGAAGGGTGTTTCCGTGAGACTTAATGCTTTCCGCAATATCGAGGAGCGTCTGAGCGACGCGATGTCTATCGACGCCTATTGCCGCGTCGTGAACGCGCGCAACGCTCTGCGCGGTAAGGCGCAGCGTATCGCGCCCGTGCCCGGCGAAGACAGTGCCCTGCACGTGGCGCGCACGGGCGCTGAAGAAATCCACATCTGTCGCCGCGGCCGCCACAACCGCTACAAGCGTGGTATTACCGCAGGTGTCGACGCGCTGGCCGCCGACTATCATCTGAACCGGATCGACACTCTACGCGATGGCCTGTTCATCGATTGCGGCGCCAATGTCGGCGAGTTGGGCCTTTGGGCCCGTGCGCGCGGCCACGGCTACGTCGCGTTCGAGCCCGAGGCGCTGGAGGCGCGCTGCTGCGATCTCAACAATTTCGGCGGCGAGGCACGGACGATCCGCAAGGCGCTCTGGAAAGAGGAGACGACGCTGCGCTTCTATACCAAGCCCGAAAGCGCCGACAGCTCAGTGCTCGCAGGTCACGGCATGGAGGATTTTGTCGAGATCGCCGCGACGACGTTTGATGCTGCGGTGGACCTCTCGTCCGTGACCGGCCCGGTGATCTTCAAGCTGGAAGCCGAGGGCGCGGAACCGGAGGTGCTGGAGGGCGCGCGTAACAGCTTGGACCGGATCGATTGGGTGGCCGTCGATTGCGGCTATGAGCGTGGCCCGGCAAAGGCACATACCTTCGTCGAGACCAACACGTTCCTTCAGGATCACGGGTTCCGGCTCGAGGCAGCGCAATTTCGCCGCGTGACTGCACTCTACCGGCGAACGGGCTGAGCAATGTGGCCGGCCTATGTCATCAACCTCAAGGACAACGCTGCCCGCATGGAGAATGCCGCGGCGCTTCTCGACGGGCATGGCATCGGGTTCGAGCGCATCGATGCGGTCAACGGCTGGAAACTGTCCGAGGATGACATCGCCCGGGTCTACGACGCCCGTGCAAACGCCCGCGGAGGCCGCCATCCGCTCGTCCCGGCCGAGATCGGCTGCTATCTGAGCCATATCACGGCCTGGAAGCGGATCGCCGGAGGACCGGCTGAAGGCGGGTTCGTCTTCGAGGACGATGTGGCCGCGTCCGGCGATCTCGCCCGCGTTCTCGCGCTTCTCGCCGAGGACCGCGCCGGGGACTGGGACATGGTCAAGCTTTTCTCCTTCGACGAGGAGCCGGACATCGTCGCTGACCGGTCGCTCGGGGACGAACACCGGCTGGTGATCCCCTACCGCGTGCCGACGTGCCTTATCGGCTATGGTTTGACGCGGGGCGCGGCGGCGCGGTTGGCCGACCGCGCGATCCCGTTCTTCCGGCCCGTCGACGAGGATCAGAAGTTCTTCTGGGAAACCGGCCTTCGCGTTGCGCTCGTCCTGCCGCCGCCCGTGCGCGTCGGCGATCAACAGACGAATACCGGTACTATCGGCTCCGCGCGGCGCGCGGCGGGGGTGAGCGGTCTGGCGCAGGCGCTCCGCGCGCTCCGCTACCAACTAGGCTATCGCCTTGCATTGCGTCGGGCGTGGCGCAAGCGCCGGACGGAGGGTTAGGGCGATGCGAGTCCTGCACCTGCATTTCGGGAAGGACGGCGGCGCGGAGCGCTTCTTCGTCAATCTCGTCGCCGCCTTCGGGCGGCGGGGGGTGGAGCAGCGCTTCGTCATCCGCCCCGATCGCGGCTGGCGCGAGGGGATCGCGCCCCACGGCCCCATCATCGAGAACCACTATCGCCGCTTGTCGCTCAGCGCGCCCGTGCTCGAATGGCGGGTCCGGCGGCTCTGCCGGACGTGGCGGCCCGATGCGATCATGGCTTGGATGCCGCGCGCGGCGCGGCTGATGCCGCAGTGGTCCGATGCGGTGAAGTTGACCCGGCTCGGCGACTTCCCAGAGAATCTCAAGCATTTCGGCAATTGTGACCTACTGGTCGGCAACCTGCCCGGAATCGGCACAAAATGCCGCGCGCTCGGCTGGACGAAGCCGGTCGTCACAATTTCGAACTTCCCCCGTCCTGTCGCGCCGCTGCCTGTCTCGCGGGCGGTGCATGACACGCCCGACGACGTCTTCCTGATCGCCGCCGGGGGGCGGTTCGTTCCTCGCAAAGGCATGGACCTTGCCATCCGCGCCGCCGCGCGCGTTCCCGGTTCCTGGCTCTGGCTCGCCGGAGACGGAAAGGAACGCGAAGCGCTTGAAGCTCTGGTGAGGGATTGCAGGATGACGGACCGCACGCGCTTTCTCGGCTGGCAGGACGAGCCCATCCATCAAATCGCCGCCGCCGACGCCTTCGTAATGCCTTCGCGGCACGAACCCTTGGGCAACATGCTCCTTGAAGCTTGGCAGGCGGGCGTGCCCTCGGTCTCGACCGCGTCCGAGGGGCCAAGCTGGTTCATGCGCGACGGGACCGACGGGCTCGTCGTGCCGATCGACGACGTGGACGCGCTCGCCGCGGCGCTGGAACGGCTCAGGACGGACCGCGAAGCCGCCGGGCGCTTTGCCGAGAACGCGAAGTCCCGGCTTCAGGAGATGTTCAGCGAGCAAGGCGTGGTTGACGCCTACTTGAAGCTTTTCTCCGGCGATTTCTCCGACCCTTTCGGTGAGGCGGCATGAAGGCGCTGGTCATTAACCTCGCCACGGAAACCGACCGCATGACCTTCCAGTCCCGCCAGCTCGACGCGCTGGGCGTCGAATGGGAACGGCTCGATGCAGTTTCTCCCCGCACGCTGACCCCGCCACCCGACGATCCCTACTGGACGCGCTGGCAGCGGCCCCTGCGGGATGCCGAGAAAGCCGCAACCGCCTCGCACCGGAGCGCCTGGCAGCGGATCGCCGAAGGCAAGGCGCCGATGCTCGTGCTTGAGGATGACGCGGTGCTGATGCGAGACGTTCCGGCGTTTCTGGCCGCCGTCGAAGGTCTGCCCGGCATCGACCATATCTCGCTCGAAACCCGGGGACGGCGGAAGCTGCTCGGCCAACGCCACGCCGCGGCGCCGATGGTGCGGCTCTGGCAGGACTACACAGGCGCCGCTGCCTATGTGCTATGGCCGAGCGGGGCGCGAATACTGATGGAGGATTGCGCGCGGGCGGCCGGGATCGCGGACGGGATAATCTGCGCCGCGCACCGCATGTGCTCATGGCAGGCCGATCCCGCGCTCGCCGTCCAGCTTGACCGGTGCGTGGCTCACGGGCTGGCCGCCCCGATCGCGGTCAACAGCAGCATCCTCGCCGAAACCCGGCCTGACCGGCGCAACATTCCGCTTTCCGCGCGGGCAAGCTACCGTGCCCGGCGCATCGCTGGACAGATCCGCATCCTCGCGCGGCGTCTCGCCTGCGTTGGCCGTGCGAGGCGGCGGCACGTCGCGCTCGCCACGCAGCGGCGGTGAGCGGGCGGGCGCCTGCCGCCCGCGACAGTCACGTCACTTGGGCACTTTCGCATAGCGCAGATAGGGCAGCACGGCGTTGAACTCGCCGAACTTCTTTTTCGCCGCCTCGTCGTCAAGGGCTAGCGGAATGATCACGTCCTGGCCGACGGTCCAGTCTGCCGGCGTAGCAACGCCCTTCTTTTCGGCAGTCTGAAGCGCGTCGAGCGCGCGCAGCACCTCGGCGAAGTTGCGCCCGACATTCATCGGATAGGTCATCGACAGCTTCAGCTTCTTGTCCGGCCCGATGATATAGACCGAGCGGACTGTCTGGCTGTCGGCCGGGGTCGGGTGCTCGGGAAGGTAGTATTCGTGCGGCAGCATGTCGAAGGCCTTCGAGACATGCAGCCCGTCATCGGCGATGATCGGGAAGCCCGCCGTCGCGCCCCCCGCCGTCTCGATGTCCTGCTTCCACTTCTTGTGATCCTCGACCCCGTCGACCGAAATGCCGATCACCTTGGTGCCCCGCTTGCGGAACTCTTCGGCAAGCCGCGCCACCGCACCGAATTCGGTCGTGCAAACCGGCGTGAAGTCCTTAGGATGAGAGAAGAGGATTGCCCAGCTGTCACCGATCCAGTCATGGAAATCGATCACGCCCTGGTCGGTCTGAGCGGTGAAGTTCGGGACGGTGTCGTTGATTCGCAAGCTCATGGTAGCTCCTCTGGCAAATGTCGGATCGGTTCGCGTCGCTCGGTTCCGTATCAGGCGGCGTTGCAGCCCCGGTTTCCGCTTTCGCGTGAGGGCGGGTTTCGCGCGTACCTACTCTACGAAGTGCCATCAAAAGGGCGGCCAACGCTTTGATCTGAGTCAGATTCCTCCGCCCCGGCCGCGCGGCGGCGGAACTGCCAGCACATGCGCCCTGCCAGCGCCTACCAGGAAAGCGGGCGCAAGCCGCCCGCTCCCCAGCCGGTGCCCATCGTCAGGCCGCCGGCTGTTTCGTGTACCGCACGTAGGGCAGTTTCTTGTCGAAACTGCCAAATCGTTTGGTCGCCTCCTCGTCGGAAACGGCGGCGGTGACAATGACGTCCTCACCCTGTTTCCAGCCAGCTGGCGTCGCGACCTGGTGATTGGCCGTAAGCTGGATCGAGTCGAGCGAGCGGAGGATCTCGTCAAAGTTCCGTCCCGTCGTCATCGGATAGGTGAGGTAGAGTTTGACCTTCTTGTCCGGCCCCACGATGAATACGGTGCGCACAGTCTGGTTGTCGGCCGGCGTCCGGCCCTCGACCTTCGATTCGCTCGCGGGCAGCATGTCGTAGAGCTTCGCGACCTTCATCTCGGGATCGCCGATCATCGGATAGTTCACCGTGTTGCCGGTGAGAGAGGCGATATCGGCCTTCCAGCGATGGTGATCGTCGACGGGATCGACCGAGATCCCGATGATCTTGGCGTTCCGCTTCGCGAATTCCCCGGTCATGCCGGCCATCATGCCAAGCTCGGTCGTGCAGACCGGCGTGAAGTCCTTGGGATGGCTGAACAGAACCGCATAGCCATCACCAATCCAGTCGTGAAAGCGGATCTGGCCTTCGGTTGTATCGGCCTCGAAATCCGGCGCCGTGTCATTGATACGCAAAGCCATTTGCACCCCCCATGTGTTTTCCTGTCGCACGGGCGAGTATAGTTCCGAAGAAAGACATTTGCACGTTGCTCTTGTCCCGCGACACGCCGCGCGGATTTGACCAGCCGGAATTTGATCATATTTCTTTGCGACCACTTGCGGTCGGCCTCGGTGCCTGCCACTGTCCCGCCGCCAGCGATGAGGTGAGCCATGATCGAGAAACGCGACTTCTACATCAACGGCGCCTGGGTGGCGCCGTCCAGCCCCTGCGATCATCAGGTGATCGACCCGTCGGCCGAGGAGCCCTGCGCCGTGGTTTCGCTCGGCGCGTCGGAAGACGTCGACGCGGCGGTCGCCGCGGCGAAGGCGGCGTTTCCCGCTTGGGCGGCGACGCCGCCCGCGGAACGCCGCGCCGTGGTCGCGCGCATCCTCGACGAATACGAGAAGCGCAAGGACGAGCTTGCCCACGCCATCTCGCTCGAGATGGGCGCGCCCATCGACATGGCGCGCGACCAGCAAGCGCCCTGCCTGCCCTGGCATCTGAAGAACTTCCTGCGCGCCTTCGACAAGATCGAGTGGGTCCGGCCCTTGGGTCCCCACGCGCCGAACGACCGGATCGCAATGGAGCCGATCGGCGTCGTGGGGCTGATCACGCCGTGGAACTGGCCGATGAACCAGATCGCGCTCAAGGCGATCCCGGCGATGCTGGCCGGCTGCACCTGCGTGCTGAAGCCCTCCGAGGAGGCGCCGCTCAACGCGATGCTCTTCGCCGAGTTCTGCCATGACGCGGGCGTGCCGCCGGGCGTCTTCAACCTCGTGAACGGCGACGGCGCGGGCGTCGGCACGGCGCTGTCGAGCCATCCGGATGTCGAGATGATCTCGTTCACCGGCTCGACCCGGGCTGGCAAGGCGATCTCCAAGACCGCCGCCGAGACGCTGAAGCGCGTGGCGCTCGAACTCGGCGGCAAGGGCGCGAACCTGATCTTCGCCGATGCCGACGAGAAGGCGGTGAAGCGCGGCGTCCTGCATATGATGAACAACTCGGGCCAGAGCTGCAACGCGCCGTCGCGGATGCTCGTGGAGCGCTCGATCTACGACCAGACGGTGGAGGCCGCCGCCGAGGTGGCGGAGGCGGTCAAGGTTGGCCCGGCCTCGGAGGCCGGTCGCCATATCGGACCGGTGGTGAACAAGCGTCAATGGGACCAGATCCAGAGCTTCATCCAGAAGGGCATCGACGAGGGTGCGCGGCTCGTGGCGGGCGGGCTCGGCCTGCCGGAGGGGATGAACAAGGGCTACTACGTGCGCCCGACGGTTTTTGCCGACGTGACGCCCGGCATGACGATCGAGCGCGAGGAGATCTTCGGGCCGGTCCTGTCGATCATCCCCTTCGAGGACGAGGAGGACGCCGTCCGGATCGCCAACGACACGCCCTACGGGCTCACGAACTACGTGCAGAGCCAGGACGGCTCGCGGCGCAACCGGATGGCCCAGCGGCTCCGCTCGGGCATGGTCGAGATGAACGGCCAGAGCCGCGGCGCCGGCTCGCCCTTCGGCGGCGTCAAGTCGTCCGGCCGGGCGCGCGAGGGCGGCGTATGGGGCATCGAGGAATTCCTCGAGGTCAAGGCGATTTCGGGATGGGCCCCGGACCTCGCAGCCGAATAGGCGGAGGGGCGAGGCCCGTCGGGGCATCGGGCCCCTCTGGGCCGGTCCGGCCTGCGCCGGACCCTAACGACCACTGAACGGTTCAAAACGACATTTCATCTCCCCGGAATGTCGTGCCGGGTATGTCGCCCCGGCGGCTCGCGCACGTAAAATCGGTGCCGAAGCGCTGATCGGGGAGGCTCGAATGACAGCTGAGGATACCGTTCACCGGGTACGCCACGGCGGCCGCGAGGCGCGGCGGCGCGAACGGTCGCACAAGGCGACGGGCCACGGGCGGCCCTACATCACCCGCAACATCCCGACATACGACATCCTGTCGGAGGAGAACCTCCAGAAGATCGAGGCCGCCGCCGACCGCATCCTCGCCGAAACCGGGATCGAGTTCCGCGACGACGACGTGGCGCTCGACCACTGGAAGAAGGCGGGCGCGAAGGTTGATGGTGTCCGCGTGACGTTCGAGCCCGGCATGTTGCGCGAAATCCTGAAATCGGCGCCGGCCGAGTTCACGCAACACGCGCGCAACCCCGAGAACTCAGCCCGGATCGGCGGCAGGAACGTGGTGTTCGCGCCGGCCTACGGCTCGCCCTTCGTGATGGACCTCGACCGCGGTCGCCGTTTCGGTACGCTTCAGGACTTCGAGAACTTCATCAAGCTCGCCCAGTCCTCGCCCTGGTTCCATCATTCCGGCGGCACGATCTGCGAGCCGACCGACGTGCCCGTGAACAAACGTCACCTCGACATGGTCTATTCCCATATTCGCTACTCCGACCGGCCCTTCATGGGCTCGGTCACGGCCGAGGAGCGGAGCGAGGATTCGATCGATATGGCGCGGATCGTCTTCGGTCGCGACTTCGTCGACGAGAATTGCGTCATCCTCGGCAACGTCAACGTTAACTCGCCCTTGGTCTGGGACGGGACGATGACGAAGAGCTTGCGCGCCTACGCGCGGGCCAACCAGTGCGCCGTCGTCGTGCCCTTCATTCTCGGCGGCGCGATGGGGCCGGTCACGAATGCGGGGGCCATCGCCCAGTCGCTCGCCGAGACCATGGCCGGCTGCGCGCTCACCCAGCTCGAACGCAAGGGCGCACCGACCGTCTTCGGCACATTCCTGTCGTCGATGTCCTTGCGCTCCGGCTCGCCAACCTTCGGCACGCCGGAACCGGCGATCGGTTCGATGGTCATCGGTCAGCTCTGCCGCCGGCTTGGCCTGCCCCTGCGCTGTTCGGGCAACTTCACCACGTCGAAGCTGCCCGACGCCCATGCAATGACCGAGGGCACGATGTCGATGCTCGCCGCGATTCATTGCGGCGCGAACTTCATCCTGCATTCGGCCGGCTTCCTCGACGGGCTTCTCTCGATGTCCTATGAGAAGTTCATGCTGGACGCCGATCTCTGCGGCGCGCTCCACACCTATCTCGACGGGGTCAAGATCGACGACAACCAGCTCGCCGTCGACGCCTTCGCCGAAGTCGGCCCGGGCAACCATTTCTTCGGCTGCTCGCATACGATGGCGAATTACGAGACCGCCTTCTGGGATTCGGAAACCGCCGATAACGAGCCCTTCGAGAAATGGGAGGCCGCGGGCCAGGACGACGCCGCGACACGGGCGAACCGGCTCTGGAAGCAGCACTTGCGCGAATACGAGGCGCCGCATCTCGACGAGGGCGTCGACAAGGCGCTGAGGGAATTCGTCACGAAGAAGAAGGCCGCGGTGCCGGATGCCTGGTACTAAGTTCGGCGCAAACCTCACGAAGATGGACCGCCCGTTTCGATTGCGGACCGGTGCGCCGCCGCCCGTCACCAACAAGTTCGGACAAGTCGGACGATGACCGCCCATCCACGCCTGATGTCCCCGATCGAGCTCAGGGGGCACACGCTTCGTAACCGCATCGTGTTCGGCGCCCATACGGCGAACATGTCGGAGAGCGGCCTGCCCGGCGCGCGCTTCGGCGCCTACTTGCTCGAACGCGCGATTGGCGGGGCGGCGATGATCGTGGCCGAGCCGATGCCGGTCCACCGGACGGGTGTGCTGACGCGCGGCAATTTCCGGCATGGAACGGACGAGGTCATCCCGCATTTCCGCAAGGTGACCGAGCCGGTGAGGGAGGCGGGCTCCGTCATCCTCCAGCAGCTCTACCATGTCGGCGCGCACGGCGATTCCGATCTCAGCTTCGCGCCGCATTGGGGGCCGTCGGGCGGGCCGAGCTACCACGACTCGGACGGCTCCCACGCGATGACCGATGCCGAGATCGAGGAACTGATCGCGGCCCATATCGCCGCCGCGATCCGCTGCAAGAAAGGCGGCTTCCAGGGCGTCGAGGTCTGGGCCGCCTACCATTCGCTCCTAGACCAGTTCTGGACGCCCTGGTCCAACAAGCGCAGTGACAAATGGGGTGGCAGCCTTGAAAACCGCACCCGCCTCAGCCGCACCATCATCGAGGGCATCCGCCGCGCCTGCGGCGAGGATTTCATCATCGGCCTCGCCATCAGCACGTCGGACAGCCAGGACGTACTCCTGCAAGGCGAGGCTCTGGCCGAGATCGTCGCGCTCCACGACGCCACCGGCCATATCGACTACGTCACCTGCGGCCATGGCGGCTATCTCGATTTCGAACGCCTGATGCCGACCTTCCTCTACGGCGAGAAGCTGACCGCGCCCTTCACCGAGGAACTGAAGAAGATCGTCAAACACGCGAAAATCACGTCCGAGGCGCATATCCGCACCCCCGAGAACGCCGAAAGCGTGATCGCGTCCGGCCAGGCCGATCTCGTCTCCATCGTGCGCGGCCAGATCGCCGACCCGCATCTGGCGCGCAAGACCGCCGAGGGGCGTGCGGAGGACGTGCGCGGCTGCATCTCCTGCAACCAGATGTGCTGGGGCCGACGGAGCCGCGACTACTGGATCTCCTGCCTGATCAACCCCTCGGCAGGGCGCGAGTTCGAGTGGGGCGGCGACCGCTTCACCCCCGCCGCCTGTCCCCGCCGCATTGTCGTCGTCGGCGCGGGTCCGGCCGGGTTGGAAGCCGCCCGCGCCGCCGCCGAACGCGGCCACCGCGTCGACCTGTTCGAGGCGCAAGCCAGGATCGGCGGCCAGTTCCGCCTCGCCGGCGAACAGCCCCGCCGCGCCCAGATCCTCGACCTTCTCGACTGGTACGAGCGTCAGTTCGAGAAGCTCCAGGTCCGGCTCCACCTCAACGCCTATGCCGAGGCGGCCGACATCCGCGCCCTCGACCCCGACGCCGTCATCCTCGCCACCGGGTCCTTGCCGGACGAAGACGGCTTTCAGCGCTGGCTTCAGGGCCACGACCGCCTTCCCGGCATCGGCAAGGGCAACGTCTTCGCGCCCGAAGACGTGATGCGGCGCGAGGCGAAGCTCGGGCAGACCGTGATCCTCTACGACGAAGGCGGCCACTGGCGCGGTCTCGGCACCGCCTGGGCGATGGCCGAGCAGGGCAGGAAGGTCACGATCGTCACGCCCGAACCCTTCATCGGCAAGGAAATTGCCCGCACCTCCGCCGACATCCCGCTCCGCCCCCGCCTCGCCAAGCTCGGCGTCAATTTCCTCACCGAGCACCTCATCGCCGAATGGCATGGAAATGCCGCCACCGTCCGCAGCATGCTGACCAGCGCGGAGACCCGCCTCGACGCCTCGGCCCTCGTCATGTCCACGACGAACCGAGCCTTCGATCCCCTGTCCGCCGACCTCGCCGACATCGAGACCCATCTGATCGGCGACGCCGCAGCACCCCGCCAGGCGCCCTACGCCTTCCACGAGGGCCGCAGGATCGGGCTAAGCCTCTGATCTTCATCTTGCCGAAAATACCTCGGGGTCCGGGGCGGAGCCCCGGCGGTCACAGATTGAACACCCGGCTCGGGTGAAGCTCGCCCGACTTGTAGACCCCGACCGCGACCGCGCGTCCCTCATGGCTTGCCCAGGCCTCGTCGCCCCAGTCCACATCGGAGGCCAGCACCATGCCCGGATTGCCGTTTCTGAGCCGCGCCGCTCCCTCCGCCGTCGCCCTCAATTCCGGCAGCTCCGCCAGCCCGACCTCGAGGGGCAGCAACAGGTCATCGAGCGCCTCGGTCTTCGCGAGTTCCTCTATCTCTTCGACTGTCACGCCGTCCGCAGCCTCGAAAGGACCCGACCATTCGCGGCGAAGCCAGGTCACATGCCCGAAACACCCCAGAGCCCGCCCGAGGTCACGCGCGATCGACCGCACATAGCCGCCCTTGCCGCAGACCATTTCCAATTCCACCACATCCGCATCGGGTCGCGCGGTCATCTCGAGCGATTCGACCCAGAGGGGCCGCGACGCCAGTTCCATCTCTTCGCCCGCTCGGGCAAGCGCATAGGCACGCTCGCCCTCGACCTTCACGGCGGAGAACTGTGGCGGCACCTGCATGATCTCTCCCCGGAACGCGTCCAGCGCGGCACGGATCGCCTCGTCCGAGGGCCGCGTCGAGGAGGTCTCGATCACCTCGCCCTCGGCGTCGTCGGTAGTCGTGGCGACCCCTAGCCGCACCGCGAACACATAGCATTTAAGCGCGTCCGTGACGAAGGGCACCGTCTTCGTCGCCTCGCCGAGCGCCACCGCCAGCACGCCGGTCGCCTGCGGGTCGAGCGTCCCCGCATGGCCCGCCTTCTTTGCACCGAACGCCCAGCGGACCTTGTTCACGACCGCGGTCGAGGTCAGGCCCGCGGGCTTGTCGACCACAAGCCACCCGGATATGTCGCGGCCCTTCTTGCGTGCCATCCTTCTCCCCTTCGACAGAAGCGCGCGCCTTAGCGAAACCCCGGGGTCGCGTCAATCCGCAGGGCCGACCAGACCCACGATCGGCCCCATCGGAAAGCCGAAATCGTCACGCCCCAGTTCTTGCGCATATAGACGTGAGACGTTGCCATCGAAGTAAAGCGCATCCGGCGTACCGAGCGCGTCGCGGAACATGCGCGCGAAGCTGTGGAAATTCACAGCGCCTTCAGAGATCACGAAATAGGCGCGGCTGCCATCCGCGCTGACGCCAACACCATTGCGGATGTAACGCGAGTCGGACTCCTCGAGGAATCGCGGATGCAGTGCGCCGCTGATCACGAGCATCGGGCCCGACTGCGTGGCGTACTGGCAGTCCGGCCGTTCGGCGGCGAAGTCCCGCGTCTCGACCACGCGGAACGCTTTCGCACCGATGCAAAAGACCCCGTTTGGGATGAGCCCGAAATTGCCGGGACCCTCCGAAGTGACCAGCCCTGATACCTCGCGCCCGTTCTCGACATAAAGCCCCACGGGCCGCCGGTCGGGATGATACATGCCGGCATTCATGGCGAAGGAAACCGACTGGCCGTCTTCGGCAAGCTGGCCCCGCAGCCGCTCGAACGTGCCGATCGGCGCGCCGTCCGGGGCGTCGAGGAACAGGCGTAGGTCGTCCTTCCGGTCCGCTTCGCAGACCGTGTAGCCCTGCCCTTCATGCGTGATGGCGCGGCAAGTCGCACCGGTCACGGCGCCTGCCGAGAGCAGGAGTACGAGCGCGGCCCTAGCCCAGATCGCCGTCGTCATCGCCGTTGTCATCCTCATCGCGCTTCGCGATATCGCGCTGCACGCGGTCCTCGGCCAGAAGCCGGCGCGTCTTTTCCATCTGTTCGAAGGTTTCGTCGATCACGAACCGAAGCTCGGGGGCGAATTTCAGCTTCATCACCCGCGCCACGAGATACCTCAGTTCGCCCTTCGACCGGTTGAGCGCGACGATCGCTTCGTCCGCGTCCTTGCCGCCCAAGGGCAGCACATAGGCGGTCGCGATCCTGAGATCGGGCGAGACGCGGACTTCGCCCACGGTGATCGACATGGCGGCGAGGTCGAGGTCATGCACTTCGCCTCGCTGCAGGATTTCGGACAGCCGCCTGCGAATCTCTTCGCCGACTCGGAGCTGACGCTGCGAGGGGCCAGAGCCCCGGGAAGTACGGTTGGATGCCATCGCTTCGATTTAGGCCAAGCCGCGGCGGCCCGCAACGGGACTTTGCCAAGCCGGCCCGGTCGGGCTAAAGGAAGCCGACGGCAAGGGCGGAGGCAGCCATGAGCGACAGCGACAGCATCCCCGGCATCGTAGTGACCGGAGCTTCCGGGAGGATGGGCCGGATGCTCGTGCAGACGATCCTCGCCTCCGAACGCGCGCGGCTTGTGGGCGCGGTCGAGCGTCCGGGGCATGACTGGATCGGCCGCGACCTCGGGGCTGCGACGGGCGGGGCGGACATCGGCGTCCGCGTGACCGACGACCCGCTCGAGGCTTTCGCGACGGCGCAGGCCGTGATCGACTTCACCGCGCCGGAGGCCACGGTCGAATTCGCGGGCCTCGCGGCGCAGGCGCGTGCGGTGCACGTGATCGGCACGACCGGTCTCCAGGACGCCCATGTTGCGAAGATCAAGGCTGCCGCGCGTCACGCCGTGATCGTGCGCGCGGGCAACATGAGTCTCGGCGTGAACCTCCTCACTCAGCTGACGAAGAAGGTCGCCGCCGCGCTCGACACCGACTGGGACATCGAGATCGTCGAGGCCCATCACCGCATGAAGGTCGATGCGCCATCGGGCACGGCGCTCATGCTGGGCGAGGCCGCCGCCGAAGGCCGCGGCATCGCGTTCGCCGACCATCGCGTGTCAGGCCGAGACGGCATCACCGGCGCTCGCAAGCTGGGCGATATCGGCTTTTCGGCGATCCGGGGCGGCGATGTCGTGGGCGAGCACGACGTGATCTTCGCCGCCGACGGCGAGCGCGTCGTGCTGCGGCATCTCGCCACCGACCGCGCGATCTTCGCCCGGGGCGCACTCAGGGCTGCGCTCTGGGGACAGGACAGGAAGCCCGGCGAATACGATATGGTGGATGTGCTCGGGCTCTGAGCAGGCGCTGTCCGGCGCTACCGCCCGAGTGGAGCGGACGTTCAGTGCCGGCTTCTGAGCGGCAACAAAGGCCGCGAGCCACACAGACGTCAAGCGACCTTCCGTTCCGGCATCGCGGTGCTCTTCGGTTTCACGGCACGACTACGCCTCGGTGTCGCGGTCAGAAATCGACCGCGATCCCCTTCTTCTCCCAGTCTCCGTAGCGTACCGGCTCCGGCCCGTCGCGGCCACCGAGCTCTGGCGGCAGGTTGGGCGCCTTCGCGGCCTTGCGCCGTGCCTCTGCCTCGGCCAGCGCGCGCTTCGCGGCGGCGGGCACGTCTATTTCGGTGTCGTCCGGCATGACGGGTTTCCTTGTCTCGTCCAGACCCATGATATACGGGGGGCCGACCGGCGCGACAACCGGCACTACAACCGGGGGAGCCATGGCGAAGGAAACCGCACGGGGGCAAGCGGCGCGGCTCGTCCTCGGCGTCACCGAGGAGCGCCGGGTGCTGTTCGACCAGATCGCGCAAGGCATACTCACTCAGCTTGCACCGGCCGAACGCGCGCAGGCGCAGCGGTTGACGCTTTCGACATTGCGCAACCTCTCCCGCGCCGATTCCGTACTGAAGCCCCTGCTGCGCAAACGCCCGCCGCCGCCGGTCTTGGCCCTGCTGCGCGTCTCCGTGACCGCCATGCTGGCCGAGGGCGAGCCGCCCCATGCCGTCGTGAGCGAGGCGGTGGGTGCGCTTCGCGCCGGGGGGCGGCACAGCGAGGGCATGGCGGGAATGGCGAACGCCGTTCTCCGGCGTGCCGGAGAAACTGCGCCGGAGAATTGGGCCGCACTGCCGCCGCCCATCCTGCCGGGCTGGCTGCGCGGGCGGCTGATGTCAGCCTACGGCAAGGTCGCGGTGATCGCGATGGAGGCCGCCCACGCCGCAGGCGCCCCGCTCGATCTCACGCCGAAGGACCGCGACGCCGCGGCGCTCGCGGAGCGTGTTGGCGGTGTCGCGCTGCCCACAGGGTCGGTCCGGCTCGCCCGAGCGGGCCAGATCTCCGAACTTCAGGGCTATGCCGATGGCGATTGGTGGGTGCAGGACGCCGCCGCCGCTCTGCCGGCCAAAGTACTCGCGCCCCGGCCGGGCGAACGCGTGCTCGACCTTTGCTCCGCGCCGGGCGGCAAGACCCTGCAACTCGCCGCCGCCGGGGCGAAGGTGACCGCGCTCGACATTTCCGCCGAGCGGATGGAGCGGCTACGCGAGAACCTCACCCGCTGTCGCCTCTCGGCCGAGGCCGTCATCGACGACGCGCTTCAGTGGCAGCCGCCCGACGCCTTCGACGCGATCTTGCTCGACGCGCCCTGTTCGGCGACCGGCACGATCCGTCGTCATCCCGACCTTCCGCATGTGCGCGACAAGTCCGGGTTGAACGAGACCGTCGCGCTGCAGGCCGCGCTGCTCGACCGCGCGCTGACATGGCTCCGGCCCGGTGGCCGGCTGGTCTTCGCGACCTGTTCTCTTCTGCCCGAAGAGGGCGAGCGGCAGGTTTCCGCCGCCCTTGCGCGCCACCCCGGGCTTCGCGCCGACAGGGCCGCGCTCGCGCTTCCCGGAGTCGATGCGGGCTGGATAACGGCGGAAAATGGCCTGCGTACCCGTCCCGACCTGTGGCCTGAACGGGGGGGCATGGATGGTTTTTTCATCGCAGCGCTGCACATTAGCCAATGAGGAGCGCCCATTTGCCGGTGACAGGCGAGAGACCCGCCGGTAATCTCCGCCCCAGAGCAGATTCCCGGGGGTCAACCCGGCAGGCAAGATAGCGAGGATCGCGAGGCGTGGGGCATGCCGAACACGGACAAGTGGGGGTCGTCGACCGCCTGCATGCACGTCTCGCCGCACTCGCCCGGCCCGCGGCGGGCTTCGTCAGCCAGCCCGAACCCAAAACGATTGGTTCCTTCGCGCGCGGGCGCCAGCTCATCGGCGGCAATTTCCTGTTCGCGGGCTTCTTCGTAGAGGCCGAGGATCAGTCGATCTGGGACCTGCCGGTCCCCGATCCTCGCTTTGAGGATGAGATCCACGGCTTTACCTGGCTCGACGACCTTGCGGCCGTCGCCGAAGCGCCGGCGCGTGCACGAGCCCAGGCCTGGGTCTTCGACTGGATCCGCCGTTACGGTCGCGGCGCGGGGCCCGGCTGGACGCCCGAACTGACCGGGCGGCGGCTGATCCGCTGGATCAACCACGCGATCATGCTTCTAAACAGCCAGGATCGTGCCGCGTCGGACGCCTATTTCCGCTGCCTCGGCCGCCAGACGATCTTTCTCGCCCGCCGCTGGCGCACTGCGCCCTTGGGCCTGCCGCGCTTCGAGGCGTTGACGGGCCTCATCTACGCCGGCCTCGCCCTCACCGGGATGGAACGACATGTCGGCTCCGCCGCCAACGCGCTGGCCCGCGAATGCGGGCGCGAGATTGACGCCGAGGGCGGCCTGCCGACGCGCAATCCCGAAGAACTGCTTGAGGTCTTCACTCTTCTCACCTGGGCTGCCGACGCACTCAATGGGGCCGGACGCACGCCGCAGCACGCGCATCTGGCCGCGATATCCCGCATCGCTCCGACGCTCCGGGCACTGCGCCACGCCGATGGCGGGCTCGCACGGTTCCATGGCGGGAGCCGGGGGCTCGAAGGACGACTTGAACAGGCGCTCGCGACGGCAGGCGGGCGCGCGCTGACCGCGCACGGGCTCGCCATGGGCTATGCGCGGTTGGCCGCGGGCCGCACCACGGTGATCATCGATGCCGCATCGCCGCCGCGCGGGCGCGGATCGGCGAACGCCCATGCCTCGACGCTCGCGATGGAGCTGACCTCGGGCCGCCGCCCGCTGATCGTCAATTGCGGTTCGGGCGCGAGCTTCGGACCCGACTGGCGCCGCGCGGGCCGCGCGACCCCTTCGCATTCGACGCTCTGTATCCGTGGCTTTTCATCCTCCCGCTTCGCCGCCGAGGGGATACTTGCGGGGGCGGCGCAGGGTGAATTCACCGACACGCCGAACATGGTCTGGGCCCAGCCCGAGGACGACCGCGACAGCCACCGGATCTTGGCCGGCCACAACGGCTACGTGCCGACGCACGGCCTCACCCATATCCGTCAGCTCGCGCTCTCGATCGACGGCAGGACGCTCGTGGGCGAGGACACGCTCGGCGCGATGACCGTGGCCGACCGGCGCCGCTTCGACACGATCATGGAGCGGACCCGCCGCCGCGGCGTGGAATTCGACCTGCGATTCCATCTGCATCCCGATGTCGACGCTGCGGTTGACCTCGGCGGAACCGCTGTCTCGATGGCGCTGAAGTCGGGCGAGATCTGGGTGTTCCGGCATGACGGGGTGGCCGAACTCACGCTTGAACCCTCGGTCTATCTTGAAAGCGGGCGGCTGAAGCCCCGCGCCTCGCGTCAGATCGTCCTTTCGGCCATCGTGATGGATTATGCCTGTCAGTTGGGCTGGACCTTGGCGAAGGCGCACGATACGCCATCGGCCATTCGCGACACCGTGCGCGATGACGAACCGATGCCGGAGTGACGACCTGACCGAAGGAATGCCCTTGACCGCCGACGCCGCCGACTTGGCCCCGCTAGCCCGTGCCCTGATCTCCGTTTCCGACAAGACCGGCCTTCTCGACTTCGCGAAGGCACTAGCCGAGCGCGGGGTTGAACTTCTCTCGACCGGCGGCACGGCGAAGATGCTGCGCGAGGCGGGGCTGAAGGTGCGCGACGTGGCCGACATAACCGGCTTTCCCGAGATGATGGACGGCCGAGTGAAGACGCTGCACCCCAAGGTCCATGGCGGGCTTCTCGCGCTCAGGGACGACGACGCCCATGTCGCGGCTATGCAGGACCACGGGATCGAACCGATCGATCTTCTCGTCGTCAATCTCTACCCGTTCGAGGCGACAGTGGCGAAGGGCGCCGACTACGGCACCTGCATCGAGAACATCGACATCGGCGGCCCCGCGATGATCCGCGCGGCGGCCAAGAACCACGCCCATGTCGCCGTCGTCATTGATCCGGAAGACTACCCCAAGCTTCTCGATGACATGGACCAGCACGGCGGCAAGACCTGCCCCAAGTTCCGCCGCAAGCTCGCCCAGCGCGCCTATTCCCGCACGGCAGCCTATGACGCGGCGGTGTCGACCTGGCTGGCCTCCGCCATCGGCGATCCCGCGCCTCGCCGCCGCGCCTTCGCCGGCACGCTCGCCCAGACGCTGCGTTACGGCGAGAACCCGCATCAGTCGGCGGCCTTCTACACCGACGGATCGAACCGACCGGGCGTCGCAACGGCGAAGCAGTGGCAGGGCAAGGAACTCAGCTACAACAACATCAACGATACCGACGCGGCCTTCGAACTAGTGGCCGAGTTCGACCCCGCCGAGGGTCCGGCCTGCGCCATCATCAAGCACGCCAATCCCTGCGGCGTGGCCCGCGGTGCGACGCTGCTCGATGCCTACAGGGCGGCGTATGACTGCGACCGCATCTCGGCCTTCGGCGGCATCGTAGCGCTAAACCGGCCGCTCGATGCCGCCACGGCCGAGGAGATCGCCCGGATCTTCACCGAGGTCGTCATCGCCCCTGACGCCGATGACTTCGCCAAGGCGGTCTTCGCGGCCAAGAAGAATCTCCGGTTGCTGACAACCGAGGGCCTGCCCGACCCGAAATCCCCCGGCCTCGCCTTCCGTCAGGTCGCGGGCGGCTTTCTCGTGCAGGACCGCGACAACGGCGCGGTCATTCAATCCGACCTCAAGGTCGTGACCAAACGCGCCCCTACCAGCGAGGAACTGAACGACCTCCTCTTCGCCTGGAAGGTCGCCAAGCACGTGAAGTCGAACGCCATCGTCTACGTCAAGGGCGGCGCCACAGTCGGCATCGGCGCGGGCCAGATGAGCCGCCTGGACTCGACCCGCATCGCGGCGCGCAAATCCGCCGACATGGCCGAGGCGCTAGGGCTATCGGAACCGACCGTCAAGGGCGCCGTCGTCGCCTCCGACGCCTTCTTCCCCTTCGCCGACGGCCTTCTGACCGCCGCCGAGGCCGGCGCCACGGCAGTGATCCAGCCCGGCGGCTCGATGCGCGACGACGAGGTCATCGCGGCGGCGGATGAGGCTGGCCTTGCCATGGTCTTCACCGGCCAGCGGCATTTCCGGCATTGAGGTCCGCATGCGGCTCGTGACTCAATGGGCGTTCGGCGTCTTCGCGCTCGACCAAGCGTCGAAATACTTCGTCGTCCACGTGATCGATCTTTGGTCGCGTCAGCGGATCGACGTCGTGCCTCCGTTCCTCAACCTGCGCATGGCCTGGAACCAGGGCATCAACTTTGGCCTCCTCTCGAACGGCACGGAGATAATGCGCTGGGTACTCATCGCGCTCGCGCTCGCCATTTCAACCTGGGTCTGGTTTTGGGTCCGCCGAGAGCCGCATTCGCGAATCGTGCACTCCTCCGCCGGGCTCCTGATCGGCGGCGCCTTGGGCAACGTGCTCGACCGGCTCGTCTATGGGGCGGTTGCCGATTTCCTCAATATGTCCGTGCCCGGAATCGACAACCCCTATTCGTTCAACGTCGCCGACATCGCGATCTTCACCGGTGCGGTGGGACTCGTCGTGTTCACCGGGCGGGACAAGACCACGTGACGCGCGGCGGGACATGCGCTAAACCGAGGGCCAACGAGGCAAGGGAGTCATCCATGGCAGCGAAGCGGCGCAGTCGCGCGGTCTTGGTCCGGGGCGTTCTTCTGGGCGCCGCGCTCATGCTCTCGGCCTGCGGCGGCAGGGGCAAGGACCCGACGCTGATGAATGTCCGCTCCGCCAGCCGGAGCCCGGACGAATTCGCGATCCTGCCCACCAAGCCCCTGCAACTGCCCGAGGATCTGGCGAGCCTGCCCAACCCCACGCCGGGTGGCGCGAACATCACCGACCCCACGCCCGAGGCCGATGCCGTCGCAGCACTGGGCGGCAACCCCGCCCGCCTCGGTCCGACGACGATCGCGGCCGGCAACGGCGGCCTCGTTTCCTATGCGGCGCGGTTCGGCACGTCGGCTGATATCCGCGGCGTGCTCGCGGCCGAAGATCTCGAATACCGCCGCGACAATGACGGGCGGCTCTTGGAGCGTCTGGCCAACGTGAACGTCTATTATCGCGCCTATGCGCCCATGTCGCTCGATCAGTATGCCGAACTGGAGCGCTGGCGGAGGGTCGGAGCCAAGACCGTTGGCGCACCACCCGAAGAGGTCTTCACCGGCAACTGATCATCACCTCCGCGTCATCGGGCTTGACGCGGGGCACCGGGCCTATACCTCTGGCCAATGTCAACGAGGGAGTGAGGCATGATCCGCGCCGCCGCCAGGCTCGCCGCCGCCGTCCTAGTCCTAGCCGTGCCCGCGCGCGCCGCCGAGATCTCGGGATTCACGCTCGACAACGGGCTGGAAGTCGTCGTGATCGAGGATCACCGCGCCCCGGTCGTCGTGCAGATGGTCTGGTACCGGGCCGGGGCCGCCGACGAAAGGCGCGGCGTCTCGGGCGTCGCCCATTTTCTCGAACATCTCATGTTCAAGGGCACCGAAACGCTTGCACCGGGCGAGTTCTCCAAGACGGTCACGGCCAACGGCGGCTCGGACAATGCCTTCACCTCCTGGGACTACACCGCCTATTTCCAGCGCATCGCGGCCGACCGGCTGGAGCTTGTCATGCGAATGGAGGCTGACCGGATGCAGGGGCTGATCCTGTCCGAGGACGATTGGAAGACCGAGCGCGAGGTGATCATCGAGGAGCGCAACCAGCGCGTCGACAGCGATCCCGGATCGATCTTCTTCGAACAACGGCGCGCGGCGCAATACCTCAACCATCCCTACGGCACGCCGATCATCGGATGGCGGCACGAGATGGAGAACCTGACCCGTCAGGACGCGCTCGACTGGTACCAGAGCTACTATGCGCCGAACGGCGCGGTGCTCGTCGTGGCGGGCGACGTTCGGCCCGACGAGGTCCGCCGCCTGGCGGAGACCTATTACGGCCCCCTAAAGCCCAGCCCCGACATTCACCCCCGCGCCCGCGCCCAGGAACCGCCCCAACTCGCCGAGCGGCGGCTTAGCTTCTCCGACCCTCGCGTCTCGCAGCCCTATGTGACACGCAGCTACCTTGCGCCGGAACGCGACCCGGGCGCGCAGGAAACGGCCGCCGCGCTCACGATCCTCGCTGAAATCCTCGGCGGCGACGGCCAGACCTCGGTCCTCGCCCGCAAGCTTCAGTTCGAGACGAAGCAGGCGATCTACACCTATGCGCGCTACGACGGTACGTCGCTCGACGACACGACGTTCAACATCGCCATGGTCCCGGCCGAGGGCGTCAGCCTGGCCGATGCCGAAGCGTCGCTGGACGGCGTTTTGGCCGACTTTCTCTCAACCGGCGTGGACGCAGAGCAGTTCGACCGCATCAAGACCCGCATCCGCGCCGAGATGATCTATGCCCTCGACGACGTCGACGGTCTCGCCCGCCGCTATGGCGAGGCGCTGACGACCGGTCTGACGGTGGCCGATGTCGAGGCCTGGCCCGTGATTCTCGGTGCTGTGACCGAAGCCGACGTGATGGCGGCCGCGGCCGAGGTCTTCGACCGCCGCCGCGCGGTGACCGGCTGGATGATGCGCGACGGCGCCGAGGAGTTGATGCAATGATCCGGACCCTCTTCGCCGCCGTGCTGGCGGTCCTTGCCGCCCTACCTGCCGCTGCCGTGGATATCCGTGAAGTCACCTCGCCCGGCGGCATCCGCGCCTGGCTGGTCGAGGAGCACGAGATCCCGTTCACAGCGCTCGAGATCCGCTTCGAGGGCGGCACCAGCCTCGACCGGCCCGGCAAGCGCGGCGCGGTCCTGCTGATGACCGCGCTTCTCGAGGAAGGCGCCGGCGAGATGGACAGCCAGGGCTTCGCCGAGGCGCGCGACGCGCTCGCCGCCGAGTTCGAATTCGACGCCTTCGACGACGCCATGACCATCTCCGCCCGAATGCTGAGCGAGAATCGCGATGAGGCCGCAGCGCTCCTGCGTCAGGCCCTCATGGAGCCGCGCTTCGATGCGGATGCAGTCGAGCGGGTGCGGCGCCAGATCGTCTCGATCATCCAGTCCGACGACAAGGACCCCGGCACCATCGCCCGCCGCGCCTTCGACGAGGCGGCGTTCGGCGACCATCCCTACGGCTCGGATCGCACCGGCACGCTTGAAAGCGTGGCCGGGCTCACGCGTGATGATCTGGTCGCCGCCAAGGCTGACTTGATGGCCAAGGATCGGCTCTTTGTCTCCGCGGTCGGCGACATCACCGAGGAAGAACTCGGCCGCCTCCTCGACGGGCTTCTGGGCGGCCTGCCCGAAACCAGCGCGCAGATGCCGCCCAAGATTCAACCGATGCTCACCGGCGGCGTAACCGTCATCGACTATGCCTCGCCGCAATCGGTCGTCGTATTTGGTCATGCCGGGATCGAGCGTGAGGATCCCGACTTTTTCGCCGCCTACCTGCTCAACCAGATCCTTGGCGGATCCGGCTTCGCTGCGCGCCTCATGGAAGAGGTGCGCGAGAAGCGCGGACTGACCTACGGCATCTCGACCTATCTCGTGCCGATGGACCTGGCCGAGACCTGGCAGGGCTCCTTCGCCTCGGCGAACGAGAAGGTGACCGAGGCGATCGAGGTCGTGCGCGCGGAGTGGGCCAAGGTCGCCGAGGAAGGCGTAACGGCGGCGGAACTCGACGCCGCCAAAACATATCTCACCGGCTCCTATCCCCTGCGCTTCGACGGCAACGGCCCGATTGCGAACATGCTCGTCGGCATGCAGAGCGAGGGCCTGCCGATCTCGTATGTGAACGACCGGAACGGCTATATCGAGGCGGTCACGCTCGACGATATCAAGCGCGTGGCCGCGCGGCTGATGAAGCCTGAAGCGCTGCGCTTCGTCGTCGTCGGCCAGCCGGTGGGGCTCGACAACACGAACTAGGTCGCGGCCCTTCGGGGGCGAAGTCATGGAAGGCATCCTGCCGATCGACACGGCGCTCAGGGGCGCGGCGGGCGGTTTCGCGCTCCTCCTCGCCGCGTTCGCGCTCGTGCCGCCAAGACGCGGACCGGCAGGGCTGTCGCTGGCGCTTCTGGGGCTGGGGCTCGCCTCCTATCTCCTCGTCTCTGCGCCCGCCTTCGACGCCGCGCCGCCCGCGCCACTCTACGCGCCCGTGGTCATCGCGATGGCGCTGCCGGCGATCCTCTGGTGGGCGGGGCTCGAATTCTTCGACGAAGCCGCGCCGTTCCGCGCCTATGTCGTGCCCCTTGGCCTCATCGTCGTCGCCACCGCACTCGCGACTTTCGCCTGGCCGCCCGCCGGATTGGTCAGAGGCGGCCTCGTCGTCCTCCTCTACCTGCACCTCTTCTATATCGCCTGGAAAAGCGGTCCCGGCGACCTCATCGAGGCGCGCCGCGGCCTCCGGCGCGTCTTCCTCGGCCTCGGCGCTCTGCTCGGCATCGCGATCACCGCCGAGGAATTGGGGCTCCTGACCGGCCTCCTCGGACCGGAGAAGTTCGTCCTGCAAGCAGCCAGCCTCGCGGCGCTGCTTGGCGCCTTCCTCACCTGGTTTGCCGCGAATCGCGAGACGATGTTTCGCGACGCTCCCGCTCGCCCGCGCCCGCTCGCACTCACCGCCGCCGAACATGCCGTGCTCGACCGCCTGACCGCGGCGATGGAGGCGGGCGTCTGGGCCGAGGAGGGGCTGACCATCGGCCAGCTAGCAGGAGCCCTCGGCACGACCGAACACCGGCTGCGGCGGGTCATCAACCAAGGCCTTGGCTACCGCAACTTCGCCCGCTTCCTCAATGAACGCCGCATTGCGCGCGCCCGCGAAATCCTGTCCGAACCGGCCCGCGCCGACACGCCGATCCTGACGCTCGCCTACGAGGTCGGATTCGCCTCGCTCGGCCCCTTCAACCGCGCCTTCCGCGACATCACCGGTCTAAGTCCCAGCGAGTTCCGCGCCACCGCCCAGCCGATACCGGACAAAGCCACGCCGAAACCGGAGTAACCCCGCCGATTTCGAAATCGGCGCGAATTCTAGGGCCCCGGCCCGCCAGAACATCCGTCATCCGCAACCCGAAAAAGGATGACGACGATGTTTTGTCTCTCCACCCTCGCCGGGCTCTATTCCGGCGTCTTCGCCGAAGACCTCGCCCGCTACGTGATCGCCGCGGGCGGCACGCATCTGGCCGTGAACCTCGCCTTCGGCCCTGCGCTCGCCCACCGCCGCGTGCGCGACGAACCGCGCCCAGGCACCCGCCAGATCGCTCGCGAAGTCGCGGCAAGTCTCCGCACGGTCGTGATCTTCGCGGCCTTCGGCACCACGATTGCGGCGGGCGCGCAGGCGGGCCTCCTGCCGGTCTATCTCCACATCGCCGACTACGGCCCGGCCTGGCTCGCCGTGTCGCTCGCGCTTCTAATCGTCGGCCACGACACTTGGTTCTACTGGTCGCACCGGCTTTTGCATCACCCGCGCCTCTTCCGCCCCCTACACCGGCTCCATCACCGCTCGCACAACCCGACCGCCTTTACCGCCTACAGCTTCAACTTCGGCGAGGCATTCGTACATGCGACCTATCTGCCGCTCGCGCTCGCCGTGATCCCGGCGCATCCGTTGGTAATCTTTCTCTTCACCGCGCACATGATCCTCAGGAATGCCATCGGTCATTGCGGGACCGAACTTTTCCCTGCCACGCGCGACGGGCGGCCGCTCCTAGACTGGCTCACGACGGTCACGCATCATGACCTCCACCATGAAAACGGCCGCTGCAATCTCGGCCTTTACTTCACCTGGTGGGACCGTTTCTGCGGCACCGAGCACCCCGCCTATCTCGCCCGCTTCCGCGCCGCGCTCGGCCGCACCGCGATGCCCGTTCTCGCCGCCGCCTTCGGCCTGACGCTGCTGGGCGAGGCGCGCGCCGACACGCTCTCGGGCGGCTGGGCCAGCGAAGGCCTCTCGCTCGTCGTGCGGTTCGCGCCCTGCGAAGTCGACGCCGCGCGGGTCTGCGGCCGGCTCGCCCATGTCCGAGACGCTTCCGATGCACGGCACGTCGCCATCGGCGGCGTGATGGTCGACGGTCTCCGCGCCAACGGCGACGGCTGGGACGGCCGCCTGAACGATCCCGCAACGGGCCGCGTCTATCGGGGCCATATCCGGCTCATCGACCGCGACACGATGGAGCTGAAGGGCTGTACCGGGCCGGTCTGCAAGCGTCAAATCTGGCGCTCGACCCGCTGGCTTGAGCGCATGACGCGCCCGCCCGTTCCCTTCCCGTGAGACAATTGGTGAACTGGCCGAATCGGCGCGGGACATGCTAGTTATGGTGGCATGACCGCGCCGAACCCCAAGATCGTGCCCGAACGCCCGCAGATTCGTCAGCTAGACGAAGCTGCGGTCAACCGCATCGCGGCGGGCGAGGTGGTCGAGCGCCCGGCCTCCGCAGTCAAGGAACTCGTGGAAAACGCGCTCGACGCCGGGGCGCGGCGGATCGACGTCACCTATGCCGACGGCGGCAAGACCCTGATCCGCGTGACCGACGACGGCTGCGGCATGACGGAGGAAGACCTGCCCCTAGCGCTTGCCCGCCACGCGACCTCGAAGATCGACGGCTCCGACCTTCTGAACATCCGCTCCTTCGGTTTCCGGGGAGAGGCGCTGCCTTCGCTCGGCGCGGTCGGGAGGCTGAGGATCGCCTCCCGCGCCGAAGGCGCCGAGGCGGCCGAGATCGCGGTCGCGGGCGGGCGCGCAGGGCCTGTCCGCCCTGCGGCGCTCGCAGGCGGCACGGTCGTCGAACTGCGCGACCTTTTCTATGCCACGCCCGCCCGGCTGAAGTTCCTGCGCTCCGACCGGGCCGAGGCGCAGGCGATCAAGGATGTCGTCCAGCGCCTCGCCATGGCCGAGCCCTATGTCGGCGTCACCCTGCGCGACGCGACCGGCGGCGGCGAGGGCCGGGTGGTCCTGCGCGCCGACGCCGCGCAAGGCGAGCTCTTCGACGCGCTGTCCGAGCGCCTCCGCCGCCTTGTCGGCAACGAGTTTGCCGACAACGCGCTGCCGATCGACGCGGAGCGCGAAGGCATCCGTCTGACCGGCTTCGCGGCGCTGCCCACCTATTCGCGCGGCGCGGCGGTCGAGCAGTTCCTGTTCGTCAACGGCCGCCCGGTCCGCGACAAGCTCCTGATCGGCGCGCTCCGCGCCGGCTACATGGACGTCCTTTCCCGCGACCGCCACCCGGCCGCCGTCCTCAACCTCACCTGCACCCCCGAGCGCGTGGACGTGAACGTCCATCCCGCAAAGGCAGAGGTGAGGTTCCGCGAGCCGGGCATCGCGCGCGGCCTCGTCGTGTCCGCCTTGCGCCATGCACTCGCCGAGGCCGGCCACCGCGCCTCATCCACTGTCGCGGGCCTGACACTCGGCGCCATGCGGCCAGAGCCCGCCACCCCGCGCATCTACCAGATGGATCGCGCGTCCCAGACCGCGCTCCGCGCGGCCTACACGGCCCAGGCGCCGCTTGCCTCCGAACTCGCAGAAGCCTCGGCCCGCTTCGACCCCGTGCCCGAACCGGCCGCCGAGGAGAAGGCCGAAAACCACCCCCTCGGCGCCGCCCGCGCTCAGGTTCACGAGAACTATATCATCTCCCAGACTGAACGTGGCCTCGTCATCGTCGATCAGCACGCCGCGCACGAGCGCCTCGTCTACGAGCGCCTGAAACGCCAGAGTGCCGAAAACGGTGTCGCCGCCCAAGCGCTTCTGATCCCCGAGATCGTCGACCTCTCAGACGGCGACGCCCGGCTTCTCCTCGACCATGCCGAGACGCTCTCCAGCCTCGGCCTCAAGATCGAGCCCTTCGGCGGCGGAGCCATCGCGGTCCGTGAAACTCCCGCCGTTCTCGGCGAGGTCAACGCCGCCGCGCTACTTAAGGACATCTTGGACGAGCTTCGCGACCTTGGCGACAGCCAGCGCCTGCAATCCCGGATCGACGCGGTCCTCTCCCGTATGGCCTGCCACGGCTCGGTCCGATCCGGTCGCCGCATGCGCCCGGACGAGATGAACGCGCTCCTGCGCGAAATGGAACGGACCCCGCTCTCCGGCCAGTGCAATCACGGCCGCCCGACCTACGTCGAACTGAAGCTATCCGACATCGAACGCCTATTCGGACGCACATGATCACCTTCAACGGTCAGACCTACGCGCTTGACGACCCGCTCGTCCTCGCCACCCTCGGGGGCGGAACGCTCATCCTCGCGCTCTTCATCCTCATCATCGTCACATTGCGCGCCGCCTCGCGCTCCGCCCGAATGTCCGAGCCGATGCTGGCGCAGATGCAGGCGCTCGGTGGCCGCGTTCAGGCGCTCTCGGACGGTCAGCACCAGCTCACGGGTGGCCTCCACCACGTCTCCGAAACGCAGGCCGCCTCCCAGACCAAGGTGCTGCAATTGATGGAACAGCGCCTCTCCGAGGTCTCGCGCGGCATGACCGAAAGCTTGCAGGGTACCGCAACCCGCACCGCCCGGTCGCTCGGCGAGCTGCAGCAGCGCCTGGAAACTATCGACAAGGCCCAGACGAACATCGAAAAGCTGTCGGGCGACGTACTCAGCCTTCAAGACATCCTGTCGAACAAGCAGACCCGCGGCGCCTTCGGGGAGATCCAGCTCAACGACATCGTTCGGAAGGCGATGCCGCCTGATGCCTTCACGATGCAAGCGACGCTGTCGAACGGACGTCGCGCCGATTGCCTCATCCACCTGCCCAATCCGCCGGGTCCCATCGTCATTGACTCGAAATTCCCGCTCGAAGCCTACGAGGCGCTGCGCCGGGCCGAGAACCAGTCGCAGCTCATCGAGGCGCAGCGGATGCTGCGCATAGCCGTGCGCGCTCACATCAAGGCCATCGCCGAACGCTACATCCTCGACGGAGAGACCGCCGACGGCGCACTGATGTTCCTCCCCTCCGAGGCCGTCTATGCCGAGCTTCACGCCAACTTCCCCGAGCTTGTCCGCGAAGGCTTCAATGCGAAGGTCTGGATCGTCTCGCCCACGACCTGCATGGCGACGCTGAACACGATGCGGGCGGTGCTGAAGGACGCGCGGATGCGCGAACAGGCCGGCGCCATCCGCACCACGCTGCGGCAGCTTCACCGCGACGTTGAACTGGTGGTGGAGCGCGTCTCCAAGCTCGACACCCATTTCAACCAGGCCCGCCAGGACCTCGACGGCATCACCACGGCCGCCGAGCGCGCCGGCAAACGCGCCGCCCGGCTCGACAATTTCGACTTCGAGGAGCTTGCGCCCGAGGGTGACACGCCCCGCATCGTGCCGCTGACGAAGTCCACGCAGTGAGGCGGCCGGGGTAAGGTGCGCGCTCGCACCCACCGCTCGAGGACCAAAGCCGCAAGTTGCCCCGCCCCGAATCAATGCGCGCAAGCGCCGCCGGGCAGCGCCCGACCGCCCTCCGGGCGGGCTCCGCGACAATGCCGGTGGCTATCTGTTCGGCGGCAATGCACGCGGCGTCGAAAAAGCCGGTGAAGATCGGCCGGAAACCGGTGAACCACAGACCTGGATTGTTCGGGTCGCGCTCGCCCATCGGATGATTGGGCTGCCCGGAATCGTCAAGCACGCGGAGATGACCGAGCAGGGATGCCAGCCCGGTGCGATAGCCGGTCGCTGCGATCACCACTTCCGGCGCGCAGGAGGTCCCATCGGCAAGGCGGACATACCCCTTGTCGAAGCCTTCGACGCGAGGAACGACCCGGAACCGCCCGGCTCTCAGCGCTGCCACGAAGCCGTCGTCGAGCGCGAAGGTGACACCGTCGCGCAGCATCCGGGTACCGCCGCCGTCGGGGTGGCGCGGCAGCCCGTAGCGCCGGAGGTTGCCCAGAAACAACCGCTCAGTCACCTTGAATGCCGGATCAAGAGCACCCGTAGGTAGCGCCGCGAAGAGCCGCGCCAGCCGATGCATCGGGAAGCCGAAGACCCGCGTCGGCAATACTGCGGGGCCGTGGCGGATCGACACCTCGACCTCTGCCGGATTGTGCCGCGCGAGATGATTGAGCACGTCGGTCCCTGAGTTGCCGGCCCCCACGACAAGCACACGCCGGCCGTCGAAGCGGGACACGTCGCCAAGATCGGCAGAATGCAGGAACTCTCCCGCATACTCATCGCGCCCCGGCCAGTCCGGGATATGCGGGACACGGTCCCGGCCCGTCGCGATCACGACATGCGCGGCGGCGTAAACCCCGGCCTTGGTCGAAACCCGCCAACTGGTCGTCGTTCGCGCGATGCCTGTCACCTGCGCACCGAATTGGATCGGCACGTTCAGCCCGTCGGCATAGCGCGCCAGATGCGTGACGACGGTGTCGCGTTTCAGGAAGACGCCATCCGAACGCGGCGCGTCCTGACCCGGCAGCCGCGCAAAGCGGCGGTGGATATTGAGCCGCAGCGCGGGATGGCGCCGGCGCCAGGGATCGGCGACCCGATCCCCGGCTTCGAGTATGGTCACGGGAATATCCCGTTGGGCGAGAGCCTTTGCGCAGGCAAGACCCGAGAGCCCGGCGCCGATCACCAGGACCGGCGTCGCATTTTCCTGAGTCATGTAATTTCCTTTCAGGTGTATTGTCAGAGCTCGATTCGACCGAGCGGATCGGCCCGCCGAACGACGCGGCCTTCAAGCCCGATGTCCCGAAGCAAGTGATCCGACAGGCGGGACAGCACGATCATGTCGTGCCGGGCCCGTCTCTGTTCCCGCAGCCCTTCGAGCCATTGTCGAATGCCCGCGGAGGGACGCCTCGGAAGATGCGTAAGCGGAGCGTGTGGTTGAGTGGCGAGTTCCATGTCGGTTCCCTTCTGTATCCAGCCCGCTCAGACGGGGGCGACGTAGTAGGCGTTGATCGGGTCGTGCGGCAGTCGATGCGTCTCGACCGAGGTGAAGCCCGTGGCGGCGAGGTATTCCTCGGCAGTCTCGACGCCCCACATCGCACCTAATCCCGGCCCGCCCTGACCGATCGAGATCGGCGGGCAGTGCATCGACGAGATCGTGTAGAGGAGCGGCGCGAACGGGTTGCCGATGTTCTTTTCCAGATCGCGCGAACCGCCAATATCCTGCATCAGGAACATGCCGCCCTTGCGAAGCGACCGGTGTATCAGCGCCAAGAAGCCGCTTGGGTCCGCCTGGTCGTGGACAGCGTCGAAGGCGGTCACCAGATCGAACTTTCCGACCGACTGCGCCGAAGACAGGTCAAGGGCTTCGAAGCGGAGGTTCTCGATCCCGTTTGCACGCGCTTCGGCATCGGTCGCGGCAAAGGCGTCCGCGCAAAGGTCGAACCCATGGAAACGACTGTTCGGGAAATCCCGCGCAAGCCGCAGCATCGCCTGCCCGCCGCCGCAGCCGAAATCGGCCACGTCGATGCCGTCCTCCAACCGTTCGGTCAGTCCGGGCACAATCGGCAGGATCGCTTCCGCCAGACTCGCCACGGCAAGCTGCGCGCTGTCTTCAGCCATCACTTCGTGGAAGCGGTCGAAATACCCGTAGCAGAGGCCCTCGCCAGTGCGGAACCGCTCCAGCATCGCTTCCTCGACCGACGCCGCGACACCGATGAACTGGGTCGTGACGGCCATGTTGTTCGGGCTGGCTGCACGGTTCAGGTAGGCGGCGTGTTCCGGCGGCAGAGTGTAGCTGCGCGCCTTCGGGTCATAGGTGACCACGCCCGATGTCACCATCACACCTAGCCATTCACGCAGGTAGCGTTCGTTCACCCCGGCTTTCCGGGCGAGCGCCTCCGAGGTCAGGCCGGCATTTGCGGCAAGCGCATCGAAGAGGCCCGCGCGGTGTCCGAGCGAAGTCATGACCGCTAGCGCCGCTTCGTTCAGCGTGCCGACGAAACGGTCTGCGAAGGCTTCGGCCTTGGCATCGTCGAAGATCGGATCTTGGGTCTGATCAGTCATTATTATCTCCTTGAGCTGAATGAGGCGGTGGACATGCCGCCGCGTTGCCCAAGGGAATGGACTGCCCGCCCGAGTCGCAGTAGTATTGGAACGGATCAAAACGGTGATTATCGGACCATCTGGCGTATCTGAAGACCATCATGACGATAGAAACGGCTGTTATCGGTTCGCGCTTCGCCGGATCATCGACACTGTTCTGCATCCTCGACGTGCTGGCCTCGGTCGGCCGCGACTGGGAAATGCTGCATGGCCTTCCCGCGAGCGAGCCGACCTTCCATGCCGCTCTCAGAACGGTCGATGCCGCGCCCTACTGGGACATCAACGGGCGCAAGATCACGCCGGATGCGGCGCTGACCGAACGTCCCGCGCCCGATCTGATCATCGTGCCCGACATGCATTTCGACCCAAATGGCGGAGTTCCTGAGGAGTTCGTCGCGGTGACTGAATGGATTGGCGATGCCCACGCTCGCGGCGCCATCGTCACATCGGTTTGTTCCGGCGCCGTTCTGCTTGGCGGGGCCGGTCTCCTAAAGGGGCAGGAAGCGACGACGCATTGGGGTTTCGCCGACATGCTTGGCCGGAACTTCCCCGAGGTCAAAGTATGCCGAGAGCGGATTCTCGTCCCTACCGGCGAGGGCCATCGCGTCGTCACCGCCGGTGGCGCCTCGGCATGGGAAGACCTCATGCTCTACCTCATCGCGCGTTTCGCGGGCGCGGACGCGGCCCGCCGGATTGCCAAGATATATCTGATCGACCCCCACCGCGAAGGCCAACTAACCTATGCTTCGCTGACGGCGAACAGGCAGCACGACGACCAGCTTGTCGCCGAGGCGCAGATCTGGGCCGCTAGAAACTACGACACCCCCAGCCCCGTCGCGGCGATGGCCGAGCGCAGCCGGCTGACGGAACGCGGGCTGCATCGCAGGTTCAAACGTGCGACCGGGCAAGCCCCTGCAGCTTATATCCAGACCCTGCGCGTCGAGGAAGCCAAGCAGCTGCTGGAAACGACCGACATGCCGATCGACGACATAGCAGCGGAAGTCGGCTACTCTGAACCCTCCAGCTTTCGTTCGGCGTTCCGGAAGCGCGTTGGTATCTCGGCCTCTGCTTATCGCAAGCAGTGGCGCGCGCTCGCGCCGACGGCGTTCCTGGGTGCTTAGCTGTCAGCTCCGAGCAGCCACTGGCAGGCTGAACAATGCTGGATATCTGTATCTCAGGATCGGTGCTCACGCACCCTATCGAGCATGACTTGATCTGGCCACTCGTCCGCCCGTCCAACGAATGATGCCGCTTCCGATAGAGGCATCTCGGTGCAACGAAATACTTCCACCGCAACAGTCTGCAAGGGGTTTTCATCGCTAATGAATTTCAATGGTCCAGGAACGAGGGGTTTTTCACGCCAACGAATAGTCGACGGTTTCGCCCCGCTGACTATCAGTGGAGATAGGTGTGGCACGACGCCGAGAAATTGAACGCTCCTAGGCATTTCCGCAAGAATTGGGGTCTTGGCGAGCGTCAGCACTGTCTGCTCGCCCCAACTGTTTCCGACGTCGTTTTTTCTGCGACTTGTCCGAACGACGGCTTTTTTCATTGCGTTGCGGCGCGATAGTCTGCCGGTCCGCAATGGGAATATTTTCGGCAAGCGCGCGCAGCATGGATTGGCACTTCAGCAACGGGCTTGAAGCGAACTAACACGATCTCGAGACAGGCCGGGCATGGCTCTGAGCCGTGCCGAGAGCCGCTTTCTGCGTGACACATACGGCCCGCCCAGCCCGAAATTCGCGCGCAGCGTATCTCAGGCGGCGTGCGCAAGCCCTTTCGATTGGGTTAACGGGCATTCGAAAGCGCGTGTCCGTCAGCATCTTGGCGTTTCCTTCACGCGTGAAACGGTCCCGTTTCACGGCCTCTCAATAGATCACGACCGAGCGGATCGACTCGCCTGCATGCATCAGGTCGAAGCCCTTGTTGATCTCGTCGAGCTTCAATGTATGGGTGATCATCGGGTCGATCTCGATCTTGCCGTCCATGTACCAGTCGACGATCTTCGGAACGTCGGTCCGCCCCCTGG
>NZ_OMOQ01000005.1 GCF_900302475.1 Defluviimonas aquaemixtae
CATAGGCCTTGAAGTCACCGTAATACTTCGTGATCGCAGCCGTCAGCGTCGTCTTGCCGTGGTCAACGTGGCCGATCGTGCCAACGTTCACATGCGGTTTCGTCCGTTCAAACTTTGCCTTTGCCATTTCGCGGGCGCCTCATGGTCTGGGGAGGGCCGTGGCCCCCCGTGTCAACATCGGGCGCTGGGTATCGGCAGACAGGGGAAAAATCAAGCGCCTGTTGGCGTTCCGACCACCGGCGGCGCCCCTCGACGCCCGTGAAATGCGCCGGAGGCGCCGGCCTACACGGGCCACCTGCCTTGGAGGCCGCGCGGCGGGCCTCTATATTGTCCGGGAAAGGATCGCGACATGGACGGTTCCGAGACCATCGCCATACCCGCCCGGGTCCCCCTCGCCAACACGCCGCTCGGCGTGATGGCGAGCCTCAGGACCGGACGGCGCAACGTGCTGGAGTTGATCCCGGAGATCGCGACCCGCCAGCCGATGGTCTCGGGCCGGACGGTCAAGCGCTGGCACATGGTGATGGACCCCGGCGCAAACCGGCGCATCCTGAAGGACCGGGTTGAGGACTATCCGAAATCCGACGTCACGAAGCTGATCCTCAAGCCCGCGATCGGCGACAGCCTGTTCATCGCCGAGGGCGCGCACTGGCTCTGGCAGCGCCGGGCGGCGGCGCCCGCCTTCTCGGTCCGGCATGTCCAGGCGCTCGCGCCGGTGATGACGGCAGCGGCCGAACGCGCGGCGGAGCGCATCGCGGCGCAATTCGGGCGCGCGGCCGACCTCTTCGAGGAGATGGTGACGGCGACCTTCGAGGTGATCTCGGACGTGACCTTCTCGGGCGACGAGGCCTTCGACCGCGACGCGGTCCACGTCGCGATCGGCGACTACATCGCCTCGACCGCGCGCGTGTCGTTCCTCGACATCATCGGCGCGCCGATGTGGGTGCCACGCCCCTCGCGCCTTTTTGCCGGCCGCGCGATGCGCGAGATGAAGACGATGGCCGACCGGGCGATCGACAGACGGCGCGAGACCGGCGCGCGGCCCATCCCCGACCTTCTCGACCTGCTGCTCGAGGGCGAAGATCCCGAGACGAAGCGGCGCATGAACACCGCGGAACTGCGCGACAACCTGCTCGCCTTCATCGTCGCCGGGCACGAGACGACGGCCCTGTCGCTTGCCTGGTCGCTCTATCTCTGCGCCTTCGATCCGGCGGTCCAGGCACGGGCGCGGGAGGAGGCGCAGGCGGCGCTCGGTGGACGGGCTGCGACGGTCGAGGACCTGCCGAAGCTCGGCTACTGCCGGCAGATCGTCGATGAGGCGCTCAGGCTCTATCCGCCCGCGGCCTTCCTGTCGCGCACCGCAAAGGCGCATGATACGCTCTGCGGGCGCGAGGTCCGGCCGGGCGACACGGTGATGCTTCCGATTTACGCGCTGCACCGCAGCCACAAGCTTTGGCCGAACCCCGACCGCTTTGACCCCGACCGCTTCGCCGATGCCGGCGCGATCGACCGCTTCGCCTATCTGCCCTTCGGCGGCGGCCCCCGAATCTGCATCGGCGCCTCCTTCGCGCTGCAGGAGGCCGTGATCGTGCTCGCCACGCTGCTGTCGCGGTTTCGCTTCTCGCAGGTGACGGGGCGCGAGCCGAAACCGGTGTTGATCGTGACGCTCCGTCCGGAGGGCGGCGTCTGGTTGAACGTCGCCGATGCCTGAGCGGTTTAGCCAATAGTTCCCCTCAATCCGGCCCGGCCGCCAGCCTAGGCTACGGCATGTGAATCAACGGGATGGGAATTCGGTGTGAGTCTCATGGGAACGCTCGCGAAGATCGCCATTGGACTCGCCGTGGCCAAGGGTGTCGGCGGCATGCTGAAGCGCAGTGGCGGGGCCCTCGGCGCCGGAGCGGGTGGCGCGCAGCCCCCAGGCGGGCTCAAAGGCATTATGGTTGATATTCTCGGCGGCCGCGATGCGCGCCAGAGCGGTGGAACGGGCCGTGGTGATGGCGGCCTCCTCGGCAGTTCGGGCGGCGAGCTCGGCGATTTCCTTGATGAGCTCGGCGACCACGCGCCGGCGGCGGGACGACGACGCGCGGACGGGCGGACGGGCTCGACGATCTGATCGGCGGGCTCGGCGACATCCTCGGCGGGATTCTCGGCGGCATTGCCGGAGGCGCAGCGGGACGGCGCGGAAGCTTCGGCGAGATCCTGAACCAGTCGTTCGGCAGTCGCGGAGAGCCGAACGTCCGGCCCAAGCGCGAACAGGATGCGGCGGCCGGCCCAATGCTGAGCGCCATAATCCAGGCGGCGAAGTCCGACGGAAAGATCGACGCGGCAGAGCAGAAGAAGCTCCTTGGCAATCTCGGTAGCGTCTCGGCCGAAGAGTGGCGCTTCGTCGAAAGCGAACTATCCAAGCCGATCGACGTACAGGGACTCGCGCGTCAAGTCCCGCGCGGGCTCGAGGCGTAGGTCTATGCGATGTCACTCATGGCAATCGACCTCGATAACCGGAACGAGGCGCAATACCTCCATCAGCTCGCCGGCGCGATGGACCTCGACCAGCGGCAGGCGAACAACATCCATTCGCGTTTAGGGGTGCCGGCGCTCTATTCCTGAGGGTGCACGCGCCGGTGGCACGGTGTCACCCGAGGTGGGGTCGAGCCCACCCCACGATCCGCGAGGCAGTCGCCTGCGCGGGGTTCGATGCCCCGCGCGGGACGCGCTCATTCTCAGGTGAACCTGTTGTCGCGCGGAAAACCGTGCGGCGGTGACTTACCCACGCCCGCGCGGCGCGCGATCCAGTCCGCGATCCCGGTTTCGGTGCGCGTATTGCCGTTGGGCATCGTCCAACTCAGCCCCTCGGCCAACGTGAAGGTCGTGATATCGGAGAGCCCGCCGTCGAGTTCCAGAACACCCTGACGACCACGCGCCATGTTGTATTTCTGCAAGCGAACGCCCTTCCCACGCCCCATTTCTGGCAAGTCCATGAGCGGAAATGCAAGAAATTTGCGATTCCGGGATATCACGGCGACATGATCGCCGGTCACCTTTCGGCAGGCGATCATGCGAGCCTCGCCACCGAAATTCATCACCTGCTTGCCCGCGCGGGTCTGCGCGACGACCTCGTCCGCCGGGACAACGAAGCCGTTGCCATCGCTGGATGCAACGACAAATTTCTCGCCCGGACGGTGGATGATAAGCGTCGTGACGTCGGCCTCGTTCGGCAGATCGACTATCAGGCGCACCGGCTCGCCCATGCCGCGCCCGCCCGGCAGGTTTGCACCGAGCAGCGTGTAGAAGCGGCCATTCGAGCCCGCGAGCAGTATCTTGTCCGTCGTCTCCGCGTGGAAGACGAAACGGCCCTCGTCTCCGTCCTTGAACTTGACCTCGGCATCCAGCGGCTGGTGCCCTTTCATCGCCCGGATCCAACCCATCTTCGAGCAGATGACGGTGATCGGCTCACGCTCGATCATCGCCTCCAAAGGCACCTCCTCGACCTCGCCCGCCTCGGCGAAGGTAGTGCGCCGTGCGCCACCAGCGGCATCCTTGCCGAACTGCTTCTGCATCTCGCGCAATTCGCCCGCGATCTTCTTCCACTGAAGCCCGTCGTCATTCAGAAGGTCGTCGAGTTCCGCGCGCTCGCGCATCAGCGCGTCCTGCTCTTTTAGAAGTTCCATCTCCTCGAGCTTGCGCAAGCTGCGCAGCCGCATGTTAAGGATCGCCTCGACCTGCACCTCGGAAAGCCCGTCCTCGGAATGGGGCAGCGCCATAGGCGAGACATAGTCATGCTCGGATGTCGCGCGCGCCTGCTTGCGGCCCCAGTCCTCCGCCATGAGCGCCGCCTTGGGATCGGCGTCGTAGCGGATAATGTCGATCACGCGGTCGAGGTTCAGGAAGGCAGTGATGAAGCCTTCGAGCACCTCCAGCCGGTGGTCGATCTTGTCCATCCGGTGCTTCGAGCGGCGGATCAAGACGTCGCGTCGGTGATCGAGGAAGGCCCGCAGCACCTCCTTCAGCGAGCAGACCTTGGGCACCCGCCCATCGATCAGCACGTTCATGTTAAGTGAAAACCGCGTCTCCAGGTCGGAGTTGCGGAACAGCATCCCCATCAGCATTTCGGGATCGACGTTCTTCGACCGCGGCTCGAGGACGATTCGGATGTCGTCGGCGCTCTCGTCGCGGACATCGGCGAGAAGCGGGACCTTCTTGGTCTGGATAACCTCGGCGAGGCGTTCGATCAGCTTGGATTTCTGAACCTGGTAGGGAATCTCGGTCACGACGATCGTCCACGTCCCGCGGCCCTGATCCTCGACCGCCCAACGCGCGCGCGTCCGGAAGCTGCCCCTTCCGGTCAGGTACGCCTCGCGGATCGCCTCCTGCGGCTCCACCATCACGCCGCCGGTCGGGAAGTCGGGCCCTTTGACCATCTCGATGAGTGTGTCGTCCCGGACAAGCTCGGAGTTCTTCGCCTTCGCCAAATGGATGCAGGCCTCGACCAATTCGTCGAGGTTATGGGGCGGGATGTTCGTCGCCATCCCAACCGCGATGCCCGACGCACCGTTGGCCAAGAGGTTCGGGAAGGCGGCAGGCAGCACGATCGGTTCCTCGAGCGTGCCGTCGTAGTTCGGGCGGAAGTCGACCGCATTCTCCGCGAGCCCTTCCATCAGCGCCTCCGCGGCGGCGGTCAGCCGCGCCTCGGTATAACGGCTGGCTGCCGGGTTATCGCCGTCGATATTGCCAAAGTTGCCTTGCCCGTCGACAAGCGGGTATCGGACGTTGAAATCCTGCGCGAGCCGCGCCATCGCATCATAGATCGCGGCGTCGCCGTGGGGGTGGTAGTTACCCATCACATCGCCCGAGATCTTTGCGGACTTTCGGAACCCCCCGGTCGAGCTGAGCTTCAGCTCCCGCATCGCGTAGAGGATTCGTCGGTGAACCGGCTTCAGCCCGTCGCGCGCGTCCGGGAGCGCGCGGTGCATGATCGTCGAGAGCGCGTAGGTGAGATATCGTTCGCCGATCGCGCGGGATAGCGGTTCGGCCACAGTCTCAGGCTGAATGTTGCGGTCGTCGTTGTCACTGCTCATGGATGTGGTGTAAATCGCCCGCGTGTGCCGGTCCAGCCGGAATATGGCGCTCGGGGGAGAACACAGCCGGTTTTCCCCGTTCGGCGGGACTGTGGGTTGTGTATTAAAGGGGCGTCACAAGGGGGTTCTGATGTTCCGTGTAGTGGTTTTTGTGTCTCTAGTATTGGTGCTATTTCAGCTTGGCGTGAGCGTCAGGACCGCGCCTGTCTCCACCGCTCAGGCGCAGACCGCAAGCCTCTCCGAATAGTGTCCGGCGCGTGCGTTTGTCGCCCGTTAGTCCGTCCGGATTGCCAGACCAGCGAAAACCGCCTAGGCAGAGACCGAGGCGGGAGACGGCATGTCAAAAAGCATCCTGATCACAGGCTGTTCATCGGGCATCGGCTATGACGCTGCGCATGGTCTGAAGCGCGCGGGCTGGCAGGTCTTTGCCACCTGCCGCAAGGACGAAGACTGCGCGCGCCTGCGGGACGAAGGCCTTGAGAGTTTCCGCCTTGACTATTCCGACACCAACAGCGTCGCCGCCGCTTTCGAAGAAGCGCTGAGGCGCACGGGCGGCACGCTCGACGCGGTGTTCAACAATGGTGCCTACGGCTGTCCGGGCGCGGTCGAGGATTTGCCGACAGAGGCGCTGCGCGAAATCTTCGAGACGAATCTCTTCGGCTATCACGAGCTGACGCGCCGGGTGATCCCGATCATGCGCAGCCAAGGACACGGGCGTATCGTCAACTGTTCTTCCGTTCTCGGCTTCGTGCCGATGCGGTGGCGCGGCGCCTACGTGGCGACGAAATACGCGATGGAGGGGCTGACCGACGTTCTCAGGCTCGAAATGGCCGACACGCCGGTCCGGATTATCCTGATCGAGCCGGGCCCGATTACCTCGAGGATCCGAGTCAACTCTATCCCGCATTTCGAACGCTGGATCGACTGGAAGAACTCGCCCCGCAAAGAGCAGTACCAGAAGACCCTTCTGAAACGGCTCTACGAGGAGCGCCCACCGGACCAGTTCGAACTGCCGCCGGCAGCGGTCACGGCAAAGCTCATCCGGGCACTCGACAGCCCCAATCCGAAGCCGCGCTACTTCGTGACCCTGCCCACCTATTTCATGGACATCGCACGCCGCATCCTTCCCTTCCGCGCGCTCGACTGGCTGATCGCGCGCGGCTGAGCCCCGCAATTGTGATGGACGGCCGGATCGGCGTGCTGGCGTCCCGCGTGTCGGCACTGTAGAACCGCGTCAAGCAAGGGAGACAGGCATGACCAAGGACCCGCTATTCCTTATCGCGGCAGGCGCCTGCCTGGTCGTGCTGGTGATCCTGATGATCGGCATAGGTGGTTTCGCCAAGGGCGGCGACTTTAACCGCAAGCACGCCAACCGGATCATGCGCTACCGGATCATCGCGCAGGCGATTGCCGTGGCATTGATCCTGATATTTGTCATATTCTCGGGCCGCGGGGGCTAGGAATGGTCGTCCTGAACAAGATCTACACCAAGACCGGAGACGCGGGCGAAACCGCGCTCGGCGACGGAAAGCGGGTGGCCAAACATGCCGTGCGCGTCGCGGCCTACGGCACGGTGGACGAAACCAATTCGGTCCTCGGCCTCGCCCGGCTTCACGCGGAAGGCGAAGTGGATCGGGCGCTGGCGCGCATTCAGAACGATCTCTTCGACCTCGGCGCCGATCTCTGCCGGCCGGACATGGAGAACGATGGAGAGGCGGGATATCCGGTGCTGCGGATGGTGGACGCGCAAGTTGGCCGGCTCGAATCCGAGATCGACGCGATGAATGCAAAGCTGGAGCCGTTGCGCAGCTTCATCCTGCCCGGAGGATCGGCGCTTTCGGCGCATCTGCATCTCGCCCGCACCGTCTCTCGCCGGGCCGAGCGGCTGACGGTCGAACTTGCGAAGGGCGAACCAGTCAATCCCGCCGCGTTGAAATATCTCAACCGGCTGTCAGACTGGCTCTTCGTCGCCGCACGCATGGCGAACGACGATGGCCGCGCCGACGTCCTGTGGGTTCCCGGCGCGAACCGGTAGCGGGGCGGCACTCCAACGCCGCCCGGATGTCGGGGTTGGCCCTCAATCGTCTCATCCGTGCGCCGCTATCGGTACCCAGACTTCGAAGCCTCCGCCGCCGGTCTTCGGATCGAATTCCGGCCCGTACCGCTCAAGCGTCGCGCCTTCGGCCAGCTCGCGATCCCACGCCGCGATCCAGTCGAGGATGCCCGTCATGACCTGATCAATGGCGGCGATGTGCTCCTTCGCCGAAAAGACGGCATAGACGGCGGCCGGTACCGTAACGGCAGTGTAGCCGTTCGGCACGGGGATCGGCCGCTTCACCTCGTTGCCGCAGAGGTAGTTCCATTCGCCGTCATCTGTGAAGCCGTGCACCACGCCGTAGCCTGCGCCGGGCAGCTGTCCCTCGAACTCCGGATCCTCGGTGTTGAACCGCGCCCACTGGCCTGGGATTCCTGGCCGGGTGGCCGCCGAATAGCGTGCCTGCAGTCCTACAAAATGGCGGGCCGGGCAGGATTTCGTCACGGGGTCTGGCAGTTGAACCTGGGTGGTCATGTCGAAATCCTTCGGATCAAGCGCCGGCAGGTGGGCGCTATTGCCCAGAGCCTGCGCAGATGAGGGTGGCATGCCGAACTCGGAACGAAAGGCACGCGTGAAAGCCTCATGCGAGCCGTACCCCGCATCGAGAGCGACCTGCACCACGTTCCCCTCCCGCGCGGCAAGCCTCGCGAGTGCGCGCGAAAGCCGGCGCCGGCGGACATAGCGCAATAGCGACGTGCCGGTCGCGGCGACGAAGGCACGCGCCAGATGCGACGGGGTGACACCGTGAAGTCCGGCGATCCCCGCAAGGCTGAGGTCATCGTCCAGATGGCTCTCCACATACCAGATCACCTTCTCGACCAGCGCCATGGGGACCTCGTTACAAGTCGCGGCTTTCAGAATGTCACGGGCCGCATGCAGCGTCTTGATCGCAGTTGATCCAAAGGTGGTTCATCGAATTCGCCTCCGCTCAGGCTGGCTCCCAAAGCTCGATCGGATTGCCCTCGGGATCGTTTAGCCAGGCGAAACGGCCGTTCGGATAGGGCGAATCCGGGTCGCGGCGCACTTCGATCCCCGCCGCTTCAAGCTGGGCGATCATCGCGTCGAGGTCCTTGACGCGGAAGTTCAGCATATAGGCCTTCTCTCGGCTGCCGAAATATTCGGTGACCTTCTCGAACGGCGCGAAGACAGTCGCACCCGCCTCCTGCCGCCAGGGCGGCGTCTCGTAGTCCCCGGGCACGCGATCTATCCCAAGATGTTCAAGATACCAGGCCGCGAGGCGCTCCGGGTCCTCGGCCCGAAAGAAGAAGCCTCCAATACCGTTCACCTTTTCCATGATCGCTCTCCTTTGGATCTGACCGCGGATGTGCGGCGCGGCCCGATATGGCTCGGCGCCATGCGGCAACGTGGCGTCGGTGCGACAAACCGCGTCGATTTTACACTGTTTTCGCCGCCGCAGAACCGCTAAGGGGACACCCGAGAGATTGTCTTGCCGCCCTCGCGGGGCGGTGTAGGTTTGAGGGAGATCGCGAACATGAAGGTGCTTGTGCCTGTGAAGCGCGTGATCGACTACAACGTGAAGGTCCGCGTGAAGGCGGACGGATCGGGTGTCGATCTCGCCAACGTCAAGATGTCGATGAACCCCTTCGACGAGATCGCCGTCGAAGAGGCGATCCGGTTGAAGGAGAAAGGCGCGGCGGAAGAAATCGTCGTGGTCTCGATCGGCGTGAAGCAGGCGCAAGAGACGCTTCGCACCGCTCTGGCGATGGGCGCGGACCGCGCGATCCTGATCGTCGCGGCCGACGACGTGCATAGCGACATCGAGCCTCTCGCTGTTGCGAAGCTTCTCAAGGCGGTCGTCGATGAAGAGAAGCCGGGCCTCGTGATCTGCGGCAAGCAGGCGATCGACAACGACATGAACGCGACGGGCCAGATGCTTTCGGCGCTTCTCGGCTGGAGCCAGGCGGCCTTCGCATCCGAACTTAACCTCGAAGGCGACCACGCGGTCGTCACGCGCGAAGTCGATGGCGGACTGCAGACGATCAAGGTCAAGATGCCGGCCGTCGTGACCGTCGATCTGCGCCTGAACGAACCGCGCTATGCCTCGCTGCCGAACATCATGAAGGCGAAGAAGAAGCCGTTGGACGAGAAGACCGCCGCCGACTACGGCGTCGATGTCGCGCCGCGCCTGACCATCGTCAAGACGACGGAGCCGGCGGGCCGCAAGGCGGGCGTGAAGGTGGGCTCGGTTGACGAGCTGATTCAGAAACTCAAGGACGAAGCGGGGGTGCTCTGATGGCTGTTCTTCTTCTTGGCGAAGTGACCGACGGCCAGCTTTCGGTCGATGCCACCGCAAAGGCGCTCACGGCGGCAAAGATGCTCGGCGAGGTGACGGTGCTCTGCGCCGGTGCCAAGGCTGCCGACGCTGCGGCCGAGGCGGCGAAGCTCGACGGCGTGAAGAAGGTCTTGTGCGCCGAGGACCCCTCGCTCGGGCATCGGCTGGCCGAACCGACGGCGGCGCTGATCGCGAAGCTCGCGGGCGACTACACTCATATCGTCGCGCCTGCGACGACCGATGCAAAGAACGTACTGCCGCGCGTTGCGGCGCTTCTCGACGTGATGGTGATCTCGGACGTCTCGGGCGTGGTCGATGGCGAGACATTCGAGCGGCCAATCTATGCCGGCAATGCGATCCAGACCGTGAAGTCATCGGACAAGATAAAGGTCGTCTCGGCCCGCACGTCGACGTTCGATCCGGCGGGCGACGGCGGCTCGGCCCCGGTCGAGACTATCTCGGCGACAGACAATCCCGGCCTTTCGGAATGGGTCGAGGACAAGGTGGCGGCCTCGGACCGGCCCGAGCTGACCTCGGCCGGCATCGTCGTCTCGGGCGGCCGCGGCGTCGGCTCGAAGGACGACTTCCACCTGATCGAGAAGCTTGCCGACAAGCTCGGCGCGGCCGTGGGCGCATCCCGCGCCGCGGTCGATTCAGGCTACGCGCCGAACGATTGGCAGGTCGGCCAGACCGGCAAGGTCGTGGCTCCGCAGCTCTACGTGGCGGTCGGCATCTCCGGCGCGATCCAGCACCTGGCTGGCATGAAGGATTCGAAGGTCATCGTCGCGATCAACAAGGACGAGGAGGCACCGATCTTCCAGGTGGCCGATTACGGCCTGGTCGCCGACCTCTTCACCGCCGTGCCGGAACTGATCGAGAAGCTCTGAGAGATTAAGGTTTCAGGGCTAGCTGGAGAACTAGCCAAGCTCTTCGAACCCGTGAATGGCCCGCCGACTGGCGGGCCTTTTCATTGACAGCTTCGAAAGCGGTGGTGCTCTTCTCCGCGTTTACTATGCCACGTCGGCATGGCGCGGCGCGTGCCCACATTGTGCACAACAATCGATGCGGTTTTGCTTCACGCCCGCTTTCGCGCGGCCTGTTGGTCCAGAAGGGCAGTCACCTGATCCTCGGGCAGTCGCGCCAGAACCGATTTCCTGAGCAACGCGGCCTGCGACTCGGGCGCGAGCCCCGCGACCGGCGGGTCAGTGTCGAGGTTAGTCGGAAAGGAATAGCCTTCGGCGGACGAAGCGATCACCGCATCGAGCCCGGCCTCTGAAAGATCGCCGGCGTCCCAGGCCGCATAGAGCGGGGCATAGAGCGCCTTGCACATGGCCACGCGATCTACGCTTTCCATCGCGCGTCCAAAGGCTGACGATACCTGCAGCAAGTTCACCATGCGGTGGACTTCCGCGCTGCGGTTTTCCCCGGCGGCGTGAAACAGCGCGGGATTGAAGAAGATCGCATCGCCTTTCCGCAGCGGTAGCTGAACGTAGTTCTCTTCGAAGTAGGCGCGGAAATCATCGCGCCGCCAGGCCGCATAGCCGGGGCGATAGAGCTGCGAGAACGGAAGCAGCTTCGTCGGACCGCTTTCTATCGTCATGTCGCAGTGGGCGAGACCGCCCTGCAGGGTCATCAGCGGCGACAGGACATGGACATGTGCGGGGTACGTGGCGCTGACCTCGGCGGTCTGAAAGCCCAGGTGATAATCGCGATGGGCCTGTTGCGCCTTGCCGCCCGGATGGACGAGGTTGACCTGTGCCGTCATCTGATAGTTCGGTCCAAGCCAGGCTTCGGACGCCGCGTCCATCGCAGGAGAGTCGAAATACCGGACGAAGGTCTCGGGGGCTGCAAGGCAGAGCTTTTGCAGCGAATTCCAGATCCGGTCATTGCTGCCCGCCGTGGCGAAGTGATCGGCCCCGTCGCGTCCGGCCCGCTTTTCCTCGGCGATCATCTGCTCGTATGCGGTTGTCGCGTCGTCGATCGCGCCGTGATCCGGCTGCGCCTGCATCAGCACGAACACGCCAGCACCGCCGTTCAGGACCGACGCCCATTCGGCCATCAGCGTCCTGCGCTCGTTCGGGTCTTCTAGTCGATCCGCCAGGGCCGGAACCTCATAGGCCGGGATGTTTTGCTGGATATCCGAGGCGTTCGGCACCTCTGCCGGGGCCATCTGGCGCGCAACGAGGGATGCGAACTCGCTCAGATCGCAGAGATCCGACGCGTAGTAGCCGCTCTGCCGGTTTGGCGGGGTATTCATGGAAGCCCTCCTTCATTTGCGATCAGGCTACACTTTTCCAAAGCTTGAGTGCGGGCCAAGATACATCAATAGGCCATCAAATGGCCCATCGACTGTTAGTCAAGAAAATCGCCCGTCATGTGCGGATTGTCGCGCGGCATACCCTTTCTCCGACGGGCGGCGGGCAGAGGCGGGTCGTCACGCGACACGTCTGGACACTTATGTCTATACAGATCGCCCGACCGTTCGTAATCTCTTCGGGACAGGCGGATTCGGGAGGCCGGGGATGAAATCTCACTACAGGGCCGTCGTGATCGGTGGAGGCGTCGTTGGCTCCTCGGTACTTTATCACTTGGCGAAGTTCGGCTGGACCGACGTCGCGCTAGTCGAAAGGTCGATTCTGACGGCGGGGTCGAGCTGGCACGCGGCAGGCGGCATCCATGCCCTGAACGCCGACCCGAACATCGCGGCGCTGCAGGCCTATACGATCGACCTTCTGAGCGAGATCGAGAAGGAAAGTGGCGTCAATATCGGGCTGCACATGACCGGCGGGCTGACGATGGCGGGCACGCCCGACCGCTGGGAATGGCTGCAATCGGCCTACCGGGTCTTCCAGTCGATCGGGATCGAGGATTGCCGGCTGGTGACGCCCAAGGAGGCGCAGGAGCTTTGCCCGATCATGTCGACAGACGCGCTTCTCGGCGGCATGTGGGCCGACCGCGAGGGCTATATCGACACGACGGGCACCGTCCATGCCTACGCCGCCGCCGCCAAGAAGCGCGGCGCGACGGTGATCGAGCACAACCGGGTGCTGGAGTTGCACCAGTTGCGTGACGGCTGGAAGGTGGTGACGGAGAAGGGCGATGTGACCTGCGAACACGTCGTCAACGCCGCCGGGCTCTGGGCCAAGCAGGTCGGTCGCATGGCGGGGATCGAGCTGCCGGTCAGCCCGCTCAAGCACCATTACCTCGTCTCCGACACGATCCCCGCGCTGGAGAAGCTCGACTTCGAGGTGCCCATGACGGTCGATCTCGAAGGGTTCACCTATATGCGGCAGGACCAGAAGGGCCTGCTGCTCGGCATCTACGAGATCGACCACGAGCATTGGGCGATGGATGGCGCGCCCTGGGACTACGGGATGGAGCTCTTTCAGGAGCAGACCGACCGGATCGAGAAAGAGCTGGTGATGGGGTTCGAGCGCTATCCGGCCTTGCAGGACGTGGGCGTCAAGACCTGGGTCAACGGCGCCTTCACCTTCTCGCCGGACGGCAACCCGCTCGTTGGCCCGGTGTCGGGCAAGAAGGGCTACTGGTGCGCCTGCGCGGTCATGGCGGGGTTCCTGCAAGGGGGTGGCGTCGGCAAGTCCTTGGCAGAATGGATGATCCACGGCGAGCCTGAGGCCGATGTCTACGGCATGGATGTCGCGCGCTACGGGGATTACGCGCAGAACCGGCGCTATATCCGCGAGACGACGGGCCAGTTCTATTCGCGCCGCTTCGTGATGACCTATCCCAACGAACAGCTGCCCGCCGGGCGGCCTCTGAAGATGGCGCCTGCGCATGACGCGATGACGGAGGCGGGGTGCAAGTGGGGGGTGAGCTGGGACCTGGAAGTGCCGCTTTATTTCGCGCCGAAGGGGTTCGAGGAGGTGCCGACGCTGAAGCGGTCGAACGCGCATGAGGTTGTCGCCGAGGAATGCACGGCGATCCGCGAGGGCGTGGGGCTTCTCGATATCACCGGCTTCTCGCGCTACGAAGTGACGGGGCCGAAAGCGGAGGCCTGGCTGAACCGTCTGATGGCGAGTAAGCTGCCAGGGCCGGGCCGCGCGCGGCTCGCGCCGATGCTGAGTGAGACGGGCAAGCTCAAGGGCGATCTGACGGTCCTGAACTGGGGCGACGGAACGTGGTGGATCATGGGGTCCTACTACCTGCGCGCCTGGCATATTCGGTGGTTCCGGGATCATCTGGAGGACGGCGTCAGCGTCCGCGATCTGGGCGAGGAGGTCTGCGGCTTCGGCCTGGCCGGACCGAAGTCGCGGGCGGTGATCGAGAAGGTGGCGGAGGGCGACATCTCCGCCCTGCCCTTCATGGGCTGCGGATCGTTCGACGTGGGGCTTATCCGGGCCCGCGTGGCACGGATGTCTGTGACGGGCGAGATGGGCTACGAGATAAACTGCCGCTATGGCGATCATGTCGCGCTCCGCCGGATGCTTCTGAAGGCCGGCGCGGATCAGGGCATCCGCGAATGCGGCTTCAACGCGATGCTGTCGACGCGGCTCGAAAAGAGCTTCGGCATCTGGAGCCGCGAGTTCACGCAAGGCTACACGGCGGGAATGACCGGCATGGACCGCTGGATCGATTGGGAGAAGGAATTCATCGGCCGGGAGGCGGCGCTGGCCGAGCGCGACGGCAACGGGCCGGCGCAGATCCAGGTGACGCTGGAAGTGGACGCGGAGAACGCCGATGCGAGTGGATTCGAGCCGGTCTGGGCCAATGGCGAGAAGGTCGGTTTCGTGACCTCGGGCGGCTACGGGCACCATTTGCAGACGTCGCTCGCCATGGCGCTCGTGAACCGCGAGCAGGCGGAGGTCGGCACGGAACTCAGCGTCCATGTCGTCGGCGTCGAGCGGCGGGCGCGCGTGCTCGCGCCGTCGCCCTACGATCCCGACGGCAAGGCGATGCGGGGATGAGCGCGACCCGCGCGCGGCGAAGGCGTGGCGGCGCGGAGGACGGGCCGACGCGCGCGGTCGACTACCGGCGGCTCAGGAACCCTTTCCCGCCGGTGCCGGTCTTTTCCGAGGACCGGGTGGAGGCGATCCACGCAGCGGCGCTGACGGTTCTGGAAGAACTGGGGATGAAGGTGCTTCTGCCCGAGGCGCGGACGATCTTCCGGGCGGGCGGCGCAATTGTGGACGACGCAAGCCAGATGGTCCGCATCGGGCGCGATATGGTCGCGGCTGCCGTCGCCTCCGCGCCCCGCAGTTTCCCGTTGCGCGCCGGATCGCGCGACCGGGACCTCGTGATGGAACTCGGCACGCTCGCCATTCAGTCGGGCGCGGGCGCGCCGCACGCGACCGATCTTCTGCGCGGGCGACGCCCGGCGACGCTCAGCGACTACCGCGAGTTGACTCGGCTGACGCAGCATTTTGACGTCCTCCACATGCTGAACCCGCTCGTGGAGCCGCAGGACGTGCCGGTCCATCTGCGCCACTACGCGGTGACGGAGGCACAGTTGACGCTGTCGGACAAGTTCCCCTTCGTCTTCTCGCGCGGCACACCGCAAGTAGCGGACTGTTTCGAGATGATCCGCGATTTCCGTGGACTGACGGAGGCGGAGTTCGCGGCCAAGCCGCACTGCTACACGATCATCAACACCAACTCGCCGCGCCAGTTGGACGTGCCGATGGCGCAGGGGCTGATCGACTTCGCGAAGGCCGGGCAGATGTCGGTCGTCACACCCTTCTGCCTGATGGGCGCGATGGCGCCGGTGACGGTGGCGGGCGCGCTCACGCTTTCCCATGCCGAGGCGCTGGCGGCGATCGCGCTGACGCAGCTCGTCCGGCCCGGCGCGCCGGTCTGCTACGGGGCCTTCGCCTCGAATGTCGACATGAAATCGGGCGCGCCCGCCTTCGGCACGCCAGAGGAGGTCAAGGCGAATCTCGGCGCAGGGCAGCTCGCCCGCAAGCTCGGCCTGCCGTGGCGCTGTGCGACCGGGAGCGCGGCAAATGTCAACGACGCGCAGGCGGCGAACGAGACCCAGATGGGCGCTTGGGGGGCGGTGTTGGCGGGGGCCACGATCCTGATCCATGGCGCGGGCTGGCTCGAAGGCGGGCTGACAGTCAGTTACGAAAAGCTCATCACCGATCTGGAGGTCATACAGAGCTTCGCGGAGCTTTGCGCGGAAACGCCCGCCACCGACGCCGACATCGCGCTCGACGCTCTGCGCGAGGTTCAGCCGGGCGGGCATTTCTTCGGCTGCGCCCATACGATGGAGCGCTACGCGACGGCATTCTATGAACCGCTCGTCGCCGACTGGTCAAATTTCGGCACCTGGACGGAGCGCGGGGCGAAGGATGCGAGTGAGCGTGCGACGGGCATCTGGCGGCGCCTGATTGACGAACCGCCAGGCTTTTCGCCCGACCCGGACCGGCAGGCGGCTCTTGCCGCCTTCATCGTGCGGCGGAGCGCGGCGGGCGGCGCACCTCCGGAAAGCTGAGGAGAGATCATGAGCGATCCCGAAGCGGAACCCATCCTGCTCGGCAACACCAAGGTCACGCGTGAGGACTGGCTGACGGTCGCGATGGACCTGCTGGTCAGCGAAGGCGTCGCGGAGGTCAAGGTCCTGTCGATTGGCGAAAGACTCGGCGTCTCGCGGTCGAGCTTCTACTGGTACTTCAAGAGCCGTAAGGATCTCCTCGATGCGCTTCTCGACGCGTGGGAGCAGACAAACACTGCCGCGCTCATCCGCCATGCAGCACTGCCGGCGCACACGATCACCGCGGCGGTCTGCAACGTCTTCCGCTGCTGGGTCGATGCGCGGCTGTTCAACCACCGGCTCGACTTCGCGATCCGCGAATGGGCGCGGCGCGACGGCGCGGTCCGGCGGATCATCGATCGGACCGACGCGACGCGCCTTGGCGCCTTTCAGGCGATGTTCGAGCGCCACGGCTATGAGGCCGCCGAGGCCGAAGTCCGCGCCCGCATCCTTTACTACATGCAGGTCGGCTACTACGCGCTGGAGCTTTCAGAACCCTTGGAGGAGCGACTGAAGCGGGTACCCAGCTACCTGCTTGGCTTCACCGGCGCCGAGCCGCGGGAGGAGGAGGTCGCGGCCCTTGTCGCCTATGCGCGCAAGTCCGCACCCAGCGCCTGATCGTGCCCCGGCCCATTACTGCACCAGGAGATGACCGGCCAGGCCCAGAAGAAATCCCGCCACGGCCCCGAGCGCCGGCGCGCCGCGGTTCTTCAGAACGGCGGCGGGCGCGATATCCTCGAAGATGAGGTAGAGGATGCCGCCGCTCGCGAAGATCATGATGCCGCCGAGGATCTCCGGCAGATCGCCGAGCACGGCGAATCCGGTCCAGGCGGCGAGCGGACCGATGGGCACGAGCGCCGCGAACAGGAGGACGACGCGCCGCCCGGTCACGTCGAAGGCCGCCCGGATCTCTCGGCAGGCGTTGAAGGATTCCGGCAGGTTCTGAAGCGCGATCAGGGCTGCGAGCACATAGCCCGCGCCGACATCTTCCACGAGAAGCGCGCCGAGCGCGGCGGCCTCGGGCACGAAGTCCAGCATCATGGCCAGGAACTGCGCCATCTGCCCGCCAAGGGAGCGCAGCAACCGATCAACGCCGTAGAAAACGACCCCGCCCAGCGCGAAGAGGATGAGCGTCCAGATCGCGGGCAGACGCGCCGCGCCTTCTGGCACGAGAACGAGGGCGATGGCGGAAAAGAGCGCGCCGCCGCCGAAGGCGATCGCGCTGTGCCGGAACTCTTCGTCCAGCCATCGCGGTCGGATTGACGTGTGTTCGGCAAGGAAGGCGCCGAGCGGAATGGTGGCGCCCGCCAGTGTCGCGAGCGCAAGGGCGAGTAGTTGCGACGCCGAGGCGTCAGACAACCCGCTCCACCATCAGCTTTTTGATCTCGGCGATTGCCTTGGCTGGGTTCAGCCCCTTGGGGCAGGTCTTGGTGCAGTTCATGATCGTATGACAGCGGTAAAGCTTGAACGGGTCTTCGAGCTGATCGAGCCGCTCGGGCGTCGCCTCGTCGCGGCTGTCGATGATCCAGCGATAGGCGTGCAGGAGCGCGGCCGGACCGAGATAGCGGTCGGCGTTCCACCAGTAGCTGGGGCAGGCGGTCGAGCACGAGGCGCACATCACGCACTCATATAGCCCGTCGAGCTTCTTGCGGTCCTCGATCGACTGCTTCCACTCCTTCCTCGGGCGATTGGTCTTGGTCTCGAGCCACGGCATGATCGAGGCGTGCTGAGCGTAGAAATGGGTGAGGTCGGGGATGAGGTCCTTCACCACCGGCATGTGCGGCAGCGGATAGATCTTCACGTCGCCCTTCACCTCGTCGAGCCCGTAGATGCAGGCGAGCGTGTTGATCCCGTCGATGTTCATGGCACACGACCCGCAGATGCCTTCCCGGCACGACCGGCGGAACGTGAGCGTCGGGTCGATCTCGTTCTTGATCTTGATGAGCGCGTCCAGAATCATCGGCCCGCAGTTGTCCATGTCGACGAAATAGGTGTCGACGCGGGGGTTCTCGCCCGTGTCCGGGTCCCAGCGGTAGATCTGGAACTTGCGGACATTGGTAGCCCCCTCGGGCTTCGGCCAGGTCTTGCCGACGCGCATCTTCGAGTTCTTGGGAAGCGTGAACTGGACCATGATTTATCCCTTCCAATCGGGGCGGTCATAGAGCTGACGGCGGGGGAAACTGCCGGATTTCCTGTGAACGCAGGAAATGTAGAGCGCAGATGGGTCCTTGCCCTGGATCCATTCGGTGGAAAGCTCGAGGCGCACCTTGCTCGCCGCGCCGCCCGAGCCGCCACCGACCGCGATCAGCCCGCGCGGACCTGCCGCGAGCCGCGCGCGTTCGAAACACACGTCCTCCGCGCGCTCGACCGACATCGGCCCGCAGGCAGCGAGCAGCGCCATCGCCGGTAGACCGATATGGTGGCCGTTCTGGATCACCCGGCGGCCTCCGTCGCCGCCAGAGCGTCAAGGCACGCCACGGCATCAGGTCGCTGGGCATATTCAAGAATGCGATCGCGGTTCGCGGCGCTGACCACGGAGGTATCGCCGAGTCCCATCGTACCAGTCTCGACTACGGACATCGCCTTCTGCACGCAGACCGCGGCCGCTTCCGCGTCGACGCCGGGGCGTTCGGCGGCCATGACCTTTGCAATAAGCGCCCGGGTTTCTTTCCGCGTCGCATCCGCTGCAACGACGCCGGCGCAGCCGGGAAGCGTCATCGCGGCGGCGAGCAGGATCGCAATCGGCAATTTCATCAGTATACCCTCGCTTTCGGTGCGATTTTCTTGAGATCGATCCCGCCGTCCTTCTGGGGCGTCAGCGGGTCGAGATGGACGGGGCGGTAATCGAGCCGGACTGTCGTGTCATCGACCCAAGCGAGCGAATGCTTCCGCCACGTCTTGTCGTCGCGGTTGGGATAGTCCTCATGCGCGTGTGCGCCGCGGCTTTCCTTGCGCGCCTCGGCAGCGACGATGGTGGCCAGCGCATTCGGCATCAGGTTCGCGAGTTCCAGCGTCTCCATGAGGTCGGAGTTCCAGATGAGCGAGCGGTCGGTGACCTTGAGGTCGTCGATCTTGGCCGCGATCTTTCTCATCTTCCCGACACCCTCGGCGAGCGTCTTGTCGGTGCGGAAGACGGCGGCGTCCTGTTGCATCGCCTTTTGCATCTCGAGCCTGAGGTCGGCCGTCGGCACGCTGCCATCCGCGTTGCGGAATCTGTCGAAGCTGGACAGCGCTCGATCCACCTCGGATTCGTTCACTGGCTGGTTGCGTTCCTTCGGGTCCACGACCTCGCCTGCGCGGATCGCGGCGGCACGGCCGAAGACGACGAGGTCGATGAGCGAGTTTGACCCGAGCCGGTTGGCGCCGTGAACGCTCGCGCAGCCCGCCTCGCCCACGGCCATCAGGCCCGGGAAGACGGCGTCGGAGTTGTCCTTGGTCGGGTTCAGCACCTCGCCCCAGAAATTGGTCGGGATACCGCCCATGTTGTAGTGCACGGTCGGCAGGACCGGGATCGGCTCTTTCGTGACATCGACGCCGGCGAAGATTCGGGCGGATTCGCTGATGCCCGGCAGGCGTTCGTGCAGCGTCTCGGGCGGCAGATGATTGAGGTGCAGGTGGATGTGGTCCTTCTCTGGCCCAAGGCCCCGGCCCTCGCGGATCTCCATCGTCATGCAGCGGCTGACCACGTCGCGCGATGCGAGGTCCTTGTAGGTCGGCGCGTAGCGTTCCATGAAGCGGTCGCCTTCGGAATTCGTAAGATACCCGCCCTCGCCGCGCGCGCCCTCGGTGATGAGGCAGCCCGAGCCGTAGATGCCGGTCGGATGGAACTGCACGAACTCCATGTCCTGAAGCGGCAGGCCCGCGCGCGCCACCATGCCGCCGCCGTCGCCGGTGCAGGTATGGGCGGAGGTCGCCGAGAAATAGGCCCGCCCGTAGCCTCCGGTCGCCAGGACCACCATTTTCGCGTTGAAGACGTGCATCGTACCGTCATCGAGCTTCCAGGCCACGACCCCGGTGCAGGCGCCGTCGGTGATGATAAGGTCGATGGCGAAGTATTCGACATAGAACTCGGCATTGTGCTTCAGGCTCTGGCCGTAGAGCGTGTGCAGGATCGCGTGGCCGGTGCGGTCAGCGGCGGCGCAGGTTCGCTGCACCGGGGGACCTTCGCCGAATTCGGTCGTGTGGCCGCCGAAGGGGCGCTGGTAGATCTTGCCCTCTTCGGTGCGGCTGAACGGCACGCCGTAGTGTTCGAGCTCGTAGACCGCCTTCGGCGCTTCCCGCGCGAGGTACTCCATCGCGTCGGTATCGCCGAGCCAGTCGGAGCCCTTGACCGTGTCGTACATGTGCCACTGCCAGTGGTCCGGCCCCATATTCGACAGCGACGCGGCGATGCCGCCCTGCGCGGCGACTGTGTGCGACCGGGTCGGGAAGACCTTGGTGACGCAGGCGGTCCGCAAGCCCTGTTCGGCCATGCCGAGCGTCGCGCGAAGACCCGAGCCCCCGGCGCCGACCACAACCACGTCGTATTCATGAACTTCGTAAGGATAGGCGGTCATGTATCAGTCCCTCAGAGCGCAAGCCGGATCAGCGCGTAAAGCCCGGTGCCCATCAGGCCGTAGGAAAAGCAGATCACGGCGATGACGGCCGCCTTGCGGGCGAAGCCGTGGGCATAATCCTCGATCATCATCTGCGCGCCGTTCTTGAAGTGATAGAGCCCGACAAGGAGCGTCAGGCCCGCGACGATCGCCGGGAACGGGCGCGTGTAGTAGGCCACGACCTCTTCGTAGGGCGCGCCGAGGACGCGACCGAAGGTGAAGATGAAGAGCGGGATCAGGATGGCGAGGCCGACGGAGCTGACCTGCATGTGCCAGTGATGCATCGTGCCGGATTTTCCGGCGCCGAGTCCGACAGCGCGCTTTCGGTCGGTGAGGTAACGCATGTCGGGCCCCTCAGAGAATGATGATGGTGATGAGCGTGAGAAGGGCGGAGCCAATGAGGCAGGCCCACCCGAGCTTCTCTGCTGTCTCGATCTCGAGGCCCCGGCCACTGTCATAGTAGAGATGCCGGAGCCCAGCGAGGAAGTGATACCAGATTGCCCAGATCGAGCCGAGGAAGACGAGCTTGCCAAACCACGAGGTCAGGACCGCGTCTGCGGTCGCGAAGTAATCGGCACTGGTCGCCGCCGCGAGAAGCCACCAGACGATCAGGAAGGCCGCCACGATCAACGCGTTGCCCGTGATCCGCGTCAGGATCGAGGTGAGCATCGGCACCTGCCAGCGGTAAATCTGCAGATGCGGCGACAGCGGACGCTTGCCCTGATTGACATCGGCCATGGTGGGTCCCTCTCTTGCCTTGCCCTCCGGCAGCGCGGCGACACGCGCGGACATCGAGTTCTTCATGACGGCAAAAGCGGTCGGTGTCACGCCGTGAATGACAGATTTGCGGCGATTCCGGGAGTGTTAGCGGAAAACCTGGCGTTTGTGATCGCGGATTTTTTTCTTGTGATCACAAACTAGCGGCCAACTCCGCCCAGCTCCTCACTCGCGCCACCGGATGGGAATCGGATGCGACCGGACGGGCATCGAAATCTGCCGCTCCGTCTCGCGCCTGAGCTTGCGGCGCATGCGCTCGGGATATTCGTCATAGTTCTCCGCCGTCACGACGAAGGCGTTGCCGCCGGTCATGACGTTCTTGGCGAAATAGTCCGGCAGCCCCTCGTCGTCGCCGCGAATGACGAGCGCGTTCACAGTGATCGCGAAGGCCTCGAGCTCGGGCCGGACGTCGATGGGCTCGGCGCCTTCGTTCGAACGTCCGTCGCCCGAGATGTCGATGACCCGGCGCTTGCAGGCCGGAGCGTCATCGAAGACACGGATGCCGTAGGTCAGCGCTTCACCAATCGCGGTCGAAAATTCGGTCCAGAGGCGCGGCGCGGATTCAATCTTCCGGGCCAGGCCCTCCACATCGGCGCGTGCGCCGACCGGGTGCCAGCCGATTGTCAGGTCCTGCCGCGACGATCCCGTCCACTGCATCAGCGCAATGACCGCCTGCCCGCGCACCAGCGCCTCGGCGACGACCGGATCACGCAGACCTTCGGCGAGACCCTGCATCTGGGTCGCGTATTCGTAGCGGTCGACCGAGCCCGAGACGTCGACCGCCAACAGGAGCGCAAGCTCGCACGCGGGCGCAGGACCGGTTGTCCCGGCGATGAGAAGCGTTGCGGCAAGGGCGGATCGAACGAGCGACATGGGCGAAGCTTAGCCGCATCCCCCGGTGCCGGTCCATCGCCCGCGCATCACATCGGCACGAGCGCCCAGTAGTCGAGATCGAGGAGCACATTTCGCCGGTACTTGCCGTCCTCGCCCTTCACCGCGAAAGGCTCCGCGCCGTGCTTCACCGCGACCAGCCGCAGCCGCAGCGCGCCGACGCCGGGCGCGGGCGTCTCCGCCTTGTCCAGCACTTCGGACCAGGCCCTGACCGTATCGCCCGAAAAGCACGGATTAGCATGGGCGCCCGCGTTCAGCGCGACGATCATCTGTGCATTCGCGAGCCCATTGAAGCTGAGCGCACGGGCGAGCGAGATGACGTGGCCGCCGTAAATAAGCCGCCTGCCATCCTCGCGGTTGGTCGCGTCGAAATGGACCTTGGCGGTGTTCTGCCAGAGCCGCGTGGCGAGCATGTGCTCGGATTCCTCGACCGTCACGCCGTCGACATGGTCGATCTTTTCGCCCATCGCGTAGTCGCCCCAGCGATGCGGCTCACCGGCCAACGTGAAGTCGTAGCGCGTGAAGTTGAGGCCTTCGGGCACGACGAGGTCTGCGGCGGCGACGGTGGGTGCAAGCTTGGGGATCGCCGTATCCGGCGCGGAGGCAGCGGGGTCGCGCTTGCGGACCATCACCCAGCGGACATAGTCCATGACCGCCTCGTCCCGCTGGTTGAGCCCGCGCGTCCGGACCCAGACGACGCCCGAATTGCGGTTCGAGTTCTCCTTGAGACCGATGACCTCGGATTCCGATCTGAGCGTATCGCCCGGCCAGACCGGCTTCAGCCAGCGCCCCTCGGCATAGCCGAGATTGGCCACCGCGTTCAGCGAGATGTCGGGCACGGTTTTGCCGAAGACTATGTGGAAGGCGATGAGGTCGTCGATCGGCGCGGCGGAAAGCCCCGAGGCGCGGGCAAATTCGTCGGAAGAATAAAACGCATGCCGCGCCGGGTAGAGCGCGTGGTAAAGCGCCCGCTCGCCGCCCGAGACGGTGCGCGGCACGGCATGGGCGATCACCTCGCCCAGCCGGTAATCCTCGAAGAAGCGGCCAGGATTGGTCTTCATCACAGTCCCTGCATTCGTTCTGAAAGTCGGCCGCGTTCAGCCATAGGTGCCGAGGAACGGGTTGTGCCCCAGCCAGATATGGATCGCCGCGATGACCGCGAAGATCACCACCGAGATGCCCAGCCCGATTGCATCCGACCGGATGCGCCCCGGCACGGGCGGCGTCCAGCTGTCCTGCGCGTTGATGAGCACCATAGAGGCGACGGCCCAGAGCCCGAGCCCGCCGAAAAGGACGACCGAGGCGAGGTCGCCGTTGACGAGAAGATGCGCCACGGCCCAGACGATGACGCCCGTCAGCATCGGATGACGGAGCTTCGACTTCACGATGCCCTTCGAATGAGACACGCCGAACAGGAACACGGAGCCAAGCATCAGGAGATTGTTTAGATGCCCCATGCCAGGCCACGGGGTATAGATCGGTTCAAACTCAGCCCGGCGAAAGCCGATCACCATCAGGAAAACGGCGGCGAGCGACAGGACCGTCACGAGCAACTTACCCGGAATGTCGCCCATCCGGGCGCGCAAGCCCGGCGCGACGCGCTTGAAGAGGTGCGCGGCAGTCCAGAGGATGAGGCCGAGGATCATGAGCTGCATGTGGAACCCTTTCGCGCCGCTGCATCGGTGCGCAGTCTGGCCTAAATCGCGCGCTCTGCAATAGCTTCCGCCCGGGCGAGGATCTGGCGGGCGGTCGCGGCGTGGAGGTTCTCGACGATCTTGCCGTCGACGACGGCGACGCCCTGGCCATCGCGCTTTGCGGCCTCGAAGGCGTCGATCTGGCGTCGGGCAAGTTCGACATCGGCGTCCGACGGCGCGAAGGCGGCGTTGGTAATCTCGATCTGTGCCGGATGGATCAGCGTCTTGCCGTCGAAGCCCATGTCGCGGCCCTGTTCGCATTCGGCCTTGAGCCCCTCGTCGTCCTTGAAGGCGTTATAGACCCCATCGACGATGATTAGGCCATGCGCCTTCGCGGCCAGCAGGCAAAGCTGAAGCGAGGTCAGCATGGGCAGCCGGTCGGGGCGGAAACGGGCGCCGAGATCTTTGCCTAGGTCGTTGGTGCCCATCACCATGCCAGCGAGCCGCGGATGAGCGGCGATGGCGGCGGCGTTCAACATTCCCCCGGGCGTCTCCATCATCGCCCAGAGCGGCACGTCAGGCACCCGCCCGGCCACCGCGTCGAGATCGGCGGGCGCGCCGACCTTTGGAACGAGGATCGCGTCGATGGCCGCGCCCGCGAATTCGGCGATGTCGTCCGCGCCCCAGTCGGTGTCGAGCCCGTTGACCCGGACAATTCTGGCGCGGGGACCGTAGTCGGCCTCGGACAGCACGCGGGAGAGAAGCGCGCGGGCATTGGTCTTTTCATCCGCCGCAACAGCGTCCTCAAGGTCGAAGATGATCGCATCGACCGGCAGGCCGCGCGCCTTTTCCAGCGCCCGCTCGCGCGCGCCGGGGATATAGAGCACCGAGCGATAGGGGCGCATGCGGTCGTCGGAAATGGGCATGATCGTCTCCTCGCAACAATGTTTCGCAAGTGACCACATCCGCCGCACATTCGGCAAGGCCATAAATGCCGCAACGCAGAAATATCCCTGTGGCTGCGTGCGAGACGTCGCGTCAGGCGTGCCAAGGCTGTCCGAAGCGCGAACAGAACGGCGCGTTAACCAGAATCTTCCGCTTCGCCGCGCAGAATCTGTCTGTCGCAGCCACAGACGGCCGATCGGCGAAGTCACCGGCAACAGGCGCGCATTCGCAAACGAAAGTCAGGGGAGCGTGCAGGCCGCCGGACATCCGCCGCGGGGCGCCGTGCGCTTGCCGCAACCGAACGGGTCAACACATGAAACAGCAGCTATTCGCACTGTCCCTGGGCTTCGGTGGCCTCGTCTTCGCCGCCCACCAGGCCTTCGGTCAAGCCGCGCCGCAATGCGCCGACCGCAGCGCCGTGGTAGCCGAACTTGCCGCCCGCTACGGCGAGACGCGCCGGGGGATCGGACTTGCGGCCGGCAACGCGGTGATGGAGATCTTCGCCTCGGACGACACCGGCACGTGGACGATCACCATGACGACGGCGGGCGGGCTGACATGCCTCGTCGCTTCAGGCGAAAACTACGATCATCTGGCCGAGGACCTGCCCGCAAGCGGCAAGGGCGCCTAGGCGAAGGCACTCCAGAGATGCTTGAGCGAGATCGCGAGAAGCGTCCAGGTCACGAGCCGGAAGAACAGCTCTTCCGGCAGCACTCGGACCAGCCAGACACCGGCGAAGACCGCGAGTACCGATGGCGGCAATAGCATCGCCGCCACCTTCAGATTCGCGGCCGAGAGCTGCCCGAGCGCCGCGTAGGGGATCAGCTTGACCGCGTTCACGAAGGCGAACAGCACCGTCGTCGTGCCAGCGAAGACAATTTTCGTCAGGCGAAGCGGCAGCACATATACCTGGTAGGGCGGCGCGCCCGCATGGCTCACGAAGCTCGTGAACCCGGTGAGCACCCCCCAGAAGAGTCCGGGCGCGACATGCGCGTGTCGCGCCGGCATTGGCGGCCCCCGGCGCAGGAGCAGATTCAGCGCGAAGGCCGCCCCGATCACACCGACGAGTCCGGTGACCGCGCTGTCCGACACATGCGCCGCCGCGAGCCAGCCGACCCCGATGCCGAGGACCGCCGCCGGAGCAAGAATCGCCAGCACGCGCTTATCGAAGGCATGGCGGTAGGCGTAAAGCCCGAACATGTCCGAAACGACATAGACCGGCAACAGGAGTCCTGCCGCCGTGACCGGCGGCAGGACGAGCGCCAGGACCGGCACCGACAGCATCGCCACGACCGGAAGCCCGCCCTTCGACAGCCCGACGGAGACTGAGGCGAGTACGGCGAGCGTCCAGAAAAGAGGCCCTTCCATCCCGCCCACTACTCCGCATCCAGCTCACGGACGAGCCGGAACGTGGAGCCTTGGCCGTCGTTGCTGGGAGGCGGCCCGACCCGCATCGCCGATCGCGCCTGCCACGGCCCGGCGAGCGCGGTGCCGCCCTTGAACACGACGAATTCGCGGCTCTCGAACCGGAGCGCGCCGCCCGTCCGCTTCTCAGGATGATGCCAGGGCATGAAGCAGTCCTCGACCCATTCCAATACGTTGCCATGCATGTCGTGAAGGCTGAATCCACTCGGCCGGTGCAGCCCCGACGGCGGATTCGGCCCGATGTGACGAACAGTCGTGACAGGCAGCGTTATTCCGCCCGATCCGGTCGCCCCGGGGATAGGCCGTCACGGTGCCGGCGCGGGCGGCGTATTCCCACTCCGCCTCGGTCGGCAGCCGGTAGGCCTTGCCGGTCGTGGCGCTCAGCCAGCGCGCAAAGGCCCGCGCATCGCCCCAGTCGACGCCGGTTCCCGCGCGGTCTGGCACGTCATCCGAATCGTACCGCGGTGGCTTCGGCACGTCGCTGGAAAATCGTTGCCAGTCCGGGTCGGACTGCGCCGCCATCCACTCGCCATGCGTCAGTTCGCGGCGCGCGATCGCGAAGGGCCGCGAGATCTGGACGAGCCGACGCGGCCCCGCGCGGTTGGCAATGCGAAACTGCCTGCGGAAGGGCCCGCGCAGCCAGACATACCGGTAGCACCCGACTTCAAAGAGCGGCGAGCCCATGAGAAAGGCGCCCGCCGGATTTTCCACCATTTCGGGACAGGCGGCACAATCGCGGAAGACCCGGCCGGACGCCACGTTTTCCGCACCGGGCTGACGAAGCGGCAGGACCTGCGCCACGCCGAAGTGTACCGCCGTCTTCACCGGCGAAAGCCGTGACTCGACCCACCCCTCGGCCGGCGCCCGGTCGAATTCGCCGAGCGCCCAGAGCGCGAGCGCGTAGGCGAACGCCGTCACGGCGGCGAGCCCCACCGGCGTGCGGAAGGTCCAGCGCGGGGTAAGGCGCAGCGCGCGCCGGATCACCGGTCCGAATCCCGGGCCGATCCACCCCTCACCTGTCCCATTCCGCACGTCTCCTCCGGTCCGCCCGCCCCAGCCCTACGCCAAGTCATAGCTCCTGCAAAGCGACTCATGCCGCAGCGCAGCGGGCTTGCACGGCGGGCGGCGAGCGATTACCCAATGGCGCGACATTCACCTGGACCCGGAGACTAATCATGGCCAGACCCAAGATCGCCCTCATCGGTGCGGGGCAGATCGGCGGCACGCTCGCCCATCTCGCCGCGATCAAGGAACTGGGCGACGTCGTCCTTTTCGACATCGCCGAAGGCATCCCGCAAGGCAAGGCGCTCGACCTCGCTCAATCCGGGCCCGTCGAAGGCTTCGACGCGGCGCTGAAGGGCGCAAACGACTATGCCGACATCTCGGGTGCCGATGTCTGTATCGTCACCGCCGGCGTCCCGCGCAAGCCCGGCATGAGCCGCGACGATCTTCTCGGCATCAATCTCAAGGTCATGAAATCGGTGGGCGAGGGCATCAAGGCCAATGCGCCCGACGCGTTCGTCATCTGCATCACCAATCCCCTGGATGCGATGGTCTGGGCCTTGCGCGAATTCTCCGGCCTGCCGCACGAAAAGGTCGTCGGGATGGCGGGCGTGCTCGATTCGGCCCGCTTCCGGCACTTCCTCAGCGTCGAATTCGGCGTCTCGATGCGCGACGTCACCGCCTTCGTCCTTGGCGGCCACGGCGACACGATGGTGCCATTGACCCGCTACTCGACCGTCGCCGGCATCCCGCTGCCCGATCTCGTCGATATGGGCTGGACAACCCAGGACCGGCTCGACGCAATCGTCCAGCGCACCCGCGACGGCGGGGCCGAGATCGTGGGGCTTCTTAAGACCGGCTCGGCCTTCTACGCACCCGCCGCCTCGGCGATCGAGATGGCCGAGGCCTATCTCAAGGACCAGAAGCGGCTCCTGCCCTGCGCGGCTTATGTCGACAGCGCCTTCGGGCTGAGCGGTATGTATGTCGGAGTGCCGACGATCCTCGGCGCGGGCGGCGTCGAGCGCGTCGTCGACATCAAGCTGAACAATGCCGAACAAGCGATGTTCAACAAGTCCGTCGAGTCGGTGAAGGGACTTGTCGAGGCCTGCAGGGGGATCGACAGCTCTCTCGGCTGATCTGACTGAGGTTTCACCAAGGGGGCGCTTCGGCGCCCCTTTTTCGTTTCGAATCTTTGCGAAGCCGTGTTTCGGACCCAGACATCAAATATGTGATCACACTATTTCCTGCTGTGATCACAAAAATCACAATTCTCACGCAACGACCGCAAATCCAACATTTCCCCCTTCGTTCGCGGCTGTGCCTGTGCCATCACCGGCGACAGACCGAACGGAACCGGGGGACATGCGATGAACATCCACGAATACCAGGCCAAGGCGCTTCTGCGCAGCTACGGCGCGCCGGTGTCGGACGGCCGGGCGGTCCTCCGGGCCGAGGAGGCCAAGACTGCGGCCGGGGAGCTCGACGGCCCCCTGTGGGTCGTCAAGGCCCAGATCCATGCGGGCGGGCGCGGCAAGGGCAATTTCAAGGAGGCCGAGGCAGGCGAGAAAGGCGGCGTGCGGATCGCCAAGTCGGTCGAAGAGGCCGCCAACGAAGCGCGCAAGATGCTCGGCCGGACGCTCGTCACGCACCAGACTGGCGCCCCCGGCAAGCAGGTCAACCGAATCTATATCGAGGACGGCTCCGACATCGCGCGCGAGCTTTACCTCGCGCTCTTGGTCGACCGCCAGACCTCGCGCATCGCCTTCGTTTGCTCGACCGAAGGCGGCATGGACATCGAGGAGGTGGCCCACAAGACGCCCGACAAGATCCTGTCGTTTAGCGTCGATCCCGCCTCGGGCCTTTCGGACTTCCATGGCCGCCGCGTGGCCTTCGCGCTGGGACTGGAAGGGGCGCAGGTCAAGCAATGCGTGGGCCTGATCCGGACGCTCTACAAGCTCTTCGTCGAGAAGGACATGGAGATGCTTGAGATCAATCCTCTGATCGTCACCCCCGGCGGCCAGCTCAAATGCCTCGACGCCAAGATGGGCTTCGACGGCAACGCGATCTACCGCCACCCCGACATCGCCGCCCTTCGCGACGAGACCGAGGAGGACCCGAAGGAGCTCGCCGCCTCGAAGTTCGACCTGAACTACATCGCGCTCGACGGCGAGATCGGCTGCATGGTCAACGGCGCAGGGTTGGCCATGGCGACGATGGACATCATCAAGCTCTACGGCGCGGAGCCCGCCAATTTCCTCGATGTCGGCGGCGGGGCCACGAAGGAGAAGGTGACCGAGGCCTTCAAGATCATCACGTCCGACCCGAACGTGAAGGGCATCCTCGTCAACATCTTCGGCGGCATCATGCGCTGCGACATCATCGCCGAGGGCGTGATCGCCGCGGTCAAGGAGGTGGGGCTTCAGGTGCCCTTGGTGGTGCGGCTCGAAGGAACCAATGTCGAGAAGGGCAAGGAGATCATCAAGGGCTCCGGCCTCAACGTCATCGCGGCGGACGACCTGTCGGACGCGGCCGAAAAGATCGTCAAGGCGGTGAAGGGGTAAGACATGTCAGTACTCGTGGACAAGAACACCAAGGTCATTTGCCAGGGCCTCACCGGCAGCCAAGGCACCTTTCACACCGAACAGGCCGTCGAATACGGCACCAAGATGGTTGGCGGCGTGACGCCGGGCAAAGGGGGGCAGACCCATATCGGCCTGCCGGTCTTCAACTCGGTCCACGAGGCGAAGGCCGCGACCGAGGCCAATGCCAGCGTCATCTACGTGCCCCCGCCCTTCGCCGCCGACTCGATCCTCGAGGCAATCGACGCCGAAATGCCGCTCATCGTCTGCATCACCGAAGGAATCCCGGTCCTCGACATGATGCGCGTCAAGCGCGCCCTTCAGGGCTCTAAATCCACCCTCGTCGGCCCGAACTGCCCCGGCGTCATCACGCCCGACGAATGCAAGATCGGCATCATGCCCGGCCATATCCACAAGAAGGGCTCGGTCGGCGTCGTCTCGCGCTCTGGCACGCTGACCTACGAGGCGGTGAAGCAGACGACCGATGTGGGCTTGGGGCAAAGCACCTGCGTCGGGATCGGCGGCGACCCGATCAAGGGGACGGAGCATCTCGACGTCCTCGAATGGTTTCTCGCCGATGACGAGACCGAAAGCATCATCATGATCGGCGAGATCGGCGGCTCGGCCGAGGAAGAGGCGGCGCAGTTCCTGAAAGACGAGGCCAAGAAGGGCCGCAAGAAGCCGGTCGCGGGCTTCATCGCCGGCCGCACCGCGCCTCCGGGCCGGCGCATGGGCCATGCCGGCGCCATCGTCGCCGGCGGCAAGGGCGGCGCAGAGGAGAAGATCGAGGCGATGCGCTCGGCCGGCATCGTCGTGGCCGACAGCCCGGCGACGCTTGGCGAGGCGGTTCTGAAGGCGATAGGTTGATTGTCCTCCCGCCCCGGCGCAGTCTGGGGCGGGGTTAGCAAGGTGACGGGTATGCCGATTTTCCGGGTTGTCGAAAAGCTTCACTACTACGCCCACGTCCCGAAATGCGGCGGGTCGTCGGTCGAGGCGTACCTCCGGCAACGCTTCGGCGCGCTCGCCTTTCTCGACACACGCCATCTGGAACTGCCTGAAGCCAAGCGCTGGACGAAGTCTTCGCCCCAGCACCTGCCCTGGTCCGCGCTCATGCGGCTGGTCCCGCCCGACTGGATCGCCTCGTCCTTCGCGGTCGTGCGCCACCCGGTCAAGCGGCTCGTCAGCGCGTTCCAGTACCAGGTGGAGGTCGAGGGCACCGTCGCCGCGCTCTGGTCGATCGACGAGTGGTTCGACGACTGGGTCGGCCGTGCCGAGGACGAGCCGTTCCTCTACGACAACCACCTCTGCCCGCAATCGAAGATCGTGCCCGACGACGCGACTGTCTTCCGGTTGGAGGACGGGTTGTCCACGCTCGTCGGCCATATCGACGGGCTCGCGGGCGACACCCAAGGCCCGCGGGCCATCCCGAAGGAAAACGTGCGCAAGAAGAACATGGCGCCCGACGCCGAACGCCTCACGCCGTCGGCGGAGACGCTGACGCGGATCGCCGAGGTCTATGCCGAGGACTTCGCCCGCTTCGGCTATGGCGCCGAGCCGCCCGCGAACGCGTCTGTCGATGCAGACCGGCGCGGCCTTCTTGGCCGCCTGACCGACAGCCTCACGGGGAAGCGCGCATGAGAGCCGCCCCCATCACCCCGGCCGCGCCTGCCACGATCCGCGGCCCCAACCATGACGACAGGAGCGGCCGGAACGCCAACCGGCCGATAGGATCATGACGGAACAATCCCCCAACGGCCAGTTCCACGCCTCGAGCTTCCTGCAAGGCGCGAATGCCGAATATGTCGAACAGCTCTATGCCCGCTATGCCAATGACCCAGGCGCAGTCGATGCGACGTGGGCCGCCTTCTTCCGTTCGCTCGGGGACGCGGAGAACGACGTCCGGAAAGAGGCGAAGGGCGCCTCGTGGGAGCGTGCTGACTGGCCGCCGATGCCGGCGGACGAATTGACCTCGGCGCTGACCGGGGAATGGCCGATCGCGGCCAAGGAGATGAAGGGCGCCGGCGACAAGATCAAGGCGAAGGCCGCCGAGATGGGCGTCGCGGTCAGCGACGACCAGGTCAAGCAGGCGGTGCTCGATTCGATCCGCGCGCTGATGATCATCCGCGCCTATCGGATCCGCGGCCATCTCGTCGCCGAGCTCGATCCCCTGGGCATGCGCGCCGAGACGCCGCATCCCGAGCTCGACCCCCGCTCCTACGGTTTCGCCGAGGCCGACATGGACCGGCCGATCTTCATCGACAAGGTGCTGGGTCTCGAACATGCCTCGATGCGCGAGATCCTCGAGATCGTGAAGCGCACCTATTGCGGCACATTCGCGCTCCAGTACATGCACATCTCCGATCCCGAACAGGCGTCCTGGCTGAAGGAGCGGATCGAGGGCTTCGGAAAGGAGATCGCGTTCACGCGAGAGGGCCGCAAGGCGATCCTCAACAAGCTCGTGGAGGCCGAAGGCTTCGAGAAGTTCCTCCACGTCAAGTATATGGGCACCAAGCGCTTCGGCCTCGACGGCGGCGAGGCCCTGATCCCGGCGATGGAACAGATCGTCAAGCGCGGCGGTGCGCTCGGCGTCGAGGACATCGTCTTCGGCATGCCGCATCGCGGCCGGCTCTCTGTGCTTGCCAACGTGATGGGCAAGCCCTACCGGGCGATCTTCAACGAGTTTCAGGGTGGAAGCTTCAAGCCCGAGGACGTGGACGGCTCGGGCGACGTGAAATACCACCTCGGGGCCTCGTCGGACCGGACATTCGACGGCAACGAGGTGCACCTCTCGCTGACCGCCAACCCCTCGCATCTCGAGGCGGTGAACCCGGTCGTCCTTGGCAAGGTCCGCGCCAAGCAGGCGCAGATCAACGACACGACCCGCACGAAGGTCCTGCCGATCCTCCTGCACGGCGACGCGGCCTTCGCCGGTCAGGGCGTCGTGGCCGAATGCTTCGGCCTTTCCGGCCTCGCCGGGCACCGCACCGGCGGCACGATGCACATCGTCGTCAACAACCAGATCGGTTTCACGACCGCACCGCATTTCTCACGCTCCTCGCCCTACCCGACGGATATCGCGCTGATGGTCGAGGCGCCGATCTTCCACGTTAACGGCGACGACCCCGAGGCGGTCGTCCACGCCGCCAAGGTCGCGACCGAGTTCCGGCAGAAGTTCCGCAAGGACGTGGTCATCGACATGTTCTGCTACCGCCGTTTCGGTCACAACGAGGGCGACGAGCCGATGTTCACCAATCCGCAGATGTACAAGCGGATCAAGACCCACAAGACGACGCTTCAGATCTACACCGAACGGCTCGTCCGCGACGGTCTCATCCCCGAGGGCGAGATCGAGGACATGAAGGCCGCCTTCCAGGCGCATCTCAACGAGGAATTCGAGACCGGCAAGAGCTACAAGCCCAACAAGGCCGACTGGCTCGACGGACGCTGGTCGCATCTCGACCGCGAGAGCGAGGAATACACCCCCGGCAAGACCGCGATCACCAAGAAGCTGATGGCCGAGATCGGCGACGCGCTGACTCGCGCGCCCGATGACTTCGACATTCACAAGACCGTCGCGCGCCAGCTCGAGAACAAGGCCGCGATGTTCAAGTCCGGCAATGGCTTCGACTGGGCCACCGCCGAAGCCTTGGCCTTCGGCTCCTTGCTGACCGAGGGCTTCCCGGTGCGCCTCTCCGGGCAGGACTGCACGCGCGGAACCTTCAGCCAGCGCCATTCGGCCTTCATCGATCAATCGACCGAGGAACGCTACTACCCGCTCAACCACATCAAGACGGGCCAGTCGCGCTACGAGGTCATCGATTCGATGTTGTCGGAATACGCCGTCCTCGGGTTCGAGTACGGCTATTCGCTCGCCGAGCCCAACGCGCTCGTGATGTGGGAGGCGCAGTTTGGCGACTTCGCCAACGGCGCCCAGATCATGTTCGACCAGTTCATCTCGTCGGGCGAATCGAAATGGCTGCGCATGTCGGGCCTCGTCTGCCTCCTGCCGCATGGGTTTGAGGGACAGGGGCCGGAACACTCCTCCGCCCGGCTCGAACGCTTCCTGCAGCAATGCGCGCAGGACAACTGGATCGTCGCCAACTGCTCGACACCCGCGAATTACTTCCACATCCTGCGCCGTCAGCTTCACCGGACGTTCCGCAAGCCCCTTATTCTGATGACGCCGAAATCGCTGCTGCGGCATCCGATGTGCGTCTCGGACGCGGACGACTTTACCACCGGCTCGACCTTCCACCGTTGCCTTTGGGACGACGCGCAGAAGGGCCATTCGGACACCAAACTGGTGGCCGACAAGAAGATCCGCCGCGTCGTGATGTGTTCGGGCAAGGTCTATTTCGACCTGCTCGCAGAACGCGACGCGCGCGGGATCGACGACGTCTACCTCCTCCGGCTCGAACAGTTCTACCCGTTCCCGGCGCAATCCGTGGTGAAGGAGCTTGGGCGCTTCAAGGAAGCCGAGGTGATCTGGTGCCAGGAAGAGCCCAAGAACCAGGGCGCCTGGACCTTCGTGGAGCCGAACATCGAATGGGTGCTCACCCGGATCAAGGCCAAGACCCAGCGCCCGCGCTATGTCGGCCGGCACGCCTCGGCCTCGCCCGCGACCGGCCTCGCCTCGCGTCACAAGGCCGAACAAGACGTGATCGTGAACGAGGCGCTGACTCTGGAGGATGGCAAGAAATGAGCATCGAGGTCCGCGTCCCAACGCTCGGCGAAAGCGTCTCGGAGGCGACCGTCGCCACCTGGTTCAAGCAACCGGGCGACAGCGTCGCGGAGGATGAAATGCTCTGCGAGCTCGAGACCGACAAGGTGACGGTCGAGGTCCCCTCGCCGGCCGCCGGCAAGCTCGCCGAGATCGTAGCCAAGGAGGGCGACACAGTCGGCGTGAACGCGCTTCTGGCGCAGATCGCCGAGGCGGGCGATGCCAGTCCCGAGAAAGTGACCCCCAAGAAAAGCGCCGAAGCCGCGCCAAAAGCCGAAGAGGGAAGTGATAGCAAGATGTCTGGTAAGAATATCGACGTGATGGTTCCCACGCTCGGCGAAAGCGTGACCGAGGCGACCGTCTCCACCTGGTTCAAGAAGGTTGGCGACGCCGTCCAGCAGGACGAGATGCTCTGCGAGCTTGAGACCGACAAGGTCTCGGTCGAGGTGCCGGCCCCTGTCGCCGGGACGCTCGCCGAGATCGTGGCCGAGGAAGGCGCGACCGTCGACGCCAAGGCCCGCCTCGCTGTCATCAGGGAAGGCGCGGGCGCCGGCTCTGCCCCCGCAAAGGCTGACACCGCGGTGGAACAGGCCGAAGCGGTGGAATCGCCCGGCGCCGGGCCGGAGACGGTCAAGGAGCGCAAGGATGTCGAGGACGCGCCGTCGGCCAAGAAGGCGATGGCCGAAGCCGGGCTCACGGCCGATCAGGTCACCGGCACCGGCAAGGACGGCCGCGTCATGAAAGAAGACGTGGCCAAGGCCGCCGCGGGCAAAGCCGATGCCGCCCCCGCCGCGGCCGCCGCAACCCCGGCCCCCGCCGCAGCACCTCGCGCCCCGATCCCGGCCGAGGATGCCGCGCGCGAAGAGCGGGTGAAGATGACGCGGCTGCGCGCCACCATCGCCCGCCGCCTCAAGGACGCCCAGAACACCGCCGCCATGCTTACGACCTACAACGAAGTCGACATGTCCGCGGTCATGGAGCTTCGCAACCAGTACAAGGCCGAATTCGAGAAGAAGCACAGCGTCAAGCTTGGCTTCATGTCCTTCTTCGTCAAGGCGTGCTGCCACGCGCTGAAGGAGGTGCCCGAGGTCAATGCCGAGATCGACGGCGGCGACATCGTCTACAAGAACTACGTCCACATGGGCGTGGCCGTCGGCACGCCCTCGGGCCTCGTCGTGCCCGTCGTGCGCGACGCCGACCAGATGGGCTTCGCCGCGATCGAGAAGAAGATCGGCGAACTGGGCCTCCGCGCCCGCGACGGCAAGCTCTCGATGGCCGAAATGCAGGGGGGCAGCTTCACCATCTCGAACGGCGGCGTCTACGGCTCCTTGATGTCCTCGCCGATCCTCAACCCGCCGCAATCGGGGATCCTCGGGATGCACAAGATCCAGGAGCGCCCGATCGTGGTGAACGGCGAGATCGTGATCCGCCCGATGATGTACCTCGCGCTTTCCTACGACCACCGGGTCGTCGACGGCAAGGGCGCCGTCACGTTCCTCGTCCGGGTGAAGGAGGCTTTGGAGGATCCGACAAGGTTGCTGATGGATCTGTGAGCAACGAACGTGGCATCTTTGGCCTCATCTTAACTGGGAGATCGGTATGACTGCGGACGATCTCGGACGCATTCTTCGCGCCGAGTATGACAAAGCGGAGCAGCGACAAAAAGCGGTCGCAGTTGTTTGCTTTGGCATTAAGTATGCCCAACAACTAAAGTCTCAATCTGTAGCTGCGGTGAGTGCATGCGCCGATATTGGTAAGTGGGCTCCACAAATTAGCCTGGGGGTAAACCTCGCCGAGCATGTTGAACTGAAAAAGCCATAGAGTGTGTATGGCGCACAGCTTCAGCCCGGTAATACATTCGAGAGGACCCACACCATGCAACTCCTCTGCCGCAACGACATCGACGACTACGAAACCTGGAAGGACGTCTTCGACGCCGACCGCGAGGCGCATGGCCAGGCGGGTCTCAGCCTCCTCCAGCTCTGGCGCGAGGACGGCGAGCCCAACCGCGTCTGGTTCCTCTTCGAGGTCAACGACCACGCCAAGGCGCAGGCTTTCCTCGACGCGCCGCAGTCGGAAATGCACGCGAAGCGCGCCGGGGTGCGGGACGGCGATTACCATTTCCTCCGCACTGCCTGAGCCCAGACCCGGAAAGGATCCGCTCCCATGTCCAGCGAACTCAACATCCTCGCGCTCTACGGGCTCTTCACCGCGCTCATCCTGATCCTCAAGGTGACGGGCTCGATGGGCCAGCTCGGCATGGGCTACCTGATCTCGTCGCGCGACGACCACCGGACACTGAAAGGCATCACCGGCCGGCTCGACCGCGCGCTGACGAACTCGATCACCGCGATGGCGCTCTTCGCGCCGGCGGTCCTGATCCTCGCGCTGAAGGACGCATTCGGCGCCGCCACGCTGACCGCCGCGCAGGTCTTCCTGCTCGCACGCATCCTCTACGTCCCTGCCTACGGTTTCGGCATCACCGGCATTCGCACGCTCCTCTGGCTCGTGGGCTTCGCCGCCACCGTGCTTCTCTATCTCGCGGCGCTGATGGCGTAATGACCGGTGGTTCTTCTTCTGTTCCGAAATACCTTCGGGGGGCGCGGCCGGAACGGCCGCGGCGGGGGGCAGACGGCCCCCCGTCCGGCACCGCCGCCCGGCACGACACGTGTCGGGACGGATGTCATACGCTTGCCATACGTCTTGCCGACGCCCGGCAAACACCGGAAATGACCAAAGGAGTGACCCATGGCTGAGTTCGACGTGATCATCATCGGCGCCGGTCCGGGCGGCTATGTCTCGGCCATCCGCTGCGCGCAACTGGGATTGAAGACCGCCGTCGTCGAGGGCCGCGAAACCTTGGGTGGCACTTGCCTCAACGTCGGTTGCATCCCGTCCAAGGCGCTGCTGCACGCCAGCCACATGCTGCACGAGGCCGAGGAGAACTTCGCCAAGATGGGGCTCAAAGGGAAGGCGCCCTCTGTCGACTGGAAGCAGATGGTCGCCTACAAGGACGACGTCATCGGCCAAAATACCAAGGGCGTCGAATTTCTCTTCAAGAAGAACAAGATAACCTGGCTCAAGGGCTGGGGTTCGATCCCCGGACCGGGCAAGGTCAAGGTCGGCGACGAGACCCACGGGGCGAAGCACATCGTGATCGCAACGGGGTCCGAGGCCTCCAGCCTGAAGGGTGTCGAAGTAGACGAAAAGGCCGTCGTGACCTCCACCGGCGCGCTAGAGCTTGTGAAAGTGCCGAAGACCATGGTCGTGATCGGCGCGGGGGTGATCGGTCTGGAACTCGGCTCCGTCTATGCCCGCCTCGGCACCGAGGTGACGGTCATCGAATTCCTCGACCAGATCACCCCCGGCATGGACGGCGACGTCCAGAAGACCTTCCAGAGAATTTTGAAAAAGCAAGGACTTGAGATCATCCTCGGTGCGGCCGTTCAAGGTGCCGATGTCAAGCGCGGCAAAGCGACCGTCACCTACAAGCTCCGCAAGGACGACAGCGAGGCGACGCTCGACGCCGACTGCGTGCTCGTCGCCACAGGTCGCCGCCCCTTCACCGAAGGGCTCGGCCTCGACAAGCTCGGGGTGGAATTGGAGAAGGGCGGCCAGGTCAAGACCGACGGCCATTTCGCTACGAATATCAAGGGGATTTACGCGATCGGCGACGCGATCGCCGGCCCGATGCTCGCACACAAGGCCGAAGACGAGGGCATGGCCCTGGCCGAGATTCTCGCGGGCAATGCCGGCCACGTTAACTACAACGTAATCCCCGGCGTGATATACACCACGCCCGAAGTCGCGACCGTCGGCAAGACCGAGGAGCAGCTGAAAGAGGAAGGCCGCGCCTACAAGGTCGGCAAGTTCTCCTTCATGGGCAACGGCCGCGCGAAGGCGGTGTTTCAGGGCGAGGGCTTCGTGAAGCTGCTGGCCGACAAGGAAACAGATCGCATCCTCGGCGCCCATATCATCGGGCCCGCGGCAGGCGATCTGATCCACGAGATCTGCGTCGGCATGGAATTCGGTGCGGCGGCGGAGGACATCGCGCTGACCTGTCACGCTCACCCGACCTTTTCGGAAGCCGTGCGCGAAGCCGCACTCGCCTGTGGAGACGGGCCCATTCACGCCTGATCCAACGGGCGACACAGGCGTCGCACTGACCCGGTATCAGCAAGGGAAACGCGCCGCGCTACTCGCGGAAGTTGTGGTAAGACTTATCCTGTCTGTTCATTCCGAATGCAGAGGATGACTCATGGCCTATCTCAAGCTTCTCAGTCTCTCAGCCACCCTCTTCGCCGCCGCTGCGCTCGCCCAGGAAGCAGCCGACGCCGTCAACCCGGAAGCGGCGGGCGACGGCGCGGACGCCGTCACGCTGAGCGAGGCAGCCGGCGCCGCTCTGGCCGCCAAGACCGAAGGGCGGCCGGTCGAGGCGCAGGACTGGATGGTCGCCGCAGCCAGTCCCCTTGCTGTCGAGGCCGGCGCGCGGGTTCTGCGCGCGGGTGGCAGCGCCGCGGACGCGATGGTCGCGGTTCAGGCGGTGCTCGGCCTCGTCGAGCCGCAGTCCTCCGGCCTCGGCGGCGGGGCATTCCTCGTTTGGTATGACAGCGCGACCGGCGGGTTGACAACGCTCGACGGCCGCGAAACCGCCCCTCTCGCCGCGACGCCCACGCTCATTCAGGACGCGGCAGGCGCGCCCCTGGATTTTTTCGACGCGGTGGTGGGCGGCCTCAGCGTCGGCACGCCCGGCACACCCGCGCTGCTGCAAGCGGCGCATGACCGGTGGGGCCGACTCGACTGGGCAGGGCTGTTCGACGACGCGATCGCCCATGCCGACGAGGGCTTCACCGTTTCGGGCCGCCTCGCGTCGCTGGTTGAGGAGGACGCCGACCGCTTGTCGCGGTTCGGGCCGACGCGCGACTATTTCCTGCCGGGCGGCACCCCGATCGCCGAGGGCGACTCACTCAGAAACCACGCCTATGCGGAGACGCTCAGAACCATCGCGGCACTCGGCGCCGGGGCGTTCTATTCCGGCGGAATCGCCGAGGGCATCGTGACGACGGTGCGCACGGCGCCGGGCAATCCGGGCCACCTGGCGCTTAACGACCTGGCGCTCTACCGGGTCAAGGAACGGCCCGCCGTCTGCGCCAGCTATCGCGCGCATGAGATCTGCGGCATGGGGCCGCCATCATCGGGCGCACTGACCGTGGGCCAGATCCTCGGGATGCTCGACAATTACGACCTTGCGTCACTCGATCCGCAATCATCCGAAGCCTGGCGGCTCATTGGCGACGCCTCGCGTCTCGCATTCGCGGACCGAGGCCGCTACATGGCCGACAGCGACTTCGTGCCAGTCCCAACGAAGGGCCTCGTGGACCGGGAATATCTCGCCAGCCGGGCGGAGCTTCTTTCCGGCGACGACGCGCTGCCCGAAGTGGCGCCGGGCGCCCCGGCCTTCGATCACGCGCTTCTCTGGGCCGACGACGTACCAATCGAGATGCCTTCAACCTCGCATATCTCGATCGTCGACGCCGACGGCAACGCGCTGTCGATGACCACGACCATCGAGAACGGCTTTGGCTCGCGCCTGATGGCGCCGGGCGGGTTCCTTCTGAACAACGAACTGACCGACTTCTCCTTTGAGAGCCATTCGGATGGTGTGCCGATCGCCAATCGGGTGGAGCCGGGCAAGCGCCCGCGGTCGTCCATGGCGCCGACTATCGTGCTGAAGGACGGCGCGCCAGTTCTGGTCGTGGGCTCCCCAGGTGGCAGCCGGATCATTGGCTATGTGGCGCAGGCGATCATTGCCCATCTCGACTGGAGCATGGACGTGCAGGCGGCCGTCGCGATGCCGCATCTGGTGAACCGCTTCGGGACGTACGATCTCGAGGAAGGCACCGATGCGGCCGCGCTTGAAGCCGAGCTTCAGGCGATGGGATATGAGACCAACCAGAGCGACCTGACCTCTGGCCTTCACGCGATCTCTCTCGGTCCGGACGGTCTGAAGGGCGGGGCCGATCCGAGGCGCGAGGGGATCGCGCTCGGGGAGTGACATCGAAGCGACCGGCCCTCACGCTGCGAGGTGGCGCAGTCCTTGCGTGACATCCGTGCGGATCGCAAGCCGCAGCGCCGGCTCGTCGCCGGCCTTGAGCGCGGCGATGATCATGCGGTGATGCTGCGGCGGCTCGGACCGGGACAGGCGGGAATAAAGTGCGCGCATCGTGGGGCCGAGCTGTAGCCACACGGTTTCGGCGATCGCCAGCATCGCCGGCGCCTGGGCGCGCAGGTAGAGCGTGCGGTGAAACTCCAGATTGGTGCGGATATAGCCGACCGCGTCGCGTTTCACCGCCGCCTCGGCATTGGCCATGTTGATCGCCTGCAAGCGCTCGATCAGCGCGATATGGGCGCGCGGCAGGGCGCGGCTGGCAAGCTCGGTCTCGATCAGCGAGCGCAGAGTCGCAAGCTCCTCGATCCGGTCGTTGGAAAGGTCCGGCGTCGACACCCGGCCCGAGGAGGACAGCGTCAGCGCGCCTTCCGCGGCGAGCCGCCTCAGCGACTCGCGTGCCGGGGTCATGGACACACCGTAGCTCTTGGCGAGCCCTCTCAGTGTCAGCGCCTGTCCCGGAGCAATCTCGCCATGCATGATCTGCTGGCGAAGCGACCGGTAGAGCCGGTCATGCGCGGGCTGGCCGGGATCGGCGGCGCGGGACGGGATCAGCATGGCGGGATGTGATCACGGCAACCCGACGCCGTCAATCGGCCATTGCGCATCACCGGCCGACGAAATCCCACCTGTGCAGCGCCGCGCCGTTCCGTTTCAGCCATTGCCGGTGGCGCGCGTATCCCGGCAGGAGCTCGGCGACCGTGCCCCAGAACGCGGGCGAGTGGTTCATCTCGGCCAGATGCGCGACTTCGTGCGCCGCGACATAGTCGAGCACCTCGGGCGGCGCCATGATTAGCCGCCAGGAATACATCAGGCCGCCGTCTTGCGTGCACGACCCCCAGCGCGACCGCGTGTCACGCAGCGTGAGCCGTGAGAACGGCCGCCCGAGCCGCCCGGCATGAACCCGGCTTGCCACCCAGAGCCGGTCACGCGCAAGGAGCTTCAGGAAGGCCTGTACGCGGCGACCCGCGCGGTCTGCGGTTCCCGGCACCAAGAGCGCCCCACCCTCGGCCCGGACTGCGCGCACCGGTGCCGCGGTGACGGCCAGAGGCCGGCCTTCGACCGGCAGCCGCGTGCCGATTCCCACGGTCTCCCGCTCGCCCGCCTCTGAGATCATCGCGCGCAGCCACGCCGCCTTTGAGCGGGCGAAATCGAGCGCCTCGGCCTCGTGCGCGCGGGCTGGCATCGACAAGGTCACGCGCCCGTCGAGCCGCGAGACACGAAGAGAGAATCGCCGTGCCCGCGCCGACCGGCGAAGCGTGATGGCAAGGGGCGGTTCGCCGTCCAGGATGTGCTCGGGCATGGATGTCCTTCCGCTCGGGCGCACTCTAGCCGCTTTCGGCCCGGTGGGAAGCCCCCCGAGCGGCGCGCCGCCCGGTCGAAACCGAAAGGCTTTGACAGGCCCCCGCTCATGTGGCAGAGCGCACCGACTTTCGAATAGACGCGCACGGAGGGAGATTTCCATGCCCAAGGACGAATGGGGCGTCAAGCGCCTTTGCCCGCACTGCGCGAGCCGGTTTTACGACCTGCAGCGCGACCCGATGACCTGCCCCGAATGTGGGCATACCTTCACCGCCGAAAGCCTGACCTCCGGCCGCGGCCGCGCAGTGATCGCGGAAAAGAAGGCCGCGAAGAAAGAGGATGTCGAAGTCGATGATCTGACCGACGACGAAGATCTCGACGATGATAGCAGCGACACCGATCTGGACGACGATCTGCTTGAGGATGATGACGACGACGACGACGTCTCGCTCGACGAGATCGCGGATGTCGCGAGCTCCGACGACGACAGCTGAGACGTCGGAGCTGTCCAATCCGCCGATCCGCCGGTGCCGGGCGCGGGCATCCGCGCCCGTTTGCATTTCAATCTCTCGACCCACTTTTTTCCTTGCGCCCCCGCGCGGCCTTGCCTATATCGCGCCTCACGCGGGCCAAGGTGCCCGGACCTCCGGTGGGGCCATAGCTCAGTTGGGAGAGCGCTTGAATGGCATTCAAGAGGTCAGGGGTTCGACTCCCCTTGGCTCCACCAAATCCTGAGCGTTTTCCCGGCATGACTTGATAGCGTGTAGCCCGCCGTCGCCTGGGTTCATTCGCGCGCCTGAAGCGTACTGTAGAAGCGATTCATGAGAATCGGCGTCAGGTACATAGGGATTTGATAGCAGCCGATAAACAGGAGAATCGGGTCGGTGGCGCTCGCCGGCAGCGCGACGAGGAAGAGCGCGATGTTCCGGTTGCCTGCGATGATCGACAGCGCAGTCCTGTCCGCCGCAAGCCCGGTTCGACCAAGGGCCAGAGCGGCCGCTATCTGAAGCCCGAGATTGGCGGCGAAGGCTGCGACGAGCCATCCGGCAAAGGCCGCCGGGTCGGTTCTGAGCGCGGGGCCGACCGCCGACATGAGCCCCACGACAACGACGGCCATAACGATTGCGGACACACCGTCCATCGCGGCGATCGCCTCGGGGCTCGGCGTCCCAAAAAGCATGCGGCGCAGAAGAAACGCGACGGAGGCGGCAAGGAGGATCACGCCCATCAGCCGTGTCGCCGCCGCAAGAACTGACGCCACGCCGCCAAAGCCGCCGGCGACGAGAAAGACCGGAACCACCGTCAGCGGCAGGAGCGCGGTGCCGATGATGACGAGTCGAAGCGCCGGGGCGGGGTCGCCGCCGACCAGAATCGTCAGGTTGGGGCTGCCCGAGATCGAAGGCGCCGCCGCCATGAGAATGAGCGCGGTCGCGATCGCTATGCCCTCGAAGCCAGCGAGCCAGAAAACGACCGCGACGGCAATGGGCAAGGCCACCTGATAGGCCAGCACGACGCCGATAAGCTGCGGTAGCTGGCGCACCGCGCCCAGTGCCTGCCGCGGCCCGATCCGCAGAGCGGCGACACCGATCATCAGCGCGATGAGATCCGGAAGCCAGGGCCGCATCGCCAGCGCGAGGCCGGGCAGGCCGAGCCCGGCCAAAAGCCCCGCGACCAAAAGCAGCCGCCCGAAGCGCCCCGCAGCCGCGAGGACCCGGCCCACCCGTCTCAACTCAGCCGCCTGGTCGCTGTCGGATGTTATCAGGCAGCCAGGTGGCCAGTTCGGGGAAGGAGATCAGGACGAAGACCATTACCACCATGATCAGGAACATCGGTATAGCGGCACGGGCGATGAAATTCATCTCATGCCCGGTCATGCCCTGCAGTACGAAGAGGTTAAACCCGATCGGCGGCGTGATCTGCGCCATCTCCACCACCACGACGATGAAGATACCGAACCAGATGATGTCGATGCCCGCCTCGCGGATCATCGGTTCGACCACGGCCATGGTCAGCACGACCGAGGAGATGCCGTCGAGGAAGCAACCGAGCACGATGTAGAAGACGAGAAGCGCCATCAGAAGCTCGAACCGGCTGAGATTAAGCGAGGCGATCAGGTCGGCGAGCCCGCGCGGTAGCCCCGTGAATCCCATCGACAGCGACAGAAACGCCGCCCCCGAGAGGATCAGCGCGATCATCGCCGAGGTGCGCACCGCGCCCATCAGGCTGTCGATAAACGTGGCGAGAGTCAGGGAGCCTTGGCCCGCGGCGAGGATCAGCGATCCGATCACGCCGAACGCCGCCGCCTCGGTCGCCGTCGCATAGCCGAGATACATCGAGCCGATCACCACGAGGATGAGGCAGATGACCGGGATCAGGAACCGCGAGTTCTTGAGCTTTTCGAGGATCGACATCGGCGGCTCTGCCGTGGGCGAGAACTCGCGCGAAAAGACCGACATCAGAGCGACATAGGTCATGAACATGAGCGCGAGCACGAGGCCCGGGAACACGCCCGCCATGAAGAGCTTGGTGATCGATTCATTGATCGTGACGCCATAGACGATCAGCGTCAGCGAGGGCGGGATCATGAGGCCAAGCGTGGCCGCGCCGGCGAGCGTGCCGATGATCATCGTCTCGGGATACTCGCGCTTGCGCAGTTCCGGGATCGACATCTTGCCAACCGTCGTCAGCGTCGCAGCCGATGAGCCGGAGACGGCCGCGAAGACGGTACATCCGACAATGTTGGTGTGCACGAGCCCCCCGGGCAGCCGCGCCATCCAAGGCGCGAGACCACGGAACATGTCCTCCGACAATCGGGTCCGATAAAGAATCTCACCCATCCAGATGAACAGCGGCAAGGCACTCAGTGTCCACGAAGAGGACGAGGTCCAGATCTTGGTGATCATCGCGTCGCCAGCGGGGCGCGTGGTGAAAAGGTCCATCCCCACATATGCAACGCCGATGAGCGCAAGCCCGACCCAGACGCCCGACCCCAGAAGAAAGAAGAGGACGAAGAGGAATATCCCGATCGGTACGAGCTGTTCCATCTTCGGCCCCTATTCTGCGTGGCTCTGGTCGACGAGGTTCGTCCGGATGCCGTGCTCGCCGGTGAATATGAGCCGCAGGAGGTGGTCCCAGAACGCCACCGCCAGCAGGATCGTCCCGGTCGACATCGCCAGCTGAGGTATCCAGATCGGCGTCGCGTCGAGACCCTGGCTGATCTCGTTCAATTTCCAGGACCAGTAGTTTCCCTTGACCGCGTAGCGCGCGAAATATGTGGTGATGACCGCTCCGATGCCAAAGCACCAGATCTCCGCCCAGCGGCGCTTGTCGCCGAGCGCGTTCAGAAACAGCGAAACGCGGATATGCGCGCCGTGGTTCAGCGCGTAGGCGAAGGCGAAGAAGGATGCCGTCGCCATGCAGTAGCCGACATAATCCGTCGCACCGGGAAACACCTGCCCTGTCCACCGCGCGAGCATCTGAAGCACGATGAGAACGAGGATTGCGATCAGGAAAAAGGCGGCGATCACGCCGCCCGCGAGATAGAGAAAGTCAAGAAAGCGCCTGAGCGCCCGCATCGCGGCCATCGATTGTCCCCCGGAGAAGTCCGGCAGGCCGGTTGGACCCGGCCCGCCGGGCGGGCCTAGCCGCCCTTGTACGCGTCAACAATGGCCCGGCCTTCGTCACCGGCCCGTTCCAGCCATTCCTCGGTCATCGTGGCGCCGATGGCTTTCAGCTCCTCCACGAGCGCGTCGCCCGCACGACCGACGGTCATGCCGCCCTCCTTGAGGCCGTTCAAAGTGAACTCGGTGTATTCCTTCGACCGCTGCAACCCCTCGGCCTTGGCCTTGGCGGAGCAATCTTCCAACACTGCCTTGGTCTCGTCCGACAGGCCGTTCCAGGCGTCCATGTTCACCATGACGGCGTTGCGCGGCAGCCAGGCGTCCACCTCGTAGAAGTGCGAGAGATGTTCCCACACCTTGCGGTCATAGCCGGTCGCGCCCGAGGAGATGAAGCTTTCGGCCACGCCGGTCGCCAGCGCCTGGCTGAGCTCGGCCGCCTCGACCTGCACCGGCAGCATGCCGGTAAGCTCGGCCATGCGCGCCGTCGCGGTGGAGTAGGAGCGGAACTTGATTCCGGCCATATCGGCGACCGAGTTCACCTCCTTCTTGAAATAAAGGCCCTGCGGAGGCCACGGCACCGAATAGAGATAGTGAAGGTTCTCCTCCGCCAGCGCCGCAGCGACTTTCGGCCCGGCGATCTCCCACAGCTTCTCGTGCTCATCGAAGGACGAGACGAGGAATGGGATCGAGTCGACTCCGTAAAGCGGGTTCTCGTTCTCATGCGCCGACAAGAGGCGCTCGCCGATATTGGCCTGGCCAGTTTGCACCGCCCGCTTGATCTCGTTGCCCGCGAAAAGCGAGCCCGACGGATGGGTGACGATTTCCAGCTCCCCCGCCGTGCCTTCGGTCACGCAGGCGCCGAAATTCGCGCCGACCTCGGAATGGAAATTCGTCGCCGCATAGGCCATGGGCATATCCCATTTCTCGGCCTGGGCGCCGGTCGCTCCGGCCACGGCAACGGCCGCGGCGGCGAAGAGTTTCGCCGATGTGTTCATGGTTCACTCCCTTTGTCGGTTCTGCGGTTTTTTGGCTTGTTCGTCAGTTAAAGCGGTCGGGGGCATATGGGGCAAGGCTTATGTTCGGCGTCCGGCCCGCGATGAGCTGCGCCAGAACGCGCCCGGTCTTCGGCCCGCCCGTCAGCCCGACATGGTCATGGCCAAAGCCCGCATAAGCGCCCTGGATACCCGGAATCGCCCCGATCAAGGGGATCGAGTCGGCGACGGACGGGCGGTGGCCCATCCATTCGACGGTTCGATTCCACGAAATTCCCGGGATCGCGGCGCGGATACTGCGCTCCAGAAGCTTGATGGGCGCGCGGGACGGCGGCGCGTCGAGTCCGCCGAACTCGACGATCCCGGCGAGCCGCAGCCGCCCGTCCATCGGCGTGACGACGAACTTGCCCGACGCGACCATTACCGGCGAACGCGGCATCACTGACGGCTCCCAAAGTTCCAGGTGATAGCCGCGTTCGGTCTCGATCGGCACATTGAGGCCGAGCTTGCGGGCGAGCGGGCCGGACCAAGCCCCGGTGGCGATCACCGCGGCGTCGCATGGGATGGTCTCGCCACCCGCACGGACGCCCGTCACACGGCCACCGTCACGCACGACATCCTCGACATCGGACCGAAGGATGCGCGCGCCCTGCCCCTCGGCATGGGCGGCGAGGTCCTTTACGTATTGGCCCGGATCGGCGATGCGGCCGTGACCCGCCAGCTTGACTGCGAGGCCCAGCGTTGGCCCGAAGCTCGGGTCGTAGTCGCGGAACGCCTGGCCCTCCAGGACCTCCCAAGTGAACCCGTGCGCCTCGCGCACCGACCAGCCGAAGGCATCGCCGTCGAAATGGGCGCGGTCTTTGTAGAGAAAGAGATAGTCCGACGCCACGATCCACCGCTCGGCGCCAGTACGTTCGGCCAGCGCCTGGTGATCGGCGAGACTATCACCAATGATCGGATACAGCGCGGCCGCGCGGCGGTGCACCGCGGCGTCATTCGCAGTGCGCAGGTAGCGAAAAAGCCACGGCATCAGGCGCGGTAGGTAGCGCCATTTCATGAAGAGCGGCTGGTTCGGATCGAAGAGCATCCGCGGCGCCTTGCGAAGAAGTCCTGGCACCGTCACCGGAATGATCGAGCTGGAGGCTAGCACACCGCCATTGCCGTGGCTCGTCCCTTCGCCCGGCCCCTTGCGGTCGACCAGGACGACATCGTGGCCGTCGCGCTGTAGCCAGATCGCAGTCGAGACGCCGACGATCCCGGCCCCCACGATCACGACAGTCTTCCTTTCGCCGCTCATGCGCCACCCCTCCCCGGCCCCGCGATCGCGTATTTCACGACCCGCTCCATGTCGGGATCGCAGCCGAGCCCCGGCCCGTCCGGCACGACAACGCATCCGTCCTCGATCGGAAAGGGTTTCGACAGCAGGTCCTCAACGAGAAAATAGCGCGCCTGGTAGAATTCGCAGCCGAGCGTGATCTCGGGTGTCGCCGCGATCATGTGCGCGCCCGCGAGATGCGCGAGGCCGGTTTCGAACATGTCACCGCCATAGGCAACAAGCCCCGCCGCCCCGGCGATGCGCGCGACGTCCTGTGCCCGCGCGAGGCCGCCGGCCTTCATGATCTTGACCGACACGCCGTCGCAGATGTCCTGATCGATAGCACTCGCCATGTCATCGGGCCCGAAGACGCTTTCATCCGCCAGAAGCGGCACGTCGATGAGGTTTCGAAGCGTCCACATCGTCGCCCAGTCGCCCGCGGCGACGGGCTGCTCGATGAAATCGGGACCATAGGCGGCGATCTCGGGCACGTCGCGCAAAGCCGCGTTCCGGCTGAGGCCTTGGTTGTAGTCGACGCGCACTGCGAAATCGGGGTGATGCTCGCGGATGTGATCGAGCCGCATGCGGTCGAAGTCCGGTCCGGCGAAGCCCGCCTTGAGCTTCACGATGCGCACGCCGTCCGCTTCGAGCCGCTTCAGGAGCGCCTTGTCAGATTCGAAATCCGGGCTCGCGATCGAGCACGACAGCGGGATCAGCGCAGGCCCGTCTCCGCCCAGAAGTGCCCAGACCGGCCGGCCCGTCAGCTTGCCCGCAAGATCCTGAAGGGCTGTGTCGAGCGCGGCCTTCGCCTCGGTACAGTGGACGATCGCGCGGCTCGCCTCGGCGAGAATGGCGGCATGATCGGCGACGGCGCGTCCGACGACGTGGGGACGAATATAGCGGTCGAGCGCCGCGTAGCTCGCTTCGGGCGAGCCGGTGAAGACGACCCAGGGCGCGGCCTCGCCGAAGCCCTCGACGCCGCCTTCCGTGGTCAGCCGCAGGATCACGACCTCGACCGCGCCCGCAACGGTTCCGATGCCGTGATCGCGGCGTCCCGACACCGGCAACGCGCAGTGCCAGAGATCCATCGCAACGATCCGGTCGTCGAGTTCGCTCACATCAAGCCACCCATTCCGAAACCGGTGCCGCCGCCTCATGCAGCGGCTGGGAAATCACGTCGACCAGCGTCGGTCCGTCATGGGCCAGCGCATCCTTCAGGACCGTGTCGAGGCTCTCGGGATCCTCTACCCGCCACGACTTCACGCCGAATGCGCTGGCGACGGCCGCATGGTCGGTGCGGCCGAAATCGACGTTGTAGAACCGATTGCCGAAACCAACGTTCTGGCCCGCCTTGATCCAGCCGAAGGTCGCGTTGGAGAACACGATCGAGGTGATCGGCATCCGGTGACGGACGATCGTCTCGAACTCGCCGCAGCAGAAGCCGAACGACCCGTCGCCCATCACCGCGACCGTCTTCACGCCCGGCCGCGCCGTGTGCGCTCCCATGGCGGCGGCGAGTGCGTAACCCAGGGCCCCGTGGGCGCGATTCGTGATGAAATGTCGGCCCGCTTCGCGCCACCGGTAGTGGGCCGAGAAATAGGGGCACGGCGTTCCCGGGTCGGCAGCGACAATCGCGTCGACGTCGAGCCGCGCGTACAGGGCGGCAATCACACGTTCGGGTCGTATCGGTATCTCGGCGCTGGCCGCCAGCGGCTGCATAGCTACAAGCTTGATTTGCCAAGCAGCGGCAGCACGTACCTTGCCGTCCTGACCTTTTGAGTGACCGCGCCGCTCAAGTTCGTCGAACAGCGCCGCCAGCACCAGTTTCGCATCCGCCGGAATCGCGACGTCGGTCGGATAGTTCGCGCCAATCACCATCGGATCGCTGTCGATATGGATGACCTTCACGCCCGGCTTGGGCGAACGCCAGCGCTCGGTCGTCACCGAGCCTGCGCGGCAACCGATGAATATGACCAGATCGGCCTCGTCCACCACCGCGCGCGTGGCCGGAACACCGCCGTTCGATCCGACGACGCCGACCGCCTGAGGATGCGTCTCGGCGATCGCCCCCTGCCCCGAGACGGTCGTGGCGATAGGCAGGTCCAGCAATTCGGCCAGCGCCGCGACTTCGTCACACGCGCCCGACAGGACCGGCCCGCCGCCGCAGATCGCCACAGCGCGCATTGCGGCGTCAAGAAGATCGGCCGCCGCCCCAATCGCTGCCGGATCGGGCCCGCTGCGTTCGGCAGGATACGCCCGGTGCCGCGGGTCGGCCCAGATCTCGGCCGGATCGACAGGGGCTTTCTGAGTATCGAACGGAAGGGCGAGGTGCGCAGCACCCGGCCGCCCCGTCGTCATGGCCCGAAACGCCGCCCGGACCATCGACGGCAGCCGGTCAGGCTGGTCGAGCGACGCGTTCCACTTCGTCAGCGGCCGGAACAGCGCCACCTGATCAAGCTCGGTCAGCGGGTAGCGCCCGCGCGAGGTGGTCGCGACATCGGTTGTGATCGCGAGCACAGGCACCGAGCTTTCGTTGGCCTCTACCACGCCAGGCAGGATGTATGTCGCGCCGCCGCCCGAAGGGCCTTCACAGATGCCGGGCTTGCCGCTCATTCGCGCGTAGCCGTCGGCCATGTAGGCCGCGTGCCGCTCGTCGCGCGTCAAGATATGGGTGATGCCGTGATCGAGCCGGGCGAGCGCGTCGTAGAACGGCAGCGTCGTGTCGCCGCACAGGCCGAACATATGGGTAGCACCATGTGCCTGAAGCATACGCACCATCGCCTCGGCGCCGGTCATCTGGTTTCCGCCCTGTTCTGGCACCTCGGACACTCCCTGGACGCTCCCGCTCCGATGCGAAGCTTGTTTGGCCACGTCCACTGTGTCAACGAATAGCGAAGCTTCGGTCAGGGAGGCGCGGAAGGTGGTCAAGGTTCAGGGCGGCAAATCCATCTACGGCGCGGCAGTCGGCATCCTGATGTTGGACGCGCGCTTCCCCCGCATACCGGGCGACATGGGCAACGCGCTGACCTGGCCCTTTCCGGTGCTCTACCGCGTCGTTCGCGATGCGACGCCCGACCGGGTGGTGCGACGTGGCGCAGAAGGCACGCTACCCGCCTTCATCGCCGCCGCCCGCGATCTTGCCCGCGACGGCGCCGACGGGATCACCACGAACTGCGGATTCCTGTCGCTCTTCCAAGATGAGCTTGCCGAGGCGGTGGGCGTGCCGGTCGCGACCTCGTCGCTCATGCAGGTCGGACTCGTGAACCGGCTGCTGCCCAAGGGTCGGCGTGCCGGGATCCTCACGATTTCGGGCTCGACGCTGACGCCGGCTCATCTCGACAAGGCCGGGGTCCCGCCGGGAACGCCCGTGGGATCGACCGAGGGCGGGCGCGAGTTCACTCGGGTCATTCTGAATGACGAGGCCGAGCTCGACACCGAACTCGCTCGGCAGGACAATGTCGAGGCCGCGTTGGCGCTTCGGGCGGCGAATCCCGATTTGGGGGCGATCGTTCTCGAATGCACCAACATGGTGCCCTACGCGGCCGATATCAGGGCCGCGTGCGGCCTGCCGGTCTTCTCGATCTTCAGTTTCATCAGATGGTATCAGGAAGGCCTTGCGCCTGCGCGCCATTGACGCGCACCTGGGCGCTCGGTTCTCGGCTACTGCGGATGACCGCCGCGGGACGCACCCCCCCCGGCCCGCAAACTTGCGGCATCGGGGATCGTGCTATATGAGGTGCGGTGAAAGCACGGGACTACACAGTGTCGTACCGGTAGCGGAATACGAGTGATGCGGATATTGAAGCTTTTCGGAAAGTTTTCTGTTGCTGCGGCCTGCGGTCTCCTGCCCGGCTGTGGCTCAACTTGGTCGGTTTCCTATGACGAATCCGTCGACGCATCAGTTTCTGACGGCTGGCATGCCGGGGCGGTGCAGGTCGAGGTGCCCGAGGACCTGACAGTTACCGACATCAACACGCTGGTTCCGGATGCCGACATCGTCTGGCACGGCGATCCGCCGGGCGACCGCAAGGCACAGGTCGCCGAGATCGTGAGAGCGGGCGTGACCGAGGGCGCCGACGGTCTGGACGGGACGCGAGAGGTCGATTTTCACGTCCTCCTGTCGAGATTCCACGGCGTGACGCCGGCCGCTGTCGCCCTGGCTCCCTCAGCGGTCCACAACATCGACTTCACGATCCAGGCGGTCGACTCTGATACCGGAGAAGAGCTTACCGAACCGGTGGAAATCAGCGCCGATGTCGAAGCCAATCTGGGTGCCATTGCGGTCTTCGCGGCGATGCAGGGCGAAGCCGAAAAGGACCGTATCATCGAACGGATTGCCGAGGTGACGGCAGGCTGGCTTGGCATCGGCCCCGACCCGAGGGGAGAGTTCAAGACGCTAGGCCAGTGAGTATGCCGCGTGTGCAACGGCGCTCAGCGATCGCCGATCGTCGTCTCTTCGCGGGCGATTGACCAGTCGATAATGCGCCGCCAGAGCATTTCGGCGAGCGCCGGGTCGAGCCCTTCCAGCCGCGCTGCCGCACGGATCTTTGTGAAAACTTCTTCCACCCGCGCGTCGATTCGCGCGGGCAAACCCAGCGCCGGCTTCAGCTCGGCCGCGCGATCGATGTAGCCCGAGCGCTCAGCCAGAAGCGCCACCAGCGCGCGGTCGATCCTGTCGATCTCGGCGCGGACGTCGGTCATCGTTGCGCAGTCAGCCGCCTTCATTCCGCCCTCCGTCCGTTTCGCTCGGCGGCCTCATAGCGTGTGCAGCGGGCGGCGGCAATGAGGCCGGAGCGGGCAGCGCGACCGGCCCCGAGGCGTCAAAGCCACTTGGCAAGCGGCGGCAGGCTCATCAACACCGCATTCGCGTCATGTCCTGTCTCCAGGCCAAACTTCGTGCCCCGGTCGTAGACGAGATTGTATTCCGCGTAGAGCCCGCGATGGATGAGCTGCGTTTCGCGGTCGGCCGTGTCCCAGGGGTGCTTCAGTCGCCGTTCGACAATCGGAAGGAAGGCCGGCAAGAAGGCGCGCCCAACATCGCGCGCAAAGGCGAAGTCCGCCTGCCAGTCACCTGTATTCAGGTCGTCGAAGAAGATTCCGCCCACGCCCCGTGCGCGGCCTCTGTGCGGCACGAAAAAATATTCGTCCGCCCAGGACTTGAAGCGCGTATAGTAGTTGGCGTCGTGCGGGTCGCAGGCCGCCGCCAGCACTGCGTGAAAGTGGCTCGTATCCTCGGCATACTCGATGCAGGGATTGAGGTCCGCGCCGCCGCCGAACCACCAGGCATTCGGGGTCCAGAACATGCGCGTGTTCATGTGCACGGCCGGTGCATGAGGGTTCTGCATATGGGCGACCAGGCTGATGCCGGAGGCCCAGAACCGCGGGTCCTTTTCCATTCCCGGCACACCACGCGCGGCCATTGCGGCCTGTGCGCGCTGGCCCAACTTGCCGTAGACCGCCGAGACGTTCACACCGACCTTTTCGAAGACACGGCCGCCGCGCATCACGCTCATGCAGCCGCCCCCTGCGTCGGTGCCGTCATCGCTATCGCGAAGGGTCTGGCTGCGTTCGAAGCGGCCCGGCGCGCGATCGGACAAGGGGCCTGACTCGTGCCGCTCTTCGATCGCCTCGAAGGCTGCGAGAATTTCGTCGCGCAGTGCGCGGAACCATGCAGTCGCGCGCGCCTTTTCCTCTTCAAGCTCCAATGCCTGCATACTCACCCCAGTCACGACCCGCCCTCTTCTGCCTAGCAGACCCGTCGACACCATACCAGAACGACGAAGGTGGCGTCCCGCCCCGCTGGCTCCGGCCCGACAAAACTGTATGCTGACAGGAGTTTCTCTCGTCGCGAGTCGCCTCATGGTTTTATCCTTCCGCCTAATGTTTCGTCCCGCACTACTTTGCCTGTCGCTCGCGAGTGCCTGCGCCGACACGACCACGCATTGCGCCGGTTCAGAGACTCGTGAGCTTCGGATTGTCGAGCGGCTTATCGAAGAAACCCGTGCTGATATCTCGCGAGGCTACCGACGCGAGCGGGTCGACAGCGGGGCCACCGTGAACTTCTGCGTCGGCGGACACGAATCCAATGTCGGTGTGAGTTTCTGCACCGACCCCGGTAGGCGGTCCCGGCCGGTCGCGATCGACGCGGAGGCCGAGGCGCGCAAGCTCGATGCACTTCTGGCGCGCCGCGATCGGCTTCGGGCCGCGATTGCGGCAAGTCAGTTTGCCTGCGGTGGTTCGGTATGAGAGGGCGACGATGCGCACGGCATATCTAATCGCAGCATTTGTCCTAATGGTTGCAGCATGCGGCACGAAGCAAGAGCAATGCATACGCACAGCAACGCGCGAAATCCGGACGCTCGATCATCTGACTGCCGAAGCCGAGGCCAACCTGGCGCGCGGCTACGCGTATGAGGAACGGGAGATCGTGCGCCATGTCTGGCAGCGCTGCGACAACGGCCTGTTCGATCCGGGCCATCCGCGTCGCATGTGTTTCGAACCGGTCTTCGACACGGTTCGCCGGCCCGTTGCCATCGATCCGGCAGCCGAGACCCGAAAACTTGATGGCCTGAAAGCGCGGCGTGCGGCACTCGTTGGCCCTGTCAGCGCCCGGATCGAAAGCTGCCGTGTGACCTATCCCGAAAGCTGAGCCTGATGCTCAGTAAGCCGGCACCTGAACAGGATCGAGAAGCCCACGCCCGCCATCGACGGTCAGGATCTGCCCGGTCACGAAGCCGGAGCCATCGGAGGCGAGGTACTGCACGGAGTCGACAAGCTCGCTCGCCGCGGCGATGCGGCCGAGCGGCGTCCCCTCCGCAATCGCGTCACGCCAATCGGGATTATCCTTCAGCCGGGCCTGCAGGCTTGCGGTCATGACGCTGGCAAGTGAGACGGCGTTGACCCGGATACGGTGGGAAGCGAGAGCCACCGCGAGCGACCGCGTCGCCTGGTTGAGCGCCGCTTCGGCGATCGAGTAGGCCAGAAGATCTGGCTGGGCGCGATGGGCGGCCAGCGTGGAGACGTTGACGATGGCGCCGATCGGTCCTTCGATCTGCTCCTCCTTCTGTGCCTGCACGATCATGCGCTTCGCCGCCATCTGCGACAGTCTGAGAGAGGCCAGCAGGTTCAAGTTCAGCATCGCCTCGAGCGCCGGATCATCTGCATTCAGCGGGTCCGACGACATGATGCCCCGGCTTGCATTGACGACGATGTCGATGCGTTCGAAGGCGTCCACCGTCGCCGAAAGCAGGTTGGCGAGCGTCAGCCTCTGGCTCAGATCGCCGCCGAAATAGCGGACTTCACCCTCTTCCGCCGCGTCCTGGCGCAATTCGTCGGCCAGGCGCGACTCGTCGTTGTCCGCGAACATCACGCGGGCGCCCCGGTCCACGAAATGCCGCCCGATAGCGAGGCCGACCCCGGCCGCGGCCCCGGTGACGATGGCGGTCTTTCCGGCGATGGAGAGGGACATCTTTGATTTCCTGCCTTGAGGTCGGGTCGCGTGATTCTGGCGCAGACTAGTGGATATCAACGCCGTGGGCGAGCGGTGGCGGGAGCTACCGCCACGGGCCGCGCAGCGGCGAATATCTTAAAGCCGGAGTCGCCCCCAATCTCGGCGACCTCGCGGAAATTGGCCCTCAGCACAGCCTCGTAGGGAAGGTGACGGTTCGCGACCAGGTAGAGCCGCCCTTGCGGCGCGAGCATTTCTGCGGCAGCCGCGATGAAGGCAGCCCCGAGCGCCGGATCGGCCGCGCGGCCAACGTGAAAGGGCGGATTCGTGACGACCGTCGCCGGGCGTCCGTCTGACTTAAACAATGTCGCGTCCGCCCAATGAAAATGCGCCCTCGGGTCGGTCACGTTCGCCCGCGCGCATTCGAGCGCAGCGTGATCAGCCTCGATCAGATCGAGGCTCATCACGTCCGGCCGGGCGAGGATCGCGGTGGCGAGAAAACCCCAACCCGCCCCCAGCTCGACCACATGTCCAGACAGATCGCCGGGCAGCGCTGCGGCAAGAAGTTCGGACCCGCGGTCAGGCCGGTCGGCCGCGAAGACGCCAGGCATGGTAGTGAAGCCTGGCGCCGGGCAGAGGGGGGTTGCCATCCAGTCGTCGAATTCGGGACCCGCCGCGAAGCGGAAGATCTTGCCATGCGCCTTGGCGAGCGGGGCGGAGATCGCCACCCGCGACCGGATATCCCGGATCATCGAATCCACGCCGTCGGTTTTCTGCCCGTCGATCCAGACTGGCCCGCCGGCGACGACCTTCGCGGTCGCCCCCGCGATGCGGGCACGCGCTTCGCCCCGGGCGCGCGGCAGCACCACGACGGCCGCCGCGAAGCCGTCGCCAGCCTCGGCGATCGAGGGGACGACATGCCATCCGTGCCGGGCAAGCGCTGCGTGGTCGGGGTAGAACCCCTGGACGACGACGGTCCGGTCCTTCGGAAAGATGGACAGATCGGCCGCGGCGCGTGGCCCGGTGAGGAGCACACGGCCGGATGCGGGCAGCGCATCTGCGCCCTGAAGCGCAAGGGAAAATCTCGGATGAGCCATCCAGGGCTGGGGGCCGGCCCCTATTCCTTTTCCATCGTGCATTGCAGCGGGTGCTGATGGCGGCGCGAGAAGTCCATCACCTGCGCCACTTTCGTCTCTGCGACCTCGAACGAGAAGACGCCCACGACGGCGAGGCCCTTCTTATGCACGGTCAGCATCACCTCAAAGGCCTGACTGTGTGTCATCCCGAAGAACCGCTCAAGCACATGGACGACAAATTCCATGGGCGTGTAGTCGTCATTCAGAAGCAGCACCTTGTATAGCGGCGGACGCTGCGTCTTCGGACGCGTTTTGGTGATCACCGAAGTATCGGGTGAACCACCTCGCTTGTCGTCCGACAAAATGATGGGGTGCAGCGGCACCAATCGACACTCCTTCGGGGGCCGCGACCGGAATCGGCGCGACGCTTGGGTCTTCCAATATAGTCCCATCACCAAATGTGAAAAGGGTCGCGATGCCGCGGATTGCGTCCGGAAGCGCAAAGGGTCAAGAATCACGGCGCGGGGGATTACATGTCCGGACTGACCACGATCGCCTTCGATGCCGACGACACACTGTGGCATAATGAGCGGTTTTTCCAACTCACGCAGGCGCGGTTTGCCGAGCTCCTGGCCGACTACGCACCGCCCGTCCACCTGGCCGAGCGGCTTGAGGCGGCGGAGCGGCGCAACCTTGGCCGTTACGGATTCGGCATCAAGGGCTTCGTACTGTCGATGATCGAAACCGCGCTTGACGTTACCGGCGACAAGGCCCCCGCACCGGTAATCCGGGAGCTCGTATCGGCCGGGCACGAGATGCTCGCCCACCCAATCGAGCTTCTGCCCCACGCCCGCGAGATTGTCGCGGCGCTCGCGCCAGACTACCGCATCCTCCTGATAACAAAGGGCGATCTTCTCGACCAAGAGCGCAAGCTGGCCCATTCCGGGCTCGGCGATCTGTTCGACGGGGTCGAGATCGTGTCGGACAAGACGCCCCCCGTCTATGCCCGCGTGTTCGAGCGGCACGGGGCCGAACCCTCGGCTGCGATGATGGTCGGCAATTCTATGAAGTCGGATGTCCGGCCAGTCCTCGATCTCGGCGCTTGGGGCGTGCACGTGCCGCACGAGCTCACATGGGGCTACGAACTGGTGCCGCCGCCCGTAGGTCACGCGCGATTCCGCAGCCTGCCCAATCTTGGCGCGCTCCCTGCGCTGGTGTCGGAGATCGGGTGATCCCGGCGCCACGGCACGATTGCCGAGGCGTGGACATCCTCGGACCTGCATCGACGACGCGGCTATTCTGCGACTGTTGATGCTCCGAGAACAAATTCGTTGAAAATCCGGTGTTTTCGCAACTTCTCTCATGTGCTATCGTGAGATCAAATCACCAAGCCCCGGCGCAAAGATCGGGGCGCGAGGCAGGAAAAGAACGTGAGACAGGTGCTTGCTTGTCCGGGGCAGTGCGTCCATCGCACCGGCGTATTTATCGCGGTTGTGCTGGTATTGATACTGGCACCGGTAGTCGTCTACGCCGCGCCCTATGCGGCTTATGTCATCGACGCCCGCACGGGCCGCGTGCTGCATGAGGAGAATGCCCATACGCGGCTGCATCCGGCATCCCTGACCAAGATGATGACACTCTATATTGCTTTCGAGGCGATCGAACGCGGTGAGATCTCGCTCGACAGCAGGGTCAGGATTTCCAAGCACGCGGCGTCGCAGCCACCCTCCAAGCTCGGGCTCCGGGCGGGCCAGACGATCGCGCTGCGATACCTGATCCGCGCAGCAGCCATCAAGTCGGCCAATGACGCGGCGACGGCCATTGGCGAGGCGATCGAAGGCTCCGAAAGCGCCTTCGCGCGGCGCATGACGCGCACCTCCAAGGCGCTCGGGATGACGAAGACAACCTTCGCGAACGCGAACGGGCTGACCGCCAAGGGCCACCTGTCGACAGCCCGCGACATGACGCTGCTCGGCAGGCATCTTTTCTACGACTACCCGCAATACTACAACCTCTTCTCGCGCACTTCTGCCGATGCGGGAATCGCCAAGGTCGCCTCGACCAATCGCCGGTTCCTCGGCGCTTACAAGGGCGCGGACGGGATCAAGACGGGCTATACCTCGGCCGCCGGCTTCAACCTGACCGCCTCGGCGCAGCGCGGCAGCAAACGGATCATCGCGACAGTGTTCGGCGGCAAGTCGACCGCGTCGCGCAACCAGCGCGTGGCCGAGCTTCTGGATCTCGGCTTCGGCAAGGCACCGAACCGGGTGGCGGTGCAGAAGCCCGCGCGCCCGGCCTATTCCGGCGAAGAGGAAACCGAACCGCTCATCCTGGCCGACGCGCCGAGCGGCAGCCGCAACCTGGCGCCCGGCAAAACCATCCGCCTGAACGTGGCCGTCAAGACGAGCCCGCGGCCCAAGGCGCGTCCGGTGCCGGGCGGCGCGGAACCGTCGGAAACGCTGCTCGTCGCCATGCAGGATTCGATCGACGCGGTCCTGGCGGAAGCGCAAGAAGAACCAGCAAAGGCAGCCAAAACCGAAGTGATCGCGGAAGCAGTGGTCGAAGCCGCCACCGCGCCTATCGAAGTGGCGCCGACCGACACCGAGGGGGCGGATGTGGCCGAGGCGGCACCCGTCGTTCCTGAGGTGCCGCAGTTTGTTCAGGATACTGCTCCGCAGCCGGAAACGCTGGCCGCCATTGCCGCTACGGAGGCAGTGGACGAGGACGCGCCTGCGGAAGCGGCACTCTCGCTCGCCAACGCCTCGTCGATCGCGCCCACAGCTTCACCCAAGCCTGCACCCTCGCCACTGCGCCTCGCCGATACGGAGATAGCAGAGCCCGTCGAACTGGCCGCGGCCACCGAACCTGATGCCCTGCCCGAGACTGAACGGGTCTCGGCGCCAGCCGACGAACCGGCGGCTGCGCCGAAGTCCCGGCCCGAACAACTGGTTCTCGCATCGCTTGCGGTGGAAGAACCCGAAACGGCCGAAGAGCCGCTCGAGGTCGTGACGCGCGTCTCAACCTCTGGCGGGCGGCAATGGGCGATCAATGTCGGCCACTACGGGTCGCGCTACAACGCCGAACGCCAACTTCTTCAAACCGCGCTAGTCGAGATGAACACGCTCGACGAGGCGCTGCGCAAGGTGGTTGCCAAACGCGGCGGTTATGACGCGAACTTTGTCGGGATGACGCAGGAGATTGCTGAACTTGCCTGCCGCCGACTGCAGGCCCGTCAGACCGAATGCACGGTGATCGGCCCCTGACGCTCACGGTTTTGGCCGGTCGTCCCAGTCTTTCTGAAGAATGCGACGGGCGTCGCCCTCGGGGTCGTCGTACTGTCGCGTCCTGAGCGACCAGAGAAAGGCCACAAGCCCAATCCCGCCGAGGAAAAGCGACACCGGAATAAGATAGGCGAGGATCTCCATGCCGACCTCCTATTTCAGCCTGAGCGCGTTCAGCGAAACCGTCAGCGAGGACGCCGACATGGCGAGCGCCGCGATCAGTGGCGTGGCGAAACCCGCAAGCGCGATGGGCACGGCGATCGCGTTGTAGCCGAGCGACAGGCCGAAGTTCTCCTTGATGCGCCTGCGCGCCTTTGCGGCGACCCGCAGCGCCTCGGGCAGCGGTGCGAGATCCTGCCCCAGAAGCACGATATCCGAGGCCACCCGCGCCGCGTCGAGCGCGGAAGCGGGCGAGATCGACACATGGGCCGAGGCTAGCGCGGCGGTGTCGTTCAGGCCGTCACCCACCATAAGGACGCGTGCGCCCTCGTCCCGCAACTCGGCGATCCGGGCAGACTTCTCTTCGGGACGCTGGGCCGACCGCCAGTCCGCGATGCCGAGCCGGGCCGCGAGCGCGGAGACCGGCGCTTCGCCGTCGCCCGAAAGCAGTAGCACACGCTTGCCGGCGGCCTTCAGCGCCGCCACCGCCTCCGCAGCGCCGGGACGCGGGCGGTCGGAGAAGACGAAGCCATGGGCCAGGTCGTCGCCGATCCCGAGATAGGTCGCGGTCTCGCCCACCGCCTCCGCGCCAACCCATTCGGCGCGTCCGAGACGCACGCGCTGCCCTTCCCAGCGCCCTTCGACGCCAAAGCCCGGGACTTCCTTCACGTTGCTCACGCGGGCCGCGGCAATCCCCATCACCGCAATCCCCGACGCAAGCGCGCGTGAGAGGGGGTGCGCCGATCCGGCGGCGAGCGCGACGGCAATTTCCAACTCGGCTCTCGGATGCGCTTCCAGATCCATCGGTTGCGGCGCGCCAAGCGTCAGCGTGCCGGTCTTGTCGAAGACGACGGTATCGACCTCGGCCAGCCGCTCGAGCGCCGTGCCATCCTTGATGAGGAAGCCCCGCCGAAACAGCCGACCGGAGGCGGAGGTCACTACGGCAGGCACGGCAAGCGCGAGCGCGCATGGGCACGTGATGATCAGGACCGCCGCCGCGATGTTGAGCGACAAACGAAGGTCGCCGGTCGCGGTCATCCATCCGGTGAGGGCCGCAAGCGCCAGAAAATGCACGGCCGGGGCGTAGGCCCGCGCCATGCGGTCGGCGAGCGAGGTGTAGCGCGTCCTGGCGCTTTCGGCGACCGCGACAAGATCGGCCATACGGTGAAGCGAACTGTCGCGACCGGCGGCAGTGACCGTCAGCGTCAAGGGGCCGGTCAAGTTCACCTCTCCCGCACTGACGGTCATGCCTTCGGCGGCCCGGACCGGCAGGGTCTCGCCGGTCAGCAACGACCGGTCGATCTCGGAAGCGCCCTCGGCGACGATACCGTCCGCCGGCATCCGCGCGCCGGGCCGCACGAACACGAGATCCCCGGGCGCGAGATCGGCGACCGGAACGACCTGTTCGCTTCCATCGATCAGCCGCGTCGCCCGCGGCACTTCGAGCGCTGCAAGTTCTTCCGCTGCGGATCGCGCCGCAGCGCGCGAGCGGTAGTCGAGGTAGCGGCCGGCCAAAAGGAAGAAGCAAAGCGATACGGCCGCGTCGAAATAGGCGTAGTGCCCACCCTCGAAGGTCTCGTAGAGCGACATCGACGCCGCGAGGACAAGCGCGAGCGAGATGGGCACGTCCATGCCGAGCCGGCGTGCCTTGAGCGCGGTGAAAGCGGCCGAGAAGAACGGCTGGCCCGCAAAGGCGAGCGTCGGCAGGGCGATGGCGGCGGAGATCCAGTGGAAGAGTTCGCGCGTTGCAGCCTCGGCGCCCGACCAGACAGCAACTGACAAAAGCATGATATTCATCATTGCGAAGCCCGCGACGCCGAGCCGCATGAGAAGGTCGCGCCCGCGCCGGTCGGTCTCGGTGGTCGACAGCAGCCCCGGATCGAGCTCGTACGCGGGATAGCCGATCGCGTCCAACACCTCGATCAGCCCCGCCGCCGACACGTTTGGCCCGGCCTCGACCGAGACGCGCTTCAGCGTCAAGTTCACGCGCGCCGAACGAACGCCGGGAAGGGCCGCAAGCGCGCGTTCGACGTCGGAGATGCAGACCGCACAGTGGACGGTGGGCAGCGACAGAACGAGACCGGCGCGGTCCTGATCCGCGCCCCGCTCGGCCAATGTTTCGGCCGCGGGTGCCGCGACGCAGGCGGGGCAAGCCGAAACCGCTGTCGCAGCCGTCGCCATCAGTCCCTCACGAACAGATTGAGCCGCTGGTGAAAGAGCGTTCCGTCACCAGCGTAAGCTTCGAGTAGAATCATCCACTTGCCCGGGCCCAGTTCTGCCGGCGCGCTGTAGCTCGATCCGTCCCATACGAAAGCAGGCGAGATATCGTTGGCCGCCTCGGTCGTCCGACCGACGAGCGCCGTCAGCCGATCGACCTGCACCGGACGCCCGCCGATGCCTCGGAACTTCAGCCGCAGAGTTCCGGCCTCGTAGCTGTGCGACAGCGACCAGCCCAGCGCTTCCTGCGCCGCGCGTGCCGCTTCAAACCGCTGCGAAGCGACGTAGGAATTCTTCACCTCGAGCCCGGGAAAGGTCCGGACAGCCTGCACCGCCATGACTACGTTCACACCGATGATCACCGCGAAGGCCGAAGCGGCAATGAAGAATACCTTGCGGCCGGTCAGTTCGCCCTTCATCTCAGTTTCCCGATCCGTTGAAGACAGTGTCGGCGTGAACGCGGTCGCCCGCGACGGTATCGCCGATCCAGAGCCGGATATCAGTGCGCTCGGAGCTGGCCGCCGACGTTCCGGCCGGCGCGGTCACGTAAAGGCGCTGCGTGAGCGTCGAGTCCGCGGGCACCACGACTTCGAGTGCGTCGAAGCCTTCGAGTTCGAGCATGAAGCGCGCGTCTGCGCTGATCGAAATGCGGAAGGGCCGGTCTTCACCATGCTTGTTGCGCAGGCGCAGCGCGTAGGCATTGCGGATCGCCCCGTCCGAAAGCGTGACGTAAAGCGGATTTCGCTCGGGCGTCACACTCACGTCGATGGGCGACCGGATGAACAGAGCCACGATCATCGCGACGCCAATCAGCGACCAGAGCATCGTGTAAAGGATCGTGCGCGGCCGAAAGATGTGCTTCCAGACATTCTTCGGCGGTTGGCCTTCACGCTCGGCCGTCTCGTCCTTCAGCGCCATGTAGTCGATCAGACCGTGCGGCTTGCCGATCCGATCCATGACCTCGTTGCAGGCGTCGATGCAGAGCGCGCAGGTGATGCATTCGAGCTGCTGGCCCTCGCGGATGTCAATCCCCATCGGGCAGACATTAACGCAGGCCATGCAGTCGATGCAGTCGCCCTGGTCGGGGTCAAGTTCGCCCTTCTTCAACTTGCCGCGCGGTTCGCCCCGCCATTCGCGGTAGGCGACGACCAGCGTGTCCTCGTCCATCATCGCCGCCTGGATGCGCGGCCAGGGGCAGGCATAGATGCAGATCTGCTCGCGTGCGAAACCGCCAAAGAAGAACGTGGTGAAAGTCAGGATCGCCATCGTCGTGTAGGCGACGGGATGCGCCTGCCCGGTGACGAGGTCGCGCGCCAGCGTCGGCGCGTCGGTGAAGTAGAAGACCCAGGCGCCGCCGGTCGCGAGCCCGATGAGCAGCCACAGCACCCACTTCGTCACGCGCAGGCGTGCCTTACGGACATTCCACTTGGCGTTCCAAAGCCTGACGCGCGCGTTGCGGTCGCCTTCAACCCAGCGTTCGACCAAAATGAATAGGTCGGTCCACACGGTCTGCGGACAGGCATATCCGCACCAGACGCGGCCCAGCGCCGACGTGAAAAGAAAGAGCCCCAAGCCCGCCATGATGAGAAGTCCGGCGACGAAGTAGAACTCGTCGGGCCAGATCTCGATCATGAAGAAGAAGAAGCGTCGGTTGGCGAGATCGACGAGCACCGCCTGATCCGGCAGGTTGGGTCCCCGGTCCCATCGAACCCACGGGGTGATGTAGTAGATCCCCAGCGTCACGGCCATGATGATCCACTTGAGATTGCGGAACGCCCCGCTGACGCGGCGCGGAAAGACCGGCTCGCGCGCGGCATAAAGTGCCGGAGGAGTTTCGGTGGAACTCATGACTTCGCCTTGGATCCTCTGTTCGCAGTTTGCTCATAGGCCAGCGTACCGTCAGTGGGCTTTGATGTAGGTCAATCCGGCCGGAATGCGTGATCCATCCTGCGTCGTATCGGAATTTGGGCGAGTGTCGGGGCGGGTTGAGTAGCCTGCGCCCCCAGCCGCATTGTTTTTCAAGTGAATTTCGCTATGCTGCGCGAGATTTAGAAGCGGGCATGGTCCCAGAGATTTCCTGCGCGACGATATTGTGGTGGGCATGAACTGGATTAAGAGGCACGGCTTTTCCGTCGTCAGGCGCGTCGCGGTCCTGTTTCTCGCCTTCGTCACCGGCCTGTTGCTTGGCGTCCTGTTGCTGCCGCCGGCACCGCAGCTGCAGTACGTCCTCGACACGATCCGCGAGATCCGGATTTATGCCACATCGTTCCTGAGGAACACGCCAAAGCAGCACATCCGTCCGAGGACGCACGAGGGGGACGGCGTCGTCACGGCTGTTCCCGAGCGGATGGCGCCCGGGGTGACCTTCATGTCGGGGCTCTTCGGCAATACGCTGGGCTTCCGGCTTTACGCCGCCGATGGTGAGCTATTGTACGAATGGCCAATCAATTTTTTCACGATTGCGCCCGAGGAGATGAAGCACAAGTTCCACGCCCTTATCCACGGAGCCCATCTATACGAGAACGGCGATATCGTCGCCAACCTCGACGGCCGGAGCCTCGTTCGTTTCGATGTTTGTGGCCGAATCCTGTGGCGCAGCGACAGGAAGAGCCATCACTCGATCGACATCGACGACGACGGCCGTATCTGGACGCCCACCGCCGGGCAGGAATATGTCGGCGTTTCTTCCGCCGACACGCGGTTTCGATTTGACGGCGTCGCCGCCTTCGACCCGGACACTGGCGCGAAGCTGGTCGATATTGACCTCGTCGACTCCCTGCTGCAGTCGGATATGGTCGGCCTCGTCCAGACCAACTACAATCGGCGCGAGGATATCATGCATCTCAACGATGCCGATGTCCTTGACTCAGAGCTAGCGCCGGCCTTCCCGATGTTCGAGGCGGGCGACATCATGCTCTCCTCGCGCAATCTATTCCAGCTTTGGGTGATCGACGGCGATAGCCACGACCTGAAGTGGCATTTCGCCGGCCCGCTAATCGGCCAACACGACGCAGATTTCCGCCCTGATGGGACGATCTCGGTGCTGGACAATCGGCCGAAAGGCGACACGCTGGCCTTCCAGGGCGAGAATGGGGCGCATGAAGGTAGCCGCATCCTGTCCATCGACCCGGCCGACGACTCAACCCACGTCCTTTACCAATCCGACGAACACAACTGGTTCTATACCCCATTCCGCGGCAAGCATCAGATCCTTCGTAACGGCAACATTCTGATCGTAGAAACGGATGTCGGCCGCGTCTTCGAGGTGACACCGGATGGCGAGGTGGTCTGGTCCTTTATCAATGGCTGGGACGACACGCGTGTCGGTTGGGTGATGGGGGCCACGCGGCATCCCGAAAGCTACGCTCGCATCGGCGAGACGGAGTGCGACTGACACTTTGTCCCAAACCGCAATTCGGCACTCTGACATTCACCGTTGCCCTGACGCCCCATTCTGTTGCTGAATGGTTTCGGTCGCCGGGTGCCCAGAAGCGGCGCCGGCAAGGAAGGCGCGCGATGTCGGAAAAACGCCACGCAGCGGAACTCGAGGAATTCTCCCCCGCCGAGATTGGCGCGCTTGCCCATCTTTACCGGGCGGAGGTGTACCGCTCCACGATCTGGCGCACGCGTCTTGACACGACGAGCAACTGGGCGGTTGTCACGCTCGGCGTGGCGCTGTCGATCACCTTCTCGGCGCCCGATGCGTCGCCGATACCCCTGCTGCTGGTCGGCATCCTCATCTTTCTCTTCTTGGCGCTGGAAGCGCGGCGCTACCGCTACTTCAACGTCTGGCGCGCACGCGCGCGCTGGCTGGAACGGTTCTTCTACGTGCCCATGCTGCGCGACGGAGATCTGCATACCGAAACCGATTGGCAGAAGATCCTGGCCGACGACTACTTCTATCCGCGCTATCACGTCTCCTATCTTGTCGCCGTCGCCCGCCGGGTGCGCAACAACTACCTCTGGATTCTCCTGATCCAGACTGCCGCCTATATCGGCAAGCTCCTCGTGCATCCGTTTCCGGTCACCTCCGTCGAGAGCTTCATCAATCGCGCGAAGATCGGCCCGCTCGTTCCCGGAGAAACCGTCCTGGTGGTCGGCGTACTGTATATCGCGTGCTGGATCGGGCTCGCGGTCTGGGTTGGCCGGCGCGACGCGAAACGTGCCCGCGAACGCGGCGGCCTGCCGACGATGGGCTGAAGTTTCAAGCATCGGCACCCCAGGAAACGCGCGAACAGGACGGGGCGCCGATGCTCTCTATCCGGGGGGCGGGTAGCCGTCCCCCGAATTCCGTTATTCGCCGCCGCCGCGGCTATGAACCCAGAACGCGACAGCCCGGATTTCGGCTTCGCTCAGCCGGCCGGTCCAGGCGGGCATGACGCCGAAGCGGGCGTTTGCTACCGACTCGGTCAACGCTGCAGCATCGCCACCATAGAGCCATATCGCATCGGTCAGATTTGGCGCGCCCTGCGCTCGATCACCTGTGCCGTCTTCTGCGTGGCAGGCCGCGCAATTGTCCGCAAAGACCGTGGCGCCTTCCTCGGCAAGGGCGGCGTCGTGGTCCTGCCCCGATACCTGCAGCACGTATTGAACGACCTGATCGATCTGCTCTGGCTCCAGCAATTCATCGACGCCGAATCGAGGCATCTCGGAATAGAGCGCATCGGGATCTTCGGTGTTGCGTATGCCGTGGCTGATTGTCGCGTGGAGATCCTCGATCGCCCCGCCCCAGAGCCAGTCGTTATCGAGAAGGTTCGGATAGCCCATCGCCCCGGCCGCACCCGAACCATGGCACTGCGCGCACCAGGTGCGGAAGATTGCTCCCCCGGCATTTTGGGTGAAGTTCACAAGTTCAGGGTCGTCCGAGATTGCGGCCAGGTCGGTCGACACCAGCCTAGCCTCGATCGGCGCGTTCGCGTCCTCGAAGCGCCGAATCTCGGCGGTCACGTCCTCCCGGGTATTCTGGTTGAGAAGGCCCTGGGTGGCTGAGTTCACAAGCGGCCATGCCGGATAGGCTATCGTGTAGAGCACGCCCCAGATGATCGTCGCATAGAAGGTCCATAGCCACCAGCGCGGCAGGGGATTGTTGTATTCCTCAATCCCGTCCCACACGTGACCCGTCGTGTCCGGCTCGGTCGGTTCCGTCTTGATCGGTTTCCTGCTCATTTCGAAGTCTCCTGCGCCTCGGCGCCGGCGGGCGCGGGTCTGTCCTCGTGACGGAAGGGGATGTTCGCGATGTCACGGTGCACGGCTTTCGATCCGGGCCGAAAGGCCCAGACGACGATGGCGATAAAGAACGCAAACAGCGCCAGAAGCGCCCAGCTGTCGGCGAATTCCCTCAGGATCGAGTAGAGGTCCATTGTCGTCTCTCCTCAGCGGTCCGGGTCGGGCTGGAAGGTCGAGAAATCGACCATCGTGCCGAGGACCTGGAGATACGCGATCAACGCATCCATCTCGGTGATCCCCGCCTGACCGTCGAAATTCGACACGACCGCCCCGGGATAACGCTCGATCAGGCCGTCGGTATCGGCGTCCGGGTCGGCCTGCGCGGCGAAGTCGGCCTTTGCGAGTTCGATCATCTCGGACGTGTAAGGAACGCCGACCAGCGCGTCAGTCGACAACCTCTCCTCGATATATGTCGGCTCGATCAGCCGGTTGGCGAGGAAACCGTACTTCGGCATCACCGATTCCGGCACAACCGATTGCGGATCGATCAGGTGGTCGACATGCCATTCGTCCGAGTATCGTCCGCCGACGCGGGCCAGATCCGGCCCCGTCCGCTTCGAACCCCACTGGAACGGGTGGTCGTACATCGACTCTGCCGCCAGCGAGTAATGGCCATAACGCTCCACCTCGTCGCGCATCGGACGGATCATCTGGCTATGGCAGACATAGCAGCCCTCGCGGACGTAAATGTCGCGCCCGGTCAGTTCCAGCGGCGTGTAGGGCCGCACCCCCTCGACCTTCTCGATCGTGTTCTCGAGGTAGAAGAGAGGTGCGATTTCCACGATGCCGCCAACGGTGACGACCAGAAAGGACCCGATTAGAAGTGCGGTTGCATTGGTTTCGAGGAACTTGTGCTTGTCGAGGATACCCATCTGCACGACCCTCCCTTATTCGGCCGGGACCGGCGTCGAAACGGCGGCCGTGGCCGGCTGTTTCGAAACGGTTGCCCAGAGGTTGTAGACCATGATGATCGCGCCGATCAGATAGAGGACCCCGCCCAGGCCGCGCACCACATACATCGGGAACTTGGCAGAAACGGTGTCGGCGAAGGCATTCACAAGGAAGCCCTGCGCGTCGACTTCGCGCCACATCAGGCCCTCCATGATCCCGGTGACCCACATCGACGCCGCGTAGAGTACGATACCGATGGTGGCGAGCCAGAAGTGCCACGAGACGAGCGCCAGCGAGTAGAGCCGTTCACGCTTCCACAGCCGCGGCACCAGGAAATAGAGCGCTCCGAAGGTGATCATGCCGTTCCAGCCCAGGGCACCGGAATGAACGTGACCGATGGTCCAGTCCGTGTAGTGCGACAGCGAGTTCACGGCCTTGATCGACATCATCGGACCTTCGAAGGTCGACATGCCGTAAAAGCCGATCGAGACCACCATCATCCGGATGATCGGGTCGGTGCGCAGCTTGTCCCACGCGCCGGAGAGCGTCATCAGGCCGTTGATCATGCCGCCCCACGACGGCATCCACAGGATGATGGAGAACACCATGCCCAAGGTCGAAGCCCAGTCGGGCAGCGCGGTGTAGTGCAGGTGGTGCGGACCGGCCCAGATGTAAAGGAAGATCAGCGCCCAGAAGTGGATGATCGAGAGCTTGTAGGAATAGACCGGCCGTTCGGCCTGTTTCGGCACGAAGTAGTACATCATGCCGAGAAAGCCCGCGGTCAAAAAGAAGCCCACGGCGTTGTGGCCGTACCACCATTGCGTCATCGCGTCCTGCACGCCCGCGAACACCTGGACCGACTTGGAACCGAATATCGAGACCGGGATCGACAGGTTATTCACGATGTGCAGCATCGCGACGGTCACGATGAAGGACAGAAGGAACCAGTTCGCCACGTAGATGTGGGGTTCCCTCCGCCTCATGATCGTGCCGAGGAACACCGCGAGATAGGCGACCCAGACCACGGTCAGCCACCAGTCCACGTACCATTCCGGCTCGGCATATTCCTTCGACTGTGTCGCCCCGAGGATGTAGCCGGTTGCCGCCAGAACGATGACGAGCTGGAAGCCCCAGAACACGAACCAGGCGAGGTTGCCGCCCCAGAGCCGGGCGGCCGAGGTGCGCTGGACTATGTAGAAGGTCGACATGATCAGCGCGTTGCCGCCGAATGCGAAGATCACCGCCGAGGTATGCAGCGGCCGGAGCTTGCCGAAGTTAAGGTAGCCATGCGTGAGATCCGAGAAGTTCAGCGCCGGGAACGCAAGCTGGAATGCGATCGTGACACCGACGAGGAAGCCCACGACCCCCCAGAGCGCGGTCGCGATCACTCCCGCGCGCACGACGCCGTCATTGTATTCGTGAACCGGCTCCAGCCTCGTCTCGCCGACCCGGCGCAACACCCAAAGAAAGGTGATCGCGGCGGCGAACATCACCGTCATCGCATTCACCATGTAAGCCAGGTCGCGCGCGTAGTTGGCCGCGATCGCGGCCAGAACCGCGACAAGGCCAAGCACGGCGAGCTTTACGTAATCCCACATGTCTGCGTTCCCTCGTCATGCCTCGCCGTCCGATTCGGGCAGGGCCCGCGGACGGTCTTCGACTGATCGGGTAATGGACGGGGCCCCATCACACCGCCTTGATCTGGGTCAAATGGGCGCCGCGACGCGGCAACGCGCGTCACGGCGTCCGTAAATGTTGATCCGTGTCAAAGCGGGCGGCAGGCGTATACTTAGAGTGCCTTGGACACAGCCCGGTACAGCGAGGAGACGGAGCATGGCCTACAAGTCGATTCTCACGATCGTCACCGACGCCGAAGCGGCACTGCCCCAGATTGATGCGGCCGTGGCGCTGACGCGACGCGAAGACGCGCATCTGGATGTGCTATGCATCGGAATCGACCGGACCCAAACGGGATATTACTATGCGGGCGCGACGGCGATCCTGACGCAGGAAGCCTACAACCAGGCCAAGGAGGAAGCGGCCGAGGCTAAAGAGAAGGTCCGCGCGCGCCTGAATTCGGAGGACATACGCTGGGGAGTCGACACCGCCGTGGCCCAGATCGGCGCGCTCGGCGGACCGGTGTCGATGCTCGCGCGCTACAGCGATCTTGTCGTGCTCGCGAAGCCTTACGGCGAAAAAGGCGGCCCCGCCGCCGAAGCCATCGTCGAGGCCTGCCTATTCGAGGGCCGGGCGCCGGTGCTCATCCTGCCGGACAAGTTCGACGCATCGCGGTTCGGAACCCGCATTGCGCTTGCCTGGAACCAAAGTGACGAGGCGCTCATGGCGACGCGCGCGGCGATGCCGCTTCTGAAGGCAGCGAAGGCCGTGAACATAACGATCATCGACCCGCCGACCCATGGGGCGGAGCGGTCAGACCCCGGCGGGCTTCTGTCGCAGCTCCTGTCGCGGCACGGCGTTCATGCCGAAGTGTCGGTGCTGGCGCGGACGCTGCCTCGCACCTCCGACGTACTAGCGCGACATGCGCGCGACATCGACGCAGATCTCGTGGTGATGGGGGCCTATGGCCATTCCCGCTTCCGCGAGGCGATCCTTGGCGGCACGACGCGCAATACGCTTGAACAAGCGGAACTGCCGGTGCTGATGGCCCATTGAACGGCGGCGCGCGGCGCGATCCCTCTGGTCAACCCGACCGGCCTCGCGGAGAGTGGGCGAAATCCGACCGGAGCGCCCGATGCAGATTCTCGACCGCCTCGCCAAGACCCTCGGGCCCACCCATGTCCTGACCGGCGCCGATATCGCCTCCTATAGGCGCGACTGGACCGGCGCCTATGAGGCCGAGCCGTTGGCTGTGCTCCGGCCCGGCGGCCGCGACGAGGTCGCCGCGATCTTGCGGCTCGCATCCGAGGCGCGCGTCGCCGTGGTACCCGCCGGCGGGCGCACCGGCCTCACGGGCGCCACGCTTGCCGATGGCGCGCTGATGCTCTCGCTCGAACGGATGAACTGCATCCGGACGATCCGGCCTGAGGCGCGGATTGCCATCGTCGAGGCAGGGGTTGTATTGTCCTCGCTCCACGACGCCGCCGCCGAGCGCGGGCTCTACTTCCCACTCTGGTTCGGCGCCCGCGGATCGGCGATGATCGGCGGGGTGCTCTCGACCAATGCCGGCGGCTCGAACGTGTTGCGCTACGGATCGACCCGCGACTTGTGCCTCGGGCTCGAGGTAGTTCTGGCCGACGGGCGGCTGATGAATCTCATGTCTGAGCTTCGCAAGGACAATTCCGGTTACGACCTGAAGAACCTCTTCATCGGAGCCGAGGGGACCTTGGGCGTGATCACCGCCGCCGTGATGCGCCTCGTTCCCCTGCCCGGTGCGCACGCAACCGCGATGCTGGCCGCCCGTTCGCTCGACGCCGCCCTCGCGGTCCTGAACCGGCTGCAGGAGGCGACCGGCGGCCTAGTTGAAGCGTTCGAATTCATGCCGCGCACCTATCTTGAGCATCTCCGCGCCCGGCGCCCCGATCTCGGCCTGCCGTTCGAAGACGTCCATGACGTGACGATCCTCGTCGAGCTCGGCGCGACCGCGCCCCGCGACTTGATGCCCGGGCCGGACGGCGCCGTGCCGCTGACCGCCCTGCTCGAGGAAACGCTCGGCGCCACGATGGAGGAGGGTCTCATCCTCGACGCCACGCTCGCCCGGTCAGAAGCACAGCGCCGTGCCATCTGGGCCCGGCGCGAAGCGGCGGCGGAGATCACGCTTGGGCACGGGCACACGGTCGAGAGCGACATCGCGCTGCCGCTCGACCGCGTCGGCGCCTTTCTCGGCCGCGCGCTTGCGGCTGTCGCGCGGCTCGATCGCGGGGCAGAGACGAACACAGTCGGCCATCTCGGCGACGGTAACCTGCACTTCACGATCTTTCCCAGCCGGACGGATTCCACGCTCGACGAGGCATTGACCGAAGCGGTCGAGGATATCGTTGCCGATCTCGGCGGATCGTTCTCTGCCGAGCATGGGATCGGCCTGGCGAAACTGTCGTCGATGCGGCGGCGCAAGGACCCGGTCGCGCTTGACATGATGCGGGCGGTGAAGGCGGCCTTCGATCCGCTGAACATCCTCAATCCCGGCAAGACCGTTCCCGACGCTACGTTCCGGCGGTGAAACACCGCGCCTGGCTTGACCCGCGGCGGGATTCGCCCAACGCTCGGGTCGCTTCGAGGGAAAGGACCGTATGGAACGTCTGCGCCTCATGTTTTCCCATCACACGATTCTGGGCACAGCCGCCGGGATCGTCCTCGGCGTCGTCATCGTCACCACGGCCGGCCTGCCCTGGCTGTGGGCGCTCGTTCTGCTCGGCATCCCGGCGCAGATGTTAAACGAATACAACCTGCACCGGTTCATATTCCACCTGCCGCCGCCAGAACGGCAATGGCAATTCGACCTGCTCTACCGGGCGCATTACGGGCATCACGATTTCCCGGCCAACCCCGCGCTGTTCTTCGCACCCGACTTCGTGGTCTTCCCGGTACTCGCGACCAATTTCACCGCCGTCTGGGCAATTTTCGCGCTTTTCGGTGCGGATTGGGCTCTGGCCGGCGCATCGGCGATCGTCCTGATCGGGGGCGGGGCGACGTTCTTGGCCTACGAGTGGTTCCACACGACCGCCCATCTCGCGGTGAATAAGACCGCCGTCGAGCGCCATGTCACGATACTGCACAACCAGCACCACTTCCGCGACTTCTCCAGGTGGTTCCACGTCACCGCGGGAGGCGAAATCATTGACCGCGCGATGGGCACCGCCATCGACCGCGAGGCGTTGAAGTCGCAAGGCCGGACCGAGTTCATCCGGACGCTCGGCATGCGCCCCGGCGATCCTCGCCTCGTGGCCGCGCGCCGCCGCTTCGCCAACCGCTACGGGCTGACCGAAGACGAAATCGTCCGCGCCGCGCGCGCCTGATATCCCATCTTCTGTCCGAAAACACTCCAAGGGAGGCGCCGCGAACGCGGCGGCGGGTCAGAGCCTCCTTCTCAGCGCCAGTCGAAGAAGCCCGCCGGTGCCCGTGACAGGAGCTCATCCGCAAGATCGCGGCCAGCCTCTGCGCCGTCGGCAACGCCCACGCGCCGTGCGCCGCGGATCACCTCGGACCCGTCGGGGCGCAGGATCTCGCCCCTCAGCCACAGCAGGCCGCCGTCGTGCATGGCGAGACCTGCGATCGGCGTCTCGCACGACCCGTCGAGCGCGCGGAGAAACGCGCGCTCGGCCGCCAGGCGCTCGCCCGTCGCGTTGTCGTGAATTGCCGTCAGCAACGCCTCTGCCCGTGCGTCGGCTGCGCGACGCTCGATCCCGATGGCGCCCTGCGCGACGGCGGGCAGCATCTCTTCTGGCTCGATCGCGCCACGCGCCACGCTCGCCATGCCGAGCCGGTTGAGACCCGCCATGGCGAGAAAAGTCGCCGCCGCGATACCGTCCTCAAGTTTTCTTAGCCGCGTCTGCACGTTGCCCCGGAACTCGACAAGCTTCAGATCTGGCCTCCGGTTGGCAAGCTGCGCCCGCCGCCGAAGCGACGAGGACCCGACGACCGCGCCTTCCGGCAGATCGGCCAGGCGTTCGATCCCGGGCGAAACGAAGGCGTCACGCACATCCTCGCGCGGCAGGTAGCAGTCGAGAAGCAGCCCCTCCGGCTGCGCGACCGGCATGTCCTTCATCGAGTGGACCGCGATGTCGATGGCGCCCGCCAGAAGCGCCTCCTCGATTTCTTTCGTGAAGAGCCCCTTGCCGCCGATCTCCTTCAAGGGGCGGTCCTGCACCTGATCACCCGTCGTCTTGATGATGACGATCTCGCAGGCATCCTCGGTGATCCCATGCGCCGCCATGAGCCGCGTGCGCGTCTCGAACGCTTGCGCAAGCGCGAGCGGCGAGCCGCGCGTGCCGATTTTCAGGGGCGATTTGGCCGTTGGCATGTTCATGGCTCCGGCATATCCGCGACATGACGTCCGCGCAATGGCCCGACCCGCTCCTCCAGCTTGACATCGCGTCGCGGCAAAGGATCAAAGGGGGCGAAGGAGAGCCCGATGACCAAGACGATCCTCAGTGCCCTCGCCGGCGAGACGTTGCCCGTGCCGCCGATCTGGATGATGCGTCAGGCGGGCCGCTACCTGCCGGAATACCGCGAAACAAGGGCCAAGGCGGGGGATTTCCTGTCGCTCTGCTACACGCCCGAGCTTGCGGCCGAGGTGACATTGCAGCCGATCCGCCGCTACGGGTTCGATGCGGCGATCCTGTTTGCCGATATTCTTCTTATACCACAGGCGCTTGGAACCGATTTGTGGTTCGAAACCGGTGAGGGGCCGCGATTGTCCACGATCACGGGACCGGACGACCTCAGCCGCCTGAAGCCGCGCGAGGCGATTCACGACACGCTTTCCCCAGTCTACGAGACGGTGCGTATCCTCGCACGGGAACTGCCGAAGGACGTGACTCTGATCGGTTTTGCGGGGGCGCCGTGGACGGTCGCGACCTACATGATTGCCGGGCGCGGCACGCCCGATCAGGCACCCGCCCACGCGCTAAAGGACGGCGACCGGGCGACCTTCATGGTGCTCATCGACCTGCTGACAGAGGCGACGATCGACTACCTGTCGGCTCAGGTCGAGGCCGGAGCCGAGGTCGTGAAACTGTTCGACAGCTGGGCCGGGTCGCTGAACGGGCGTGATTTCGACGACTTCGCCGTCACCCCCGCCGCCCGGATCGTCGCGGCGCTGAAGGCGCGCCATCCCGGCCTGCCCGTCATCGCCTTCCCGCGCGAAGCGGGGGAGCGCTATGTCGGTTTCGCAAAGTCGACAGGGGCAGATTGCGTGGCCATCGACAACTCGGTGGCGGCGGAATGGGCGGCCGAACACGTGCAGACCGATGTCTGCGTGCAAGGCAACCTCGACCCCGCGCTCCTCGTCACCGGAGGCGACCGGCTGGTCTCGGAAACCCGTCGCATCGTGCAGGCCTTCTCGAAAGGACCGCACATCTTCAATCTTGGCCACGGGATCACGCCCGACGCCGATCCTGACAACGTGCACCGGATGATCGAGGCGGTGCGCGGCTGAGGCGCGCCCTGCGCCCGTGTCGGTACGGCGGTGCGAGAATGTCGTAAATGGTCCAGCCCGCGGGGCGCGCCGCGTCCTAGAACGGGGCGACACGCATCTTCGGAGGAACCATGACCTCGAACGATCCGCTCCTTCAGCCCTACCAGCTCAAGCACTTGACGCTGAAAAACCGGATCATGACAACGGCGCATGAACCGGCCTATCCGGAGGACGGGCTGCCCAAGGAGCGCTACCGCGCCTACCACGCCGAACGCGCGAAGGGCGGCGTCGCGATGACCATGACGGCGGGCTCGGCCATCGTCTCGCGCGACAGCCCGCCTGCCTTCAACAACATCCTAGCCTGGAAGGACGAGGTCGTGCCGTGGATGGCCAAGCTCGTGGACGAGTGCCACGGGCACGGCTGCGCAGTGATGATCCAGCTCACCCATCTCGGCTGGCGGACCACCTGGAACCGGGGCGACTGGCTGCCTTCGATCGCCCCCTCGGGAATGCGTGAGCCTGCCCACCGCGCCTTTCCGAAGGTTATGGAGGACTGGGACATCGCCCGCGTGATCCGCGACTATGCCGACGCAGCGGAAAGGATGAAGGCGGCGGGCCTCGACGGGATCGAGCTCGAATGCTACGGCCACCTGATCGACGCCTTCTGGTCGCCGCGCCAGAACGCGCTGGAGGCGCCTTGGAACGGCGACCTGCCCGCACGTATGAAATTCAGCTTCGACGTGCTTCAGGCGATCCGCGAGCGCGTGGGCGCGGATTTTCTCGTCGGCGTGCGCTACACGGCAGACGACCTCGCGCCCCACGGGATCACGGCAGAAGACGGGATCGAGATCGGCAAGCGGCTCCGTGACAGCGGGCTTGTCGACTTTCTCAACATCATCCGGGGTAGGGTCGAGACGGATGCGGCGCTGACCGATGTGATCCCCGTGCAGGGCATGAAATCGGCGCCGCATCTCGACTTCGCGGGCCGCATCCGCGGCGAGGTCGGCCTGCCCACCTTCCACGCCGCGCGCATCCCCGACGTGGCCACCGCGCGTCATGCGGTCGCCTCGGGCAAGCTCGACATGGTCGGCATGACGCGGGCGCATATCGCCGAGCCGCATATCGTCAGGAAGATCATGGAGGGACGCGAGGACGATATCCGGCCCTGCGTCGGCGCGACCTATTGCCTCGACCGGATCTATCAGGGCGGCGAGGCGCTCTGCATCCACAACGCCGCGACGGGGCGGGAGCTTTTAATGCCGCAGGTGATCACGCCCGCGACTGAACGAAAGCGCATCGTGATCGTCGGTGCCGGCCCCGGCGGGCTTGAAGCCGCCCGCGTCGCGGCCGAGCGCGGCCACCGCGTGACCGTCTTCGAGGCTGCACCGGAGGCGGGCGGCCAGGTCAGGTTGACCGCCCAAAGCCCACGACGGCGCGAAATGATCGGCATCATTGACTGGCGCATGGCGCAGTGCGCCGCCCGCGACGTCGAGTTCCGCTTCAACACTTGGGCCGAGGCCGAGGACGTGACCGCCGAGACCCCCGACGTGGTCATCGTCGCCACGGGCGGCCTACCCAATACCGAGGTGCTCGAAAAGGGCAACGAGCTCGTCGTCTCGGCCTGGGACATCATCTCGGGAGACGCCAAGCCGGGATCGAACGTCTTGATCTATGACGATGCGGGCGACCACCCCGGTCTGCAGGCGGCCGAGATCGCCGCGAATGCCGGCGCGAAGGTCGAGATCATGACCCGCGACCGTACCTTCGCGCCCGAGGTCATGGGCATGAACCTCGTCCCCTACATGCGCTCGCTGCAGGAAAAGGACGTCACATTCACCGTGACCTGGTGTCTCAAGGGGGTGGAGAAGGACGGCAACCAGATCAGGGCCACGATCGGGTCGGACTACCTGCCGATCGTGAGGACCCGGCACTACGATCAGGTCGTCGTCAACCACGGAACGCTGCCGCTTGATGAACTCTACTTCGCGCTGAGGCCCATGTCGGTGAACCTTGGCGAAGTCGACTACGACGCGCTCATCGAGGGCCGGCGGCAGACCGTGAAGGGCGGGCCGGAAGGCGCATTCCGGCTCTACCGCATCGGCGATGCCGTTTCCGCGCGCAATACCCATGCGGCAATTTACGACGCGCTGCGGCTTGTGAAGGATATCTGAGCGGTCGGCTCTTCACCTTTTCGGCTGGTCAGGTATTGTGACGCTCTGGCGCCGAACCGCTTTCGCCCGGCCGGTGCCGATTTCAGAATGACGGTCGGGAGGACGAAGCCGAATATGCGATACCTAGCCGCGAACACCGCCAAGGAGGCCGCCGAAGCGCTCGCCGCCGAAGCGGGCACCGCCCGCGTGCTGGCGGGAGGAACGGATGTGCTCGTCCAGCTCAAGTCCGGCATGGTCGAACCCGACCTCATCGTCGACATCAAGCGCATTCCGGGCATGCGGGACATCACCACTGAAGACGGCGGCTACCGCATCGGCGCGGCGGTGTCGGGCGCCGAGCTTGGCGAACATGAGGGGGTCTGCGAGATGTGGCCCGGCGTGGCCGAGGGATTCCAACTCATCGGCTCGACCCAGGTGCAGGGCCGCGCGACCATGACGGGCAATCTCTGCAACGGTTCGCCCGCCGCAGATGCCGTCCCACCGCTCGTCGCCGCCAGCGCCACCGCCCGGATCGTCGGACCGAAAGGCGAGCGCGACTGCCCGATCGCCGACATCCCGTCCGGCCCCGGCAAGACGACCCTGAAGAAGGGCGAGATCGTCACCTCGATCTTCCTACCCGCGCGGCCCGACCGCGCCTCCGACGCCTATCTCCGCTTCATTCCGCGCACCGAGATGGACATCGCCGTCGCTTCCGCCGGCGTCTCGCTGGAACTGAACCCGGACGGCACCGTCAAGACCGCCCGCATCGCCCTCGGCGCCGTCGCGCCGACCGTGATCCTCGCCGAAGACGCGGCCAAGCTTCTCGTCGGCACCAAGCTCGACGACGCGACGCTCGCGAAAATGGCCAAGGCCTGCGAATCCGTCTGCAGGCCCATCGACGACAAGCGCGGCACCGTCGAGTATCGCACCAAGACAGCGGGCACGCTGGCGAAGCGCGCCGCCCTGATCGCCTATGCCCGCGCCGGAGGTTCGAAATGAAGGCCATTCCCGTCTCCACCACGATCAACGGCGATCCGCACGAATTCCTCTGCACGGCGGACGAGACGCTGCTCGACGCGCTGAGGAACCGGCTTGGCCTCACCGGCGCCAAGGAAGGCTGCGGCACCGGCGATTGCGGCGCCTGCTCGGTCATGCTGAACGGCCGGCTCGTCTGTTCCTGCCTCGTCCTCGGCGCGGAAGCCGAGGGCGCCGAGATCGCCACGATCGAGGGCATGGCCGACGGCGACGACCTGCATCCCCTGCAGCGCCACTTCATCGACCATGCGGCACTGCAATGCGGGATCTGCACGCCCGGCATTCTCGTCGCCGCAAAGGCGCTTCTGGAAAAGAACCCCGAACCGTCGGACGAGGAACTGCGCTATTGGCTCGCCGGCAACCTCTGCCGCTGCACGGGCTACGACAAGATCATTCGCGCCGTTCAGTCGGCCGCGGCCGAGATGAGGGGGGCCTGACATGTCGCTCGACGAATATGTGAAGCGTGAGTTCAAACAGGTCGGAACGCGGGTCCGCCGCCCCGACGGCGTGGACAAGGTCACCGGCCGGGCGATGTACGGCGCGGACGCGACCGCGCCGGGCATGTTGATGGGCCGCATCCTCAGAAGCCCCCATGCCCATGCGCGGATCAAGAGCATCGACGCCTCGAAGGCGCTCGCGCTGAAGGGCGTCAAGGCGATCGTCACCGCCGAGGATTTCGGCGTGCCCGAGGACGACTTCACCCTCGACGTGCAGGACAACTGCATTGCGCGTGGCAAAGCGCTCTATGACGGTCATGCCGTGGCCGCCGTCGCCGCGACGGATGCGGCGACCGCCCGGGCCGCGCTGAAGCTGATTAAGGTCGAGTACGAGGTCCTGCCCCACGTCACCGACGTGGACGCGGCGATGAAGCCGGGCGCGCCGGTCGTGCAGGAAGGCCGCGTGCAGGAAAACGTGCCGAAGGGCTTCTCGGAAAACGTCACAGCGCATTTCGAGTTCGGCCACGGCGATCTCGAAGCCGGCTTCGCCAAGGCCGACAAGATCGTCGAGCGCAGCTTCAAGACCGCCGCGACGCATCAAGGCTATATCGAACCGCATGCCTGCCTCGCCTCCGTCACCTCCGACGGAAAGGCCGACCTCTGGTGCTGCACGCAGGGCCAGTACATGGTCCGCACGCTCTGCGCCGACATCATGGGCATGGAGGCGAGTCAGCTGCGCGTCACCGCCTCCGAGATCGGCGGCGGGTTCGGCGGCAAGACGACCGTGTTCATCGAACCGGTCGCGCTGATGCTGTCGAAGAAGGCCGGCCGCCCGGTCAAGCTCGTGATGACCCGCGACGAGGTCTTCCGCGCGACCGGACCGACGGTGTCGTCGTCCTCCGACGTCAAGATCGGCATGACCACGGACGGCCGGATCACCGCGGGCCAGGCGACGCTCCGCTACCAGGGCGGCGCCTTTCCCTGCGCGACGACCGAATTCGGCTGTTCCGCGGCCTTCGCGGCCTACGACCTCGAAGCGGTCCGCACCTATGGCTGGTCGGTCCTCACGAACCGCCCGAAAGAGGCCGCCTACCGCGCGCCCGGTGCACCGATGGCGGTTTACGCGGTGGAAAGCGTCGTGGACGAACTCTGCCAGGAGCTGGGCCTCGACCTGCTCGACGTCCGGCTGAAGAACGCCGCGCGGAAAGGGACGAAGTCTTCCTACGGCCCGACCTTCCCCGATATCGGGCTTGTGGCCACCCTCGAGGCCGCGAAGGCACATCCGCATTACCAGGCGCCGCTCGGCCCCAACCAAGGGCGCGGTCTGTCCTGCGGGTTCTGGTTCAACTTCGGTGGCAATACCTGCGTATCCTTGAACGTGAACACCGACGGCACGGTCGGAATCACCGAGGGCAATCCCGATATCGGCGGCAGCCGCGCCTCGATCAGCCTGATGGCGGCGGAAGAGCTCGGCATCCCCTACGACCGCATCCGCACCATCGTCGCCGACACCTCGTCGCTCGGCTACAACGACGTGACCGACGGCAGCCGGGTGACCTTCGCGGTCGGATTGGCCACGATCAAGGCCGCCCGTGACGCGATCCAGAAGATGTGTACCCGCGCGGCGAAGATCTGGGGCATCGACCCCGAGGCGGTCGAATGGAAGGACGGCGCGGCAGTGCCTGCCGGCCCGAACGCCGGGAAGTTCCCGCCGATGGCGCTGGCCGAGATCGCCGCCGTATCGGCCGAAACCGGCGGCCCTATTGCCGGCCACTACGAGGTCAATGCCGACGGCGCGGGCGTCTCGTTCGGCGTCCATCTCTGCGACGTCGAGGTGGACAAGGAAACCGGCGCGACGAAGGTCTTGCGCTACACCGTCTTCCAGGACGCAGGCAAGGCCGTCCATCCCGACTATGTCGAAGGCCAGATGCAGGGCGGATCCGCGCAGGGCATCGGCTGGGCGCTGAACGAGGAGTACATCTACGGCGAGGACGGGCGGCTTCAGAACCCCGGCTTCCTCGACTACCGCGTTCCCGTCGCTTCGGACCTGCCGCCGATCGAGACGGTGATCCTCGAGATTCCCAATCCGGGCCATCCCTACGGCGTGCGCGGCGTTGGAGAGACCTCCATCGTCCCGCCGCTCGCTGCACTCTCGAACGCGGTCTCGCACGCGACGGGCGTCCGGATGACCGAACTGCCGATGTCGCCTCCGCGTGTTCTGAAGGCGATCAGCGGGGCGGGTTGAGATGGTCAAGGTCCGGCTCTGGGGCTCGCTGCGACAGGCCGCGGATGGCAAGACCGAAGTCGAGGTCGACGCAACGACCTTCAAGCAGCTCCTCGACCGGCTGGCCGAGGACTATCCCGGCCTCACACCGCAGATCAAGCGAGGCGTCTCGCTGTCGCTCGACGGCGTGATCTACCGCGAGGCGTGGTTCACCGAGATCAAACCCGACAGCGAGGTCGTTCTCATGCCCTACATGACCGGAGGCTAGAATCGGACCTGTGCAGGGAGGCAACCGCCACCCGTGTCGCATTTGCACCCAATGTGGTCGCGCTCACGACATTTTCGACTCGCCGCGTGGGGAAATGTGCGATGCTGCGGGGAAATCGCATCCACGGTTGAAATCGTCGCGACGTTTCGATTAAGTCGCATAGCGCATAACGAAGACTCACAAAAACGCACCGATGGGGAGCCCGACATTGACACAGACTGACGCCGGCGGCGCTGACGCGTTCGTTCGTTTCGATCATGTGCAGAAAAGCTACGACGGCGAAACTCTGGTCGTGAAAGACCTGAACCTCGCCATTGCGAAGGGTGAATTTCTGACGATGCTGGGGCCGTCGGGGTCCGGCAAGACCACCTGCCTGATGATGCTCGCGGGGTTCGAGACCGCGACCCATGGCGACATCAAGCTCGACGGGCGTCCGATCAACAATATTCCGCCGCACAAGCGCGGGATCGGCATGGTTTTCCAGAACTACGCGCTATTCCCGCACATGACGGTGGCCGAGAACCTGTCCTTCCCGCTCGAGGTTCGCGGCTTGGGCAAGTCCGAGCGCGAGCAGAAGGTCAAGCGCGCGCTCGACATGGTGCAGATGGGCGCCTTCGGCGGCCGCCGCCCGGCACAGCTCTCGGGCGGTCAGCAGCAGCGCATCGCGCTCGCCCGCGCGCTGGTGTTCGAGCCGGAGCTCGTGCTGATGGACGAACCCCTGGGCGCGCTCGACAAGCAGCTCCGTGAACACATGCAATTCGAGATCACGCGGCTCGCGCACGAACTCGGGATCACCACAGTCTACGTGACCCACGACCAGACCGAGGCGCTCACGATGTCGGACAACATCGCGGTTTTCGACGACGGACGGATCCAGCAGCTCGCCCCCCCGGCGAAGCTCTATGAAGAGCCCGAAAACAGCTTCGTCGCCCAGTTCATCGGCGAGAACAACACGCTTCTCGGAACGGTCAAAGAGATCAAGGGCGAAATCGCCATCGTCCAACTCGATGATGGAGAGCTGATCGACGCCAAGCCTGTGAACGTCTCCAAGCCCGGCGAGCGTACCCGCGTCTCGATCCGGCCGGAGCGGGTGGAGTATAACAAGGCGCGGCTTCAGCAAGGCGTGCATACGCTCAAGGCGGAAGTTCTGGAGTTCATCTACATGGGCGACATCTTCCGCACCCGGCTCCGCGTCGCCGGCAATGACGATTTCGTCGTCAAGACACGCAACGCGCCGGACCAGATCCGGCTGGAACCAGGTAGCCAGATCGAGATCGGCTGGCTGCCGCAGGATTGCCGCGCGCTCGACGCATAGGCGCCGGCACGAGTGTTGGCCCACCGCCTATCCCGGGGCACGGGCCGAACCTGAAATGACGGGACTGACTAGGGAGTAACTAATGCATCTGAAGAAAATCCTCCTCGCCTCCAGCGCGCTTGCAATGTCCGCGAGTGCCGCATCGGCGATCGACCTTACTCTGGTGTCGTGGGGCGGTGCCTACCAGAACTCGCAGCTCAAAGCCTACGCCGAGCCCTACATTGCCGAGAACCCCGACGTGAACATCATCTGGGACGAAAGCTCGGCCGAAGCTGTGGCCAAGCTTCGCGCGATGAACGAAGCCGGCAACATCACTTGGGACCTCGTGGACGTGACGGTGTCGGATTCGATCCGTCTCTGCGACGAAGGCCTCGCGATGGAAATCGACTTCGACGAAGTGCTCGCCCCCGCTCCGGACGGCGCGCCGGCGTCCGAAGATTTCGGCGACACGCTTCAGAACGACTGCTTCATCCCGCAGATCGTCTATTCGACGACCTTCGGCTATCGCACCGATCTCGTGGGCGATACGCCTCCCTCCACGGTCTGTGACATCTTCGACCTCGAGAAGTACCCGGGCAAGCGGTCGCTGCAGAAGCGTCCGATCGACAACGTCGAATGGGCGCTTTACTGCGATGGCGTCGCCAAAGAGGACATTTACGACGTTCTCAGCACCGAGGAAGGCCAGCAGCAGGCTTTTGACAAGCTGGCCACGATCAAGGATCAGGTCGTCTGGTGGACCGCCGGCGCCGAGACGCCGCAGCTTCTGGCCGATGGCGAAGTCGTGATGGGCTCGACCTTCAACGGCCGCCTGTTCTCGGCGATCGCCGAGCAGAACCAGCCGATCGCGATGCTGTGGGACATGCAGTCGTTCGACCTCGACGGGTGGATCGTGCCGGCCGGGCTTTCGGAAGAGAAACAAGCGGCCGTCTTGGACTTCCTGAAGTTCGCGACCGATACCCAGCGTCTTGCTGATCAGGCGAAGTACATCTCCTACGGCCCGGCCCGCGCGTCGTCGGCACCGCTCGTCGGCCAGCACGAGGAACTCGGAATCGACATGGCGCCGCACATGCCGACCGACCCGGCCAATGCCGGCAATACCCACATCTACGACTACGGCTGGTGGGCCGACAACCGCGATGACCTGGACGCCAAGTTCCAGGCCTGGCTGGCGCAATAAGCGCAACCCGAACACATGGCAGGGCCCCGGCGAGGGCCCTGCCACCACAAGGGGGATGCGATGCCGAGGGCCTACTGGATGGTTCACGTGAACGTCGTCGACGCACAGAACTACGCGGAATACGTTCGACTGGACACACCTGTCATCGAATCCTACGGCGGACGTTTCATCGTGCGCGGTGGGCAGAGTTTGGCCCCCGAAGCGCCGCAAAAGGATCGCCACGTCATCGTCGAGTTTCCCGACTATGACGCAGCGGTCGCATGCTATCATTCCGAAGACTACCAGAAGGCCGCCGCGATCCGGCGCAACTACGCCGAGTCGGATTTTGTAATTGTCGAGGGCATGACATGACCGATGCAGCGATGACTCAGGATGCCGTCGTGCCGCAGGCCGGCCAGATGCGGGCCGCGGACGGCACACCGCTGAAAAAGAGCCTTGCCCGCGCGCTCAGGCGACAGAAGTTGCGCGCGCTTGCGCTGGTCGCGCCACTCCTCATCTTCGTGCTCGTCACCTTCATCGCGCCGATCGCGGACATGCTATTCCGTTCGGTCGAGAACCAGATCGTCGCCGACACGCTGCCGCGCACAGTCGTGGCGTTGAAGGGTTGGGACCCGTCCTCCGGCGAGGCCCCGGATGAACCCGTTTTCCAGGCGCTCGCCACCGACTTCCAGATCGCGGCCGAGCAGAAGAACCACACCAAGCTCGGCTCGCGCCTGAATTACGAGAACCCCGGCATCTCCTCGCTCTTCCGCAAGACCGGCCGTGGCGCCGACGATATCGGCGATACGTTTATGGATCGCTTCACCGATCTTGACGAAGCGTGGAAAGAGCCCGGGACCTGGGCCGCGCTGTTCGGATCCGACGAGTGGCTGGCCGATCAGGCCGCATGGACCGAGGCCGGTGACCGGAAGGCGTCGCAGCCCGGATTCAAGCTTCGCGACGGGGTCGCCGATGCGCTCCCGATCACGACGGGCGTCTATCGGACCTTCGCGCGCGACGTCCAGTCCGACGGCCGAAAAAGCCCGGCCGACACGAAGCCCTGGCCAGTCCTCTTCTCGGCACTCGCGCAGGATCTTTCCGCGACCCCGCCTGACGCGCTGACCGCGATCGAGGGCGCCGACACAGCACTTCTTCAAAACGCCGCCGGAGCAGTAGGCGGGTTCGAGCCCTACCTCTACAAGGAGGCGTTCCTCGACATCGACAAGGATTGGGGCGACGTCGACAAGTGGGAAACGATCAAGGCATACAGCCCGCCATACACGCCCGGCTACTTCCTGAACGCTGTTGATCTTGAACAGGCGCCCGAGGGCATCCAGGCGCGGCCTGCGCAGCAGCAGATCTACATCAAGCTCTTTGTCCGCACCCTGTGGATGTCGCTCATGATCACGTTCTGCTGCCTGCTGCTCGGCTATCCGGTCGCATGGCTTCTGGCGAACCTGCGCGCCTCGACGGCGAACGTCCTGATGATCCTCGTCCTCCTGCCGTTCTGGACCTCGCTTCTCGTCCGGACCTCGGCCTGGAAGGTGCTCCTGCAGCAGCAGGGCGTGATCAACGACATCCTTGTCTGGCTCGGAATTGTCGACAACGCGGGGCGGCTCGTGATGATCAATAACCAGTTCGGCACGATCGTCGCGATGACGCATATCCTCCTGCCGTTCATGATCCTGCCGCTCTACTCGGTGATGAAGACCATCCCGCCAACCTATCTGCGCGCTGCGAAGTCGCTCGGCGCGACGCCCTGGACGGCATTCTGGCGGGTCTATTTCCCGCAATCGGTGCCGGGCATCGGCGCGGGCTCGATCCTGTGCTTCATCCTCGCCATCGGATACTACATCACACCCGAACTCGTCGGCGGCACGAATGGCGTATTCATCTCGAACCGGATCGCCTACCACATCTCGACCTCGCTCAACTGGGGTCTTGCGGCGGCGCTCGGGTCGATCCTCCTGGGGGCGGTCCTGCTGCTCTACTATGTCTACGACAAGATCGTCGGCATCGATAACGTGAAGCTGGGGTAACGACGATGACCACTCTCGCACCCGAAATTCCGACGCCGAGCCTGACGGGCTTCACTCTACCCCTGAACGCCACCGCGGGCGCGCTTCTCGGCTATGTCGTGGGCACTGCCAAGGGCAGCCCCTTGATCGGCGTCCTCCTTGGCGCGGTTTTCGCGGCGGCGCTGGCCTACGCGCTGATCCAGTTTGTGCCCCAGCGCCGGACCGGTCGGATTGGCGCAGCGGCACTCGCCGGGATCGCCGGGCTCATCCTCGCCGGCGTTTCGGGTCTGATCGTGGGCGTCGTCCTCGGCCTTGTTCTAAGCTGGTTCGCCTACTGGCTCGATAGTGGCGAATACCGCATGGGTGTGCCGATCTACGCGACACCGCGCGAGGTGCTGTGGCACAACACGTTCCGCCTGATCTGCGGGGTGATCTTCTTCTTCCTGATCGCCCCGATCGTCGTCGTGATCCCGCTGAGCTTCAACGCTCAGGACTTCTTCACCTTCACGCCGGCGATGCTAGCGCTCGATCCGGACGGCTATTCGCTGAAGCACTATCGCGACTTTCTCACGAATTCCGACTGGCAGGGCGCCTTGTGGAATTCCGTCCGCATCGCGCCGGTGGCGACGATTCTGTCGGTCGGTTTCGGCACCCTCGCGGCGATCGGGCTTTCACAGTCGCACGTGCCGTTCCGGCGCGCGATCATGGCGATCCTGATTTCACCGATGATCGTGCCGCTGATCATCTCGGCGGCGGGGATGTATTTCTTCTACTCGCGCATCGGCCTTCAGGGCACCTACTGGGGCGTCGTTCTGGCTCATGCCGCGCTCGGCATTCCCTTCGTGATCATCACCGTGACCGCGACGCTTGTCGGCTTCGACCGCTCGCTGACACGGGCAGCGGCAAACATGGGCGCGGGACCGGTCCGGACCTTCTTCAAGGTCCAGATGCCCCTCATCCTGCCGGGCGTCATCTCGGGCGGGCTCTTCGCCTTCATCACGTCATTCGACGAAGTCGTCGTGGTGCTATTCGTCGGCTCAGCCGGTCAGAAGACGCTGCCCTGGCAGATGTTCACCGGCCTCCGCGAACAGATCTCGCCCACGATCCTCGCCGTCGCAACGATCCTGGTGACCTTCTCGATTATCCTCCTCACGACGGTCGAGATCCTGCGCCGGCGCTCGGAGCGGCTGCGCGGCATGTCGCCAACCTGACAGCGGAACCGGTTCAGCCCGGGATGATCTCGAACTTCGTCACGTCGACCATGCCCCGGTCGGTGATCTTCAGCGCCGGGATCACCGGCAGCGCCAGGAAGGCGAGCTGAAGGAACGGCTCCTCGAGCGTCACACCGAGACCGCGCGCCGCACTCCGCAACTCGACCAGCCGGTCGCGCACGGTCTCGAACGGCTCGAGGCTCATGAGCCCGGCGACCGGCAGCGCCAGTTCTCCCTGAACCTCCCCTTCCCGGACCACGACGATCCCGCCCCCGATCTCCGACAGCCGGTTCGCGGCCAGAGCCATGTCGGCGTAGTCCGCGCCCACCACCGCGATATTGTGATGGTCGTGGCAGACGGTTGACGCAATCGCACCCGCCTTCAGCCCGAACCCCTTCACGAAACCGGTCGCGATATTGCCGTTCCGTCCGTGCCGTTCCACCACGGCGATGCGGATGAGGTCTCGGGCCGTATCCGGCCGCTTGTCGGCATCGGCGATGGGTATGTCCTCGACAAGATGCTCGGTGATGATCTTGCCTTCGATGATCCCGATCACATCGGTTTTGGAGCGGTTCGCACGAGCGCGGAAGTTCTCCGCCGTCACCTTTGGCGCCTTAACGGAATTCCGCCCCACGGGTGGCACCTTCGCGCGCCGCGCGAAGGCCGCGTCATCGACGCGGCAGCCCGCGCACAGGACCAGCCGCGCGTGGCAGCCCTCAAGGCTGTCCACCGCGACGATGTCGGCCCGCTTCCCCGGCGCGATCTGGCCGCGGTCCTTCAGGCCGAACGCCTCGGCGGCCGACAGGCTCGCTGCCCGGTAGACGGCGAGCGGCGGCGAGCCGAGTGCGATCAGCCGCCGGATCATGTAATCGAGATGGCCATGCTCGCCGATGTCCAAGGGGTTCCGGTCATCGGTGCAGAGGCACAGATAGGGTGACGTTGCTTCGGTCAGCACCGGCTGTAGCGCGTCGAGGTCCTTCGACACGCTGCCCTCGCGGATCAAGACGCGCATTCCCTTCCGCAGCTTTTCCAGCGCCTCCTCCGCCGTCGTCGCCTCGTGCTCCGTCCGGATCCCCGCGGCGATATAGGCATTGAGGTCGCGCCCCGTGAGCTGCGGGCAATGCCCGTCGACATGGCCGCCCTCGAAGAGCCGCAGCTTCGCCATCGCGCCCGGATCGCGGTGGATCACGCCGGGATAGTTCATGAACTCGGCGAGCCCGATCCCGCTTTCATGCCCCATCACCTGCGCGAGGTCCTTCGCATCGATCTCGGCCCCCGCCGTCTCCATGTGGCACGACGGCACGCAGGACGACAGCTGCACGCGGATATCCATCAGCGTGTGGCGGCTCGCCTCCTGGAAATAGCGGATGCCGTCCAGCCCGATCACGTTCGCGATCTCGTGCGGGTCGCAGATCGCGGTGGTGACGCCGCGCGGGGTCACGCAGCGGTCGAACTCGAACGGCGTGACGAGAGAGCTCTCGATATGCAGATGCGTGTCGATGAAACCGGGCACGAGTGTCAGGCCCGATACGTCAAGCATCTCCCGCCCCTCGTACTCCGCCCCGATCCCGACGATCGTGTCCCTGCAGACCGCCACGTCGCCGTCGATGAAGGCGCCCGTCACGACGTCGAAGACCTGACCGCCCCTCAGGACCAGATCGGCCGGCTCGTCACCCCGCCCCTGGGCGATCCGCTTCTCCAAGGCCGCCATGTCGCCCTCCGTCCGTGTCCGCCCCTCGCCGGGAAGGCGCTCAGAAGACCGCAAAGGTGCCGATCTGTCCAGTGCAGCACAGGGCGCAGAATCACTCCGCCGCGTTACGGACAGCCGGATTCGTGGCGAGGCACCGCCATGCGTCGTACTGCGACAGGAAGACCTGCCCGTTCAGCTCGTCGAGAAAATGCGTGGTCTTCAGCCGGTCCATGACCGGCCCCTTAACTTCGGACAGATGGAAGCCGATGCCAAGCTCGCCCAACCGCCGGTTGATCCCCTCGAGCCGTTCCAGCGCCGAATAGTCGATCTCGTTCACGGCCGAGCACATCAGGACGATGTGACGCAGCGCTTCATTCCCCGCCACCCGATTCAGGATCATCTCCTCAAGAAAACGCGCATTAACGAAGTAGAGGCTTTCGTCGACGCGCAGCGTCAGAAGCCTCTCGTCCGTTTCGACCCTGTGGCGGTGGATGTTCCGGAAGTGCTGGGTGCCGGGGACAAGCCCCACCTCGGCCACGTGCGGGCGGGAGGTCTTGTAAAGGTGCAGCGCAATCGACAGGAGAACACCCGCCGACACGCCGACTTCGACACCCAGACCCAGCGTCAGGAGAATTGTCGCACTGACCGCAAAGAAATCGGCTTTGGAATAGGCCCAGGTTTTCTTGAGGATCGAGAAATCGACGAGGCTCAGGACCGCGACAATGATGGTCGCGGCGAGCGTCGCCCTTGGCAAATAATAGACGAGCGGCGTCAGCGCGACGGCGGCGATGGCGAGCCCGATTGCGGTGTAGGCGCCGGCGGCGGGCGTCTCCGCGCCCGCGTCGAAGTTCACAACTGATCGCGCGAAGCCGCCGGTGACCGGATAGCCGCCGGTAAAGGCCGCGCCGAGATTGGCGGCGCCAAGCCCGATCAACTCTTGGTTCGGATCGATGCGCTGGCGCTTCTTCGCCGCCAGCGTCTGCGCGACCGAGATCGACTCGACGAAGCCGATGATCGAAATGAGCAGCGCCGGTACGAAGAGCGCGCCCAAGAGGTCGGTCGTGAGCGCGGGCATCGTCAGGGGCGGCAGGCTTTGCGGCACCTCGCCCACGATCGCTAGGCCCCGGTCGGCGAGGCCAAGGCCCCAGACCGCCAAAGTCGTAACCGCCACCGCCGCGACCGGGCCGGCCTTCGTCGCGACATCGGCGAGCCTCGGCGACAGTCCGAGCTTCCGCAGCAGCGGCTTCAGCCCCTTGCGGACCCAGAAGAGGAACGCCGTCGCCGCGACGCCGATCGCAAGCGTCGCCGGGTCAATGTCTCCGAGATGGCGCCCGAGCGACAGGACGATCTCGACAAGCGTATGGCCCTCGGCGTCAACGCCGAGAATGTGCTTCAGCTGGCTCGCCGCGATCAGCACGCCGCTCGCGGTGATGAAGCCCGCGATGACCGGGTGGCTGAGGAAGTTGGCAAGAAACCCCAGCCGGAAGACCCCCATGAGCGCGAGGATCGCCCCCGACAAGAGCGCGAGCGTCAGCGCGGCGGCGGCATAGCCCATCGTCCCCTGTTCCGCGACCTGGCCCACCGCGACCGCCGTCATCAACGACACGACCGCGACCGGCCCTACGGCCAGCGCCCGGCTGGTGCCGAAGATCGCGTAAAGGATGATCGGCACGATCGAGGCATAGATCCCCGCTTCGGGCGGCAGACCGGCAAGCAGCGCATAGGCCAGCGATTGCGGGATCAGCATGATCGTGACGATCACCGCCGCGATCAGGTCGTTCGACAACGCCTCGCGCGAATAGGTGCGACCCCAGTCGAGAACGGGCAGGTATCGGGCGAAGCGTTGCATCATCTCTCAGGGTCCTGAAGGCGGCGGGACCTTGCGCCCGCCGAGGGTCTCACTCCGCGGCAACGCGGATCTTTTCGGGTTTCGCCAGCCATTCCTTGCCGCGAAGCATGGCCTTCCAGTAGATCGGCGGCAGCAGCTTTTCCTTCAGAAGCCAGGCCACGTGGCTCGGCTTCGTGCCGTCGACCAGCCAGTTCGGGAACGATGGCTTCAGCGCGCCGCCATAGCCGAACTCGGCCAGCACGATCTTGCCGCGCTCGACCGTCAGCGGGCAAGAACCATAGCCGTCGTATTGCGCGACGGGAGACCCGCCGTTGATATCCGCGACGATATTTTCGGCTACGACAGGCGCCTGCTTGCGCGCCGCCGCCGCCGTCTTGGCGTTCGGCGCGTTCATTACGTCACCGAGCGACCAGACGTTGTCGAAGGTCTTGTGACGCAGAGTGGCCTGATCGACATCGACCCAACCCGCTGCATCGGCGAGGGGAGACACGCGGATAAAGTCCGGCGCGGTCTGGGGCGGGCAGACATGCATCATGTCGAACTCAACTCTGACTTCGGTGGGCTCCATCTCGGGCTTGGCGATCCGGAAGGTAGCCTTCTTCGCGGGACCGTCCACCGAGGCCAGATTGTGAAAGAAGTTAAGGTCCGCGCCGTATTTGTCGACATAGCCCATCAGCGCCGGGACATAATCCTTCACGCCGAACAGCACGCCGCCCGCATTCATGAACTGGATGTCGATATCCTTCAGAACCCCGCGCCGGTGCCAGGCGTCGCCCGAAAGATAAAGCGCCTTCTGCGGCGCACCCGCGCATTTGATTGGCATCGGCGGCTGGGTGAAGATCGCCCTTCCCGCCGTCATTCCCTGCACCAGCTGCCACGTATAAGGCGCCAGGTCGTAGCGGTAGTTCGAGGTCACGCCATTCCGGCCAAGCGTCTCTTCCAGCCCCTCGACCGCGGCCCAATCGAGCTTCAGCCCCGGACAGACGATCAGCCGGTCGTATTTTACCACCCGGCAGCCATCCAGCACGACGGCGTTGTCCTTAGGCTCGAATGCCGCGACGGCGGCTTTGATCCAGTGGACGCCTTTCGGAATGAGGCTCCCCATCGTCTTGGCGGTGTCGCGCGGCTCAAAGATGCCGCCACCCACCATCGTCCAGCCCGGCTGGTAGTAGTGTATGTCGGCCGGGTCGATCACCGCGATATCCAGATCGCACTTGCGCGACCTGAGGCTTGCGGCGACCGAAATGCCGCCCGCGCCCGCGCCGACGATCACGACGTCGAACTTCGCATCGCCCGTATCGGTCGGCGTCCTGCCCCCGTTTGCAATGCGCCGCGCCACACCGTTCATGTCGTAGCCCGCAGCCTTCGCCGCGCCGAGAATGTCCGGCAGCGGGCGGCGATTAGCCTCGCTCAACGACCAGAGCGTCGCGGACCGCGTCCCGGTCCGGCAATAGGCAAGCACCGGGCCCGGCAGGTCGCGCAGCGCTTGTCCGAAGGCGCGGGCGGTTTCGTCGGTGACGATGCCGGGGGTCACCGGCAGGTAAATGAATTCCAGACCCTCGGCGGTCGCCGCGGCCGACATCTCTTCATGGCCGGGCTGATCGGCGGCCTCGGCGTCGGGGCGATTGCAGATAATCGCCCGGAAGCCTTCGGCCTTCAGCGCCGGAACGTCGGACGGCATGACTTGAGGGCTGACGGACAGCCCGTCAGCGATCTTACGAAGGTCCATCGCGGAGTTCCTTGTGATATGGCGATGTAAGTCCCGGCTCAGAGACCGTTGACGGGCACCTTGAGATAGCGTTTGCCGCTTTCGTCGGCCGGGGGCAGTTCTCCGCCGCGCATGTTGACCTGCAGCGACGGGATAATGAGCTTCGGCATGTCGAGTTGCGCGTCACGCTCGGTCCGGAACTTCACGAACTCTTCCTTGGTCTTGCCGCCGCCCACATGGATATTGTACGCCTTTTCGTCGGCCACCGTGGTCTCCCACTGGATGTCGCGGCCGTTCGGCCCGTAATCGTGGCACATGAACAGCCGCATCTCGTCGGGCAGACTCAGAACCTTCTGAATGCTGTCGTAAAGCTCACCCGCATCGCCGCCGGGGAAGTCGGCCCGCGCCGATCCACCGTCGGGCATGAACAGCGTATCGCCCACGAAGGCCGCGTTGCCCATCACATGGGTCATGCAGGCGGGGGTATGACCCGGCGTGTGCATGGCGAAGCACTTCATCTCACCGACCATGTAGACGTCGCCGTCGTCAAAGAGTTTGTCGAACTGGCTGCCATCGCGCTGGAACTCGGTGCCTTCATTGAAGACCTTGCCGAAGGTTTCCTGCACGACGGTGATATTGCGCCCGATGCCGAGCTTGCCGCCGAGCTTGTCCTGGATATACGGCGCGGCCGACAGGTGGTCCGCATGCACATGCGTCTCGATCAGCCAGTCAAGCTTCAGACCGTTGTCCTTCACGTAGGCGATGATCTCATCGGCATGTGTGTAGCTGATGCGCCCGGCGGCGTAGTCGATGTCCATGACGGAGTCGACGACCGCGCAGGCGTCCGAGGCCGGGTCCTTCACGACATATGAAATCGTGTTGGTGGCCGGGTCGAAGAATGCCTTGACGTCCGGCTTGATGTCGAGATTCACGGGATAGTCGGTCATGTCGATTACCTCCATTCCAGAGTTCAGTTTCGCACTGCCGCAGCGCGGCGGCCCGTAAGCGTCTGCAGTCCACGCGCCGCGAGGATGCCCGCGATCATGGCGGCGATGAAGATGAAGACCTCGACACGACCGGTGCCAAGCGCCGGAAGCGCCCCACCCGGGCAGAAGCCCGAAATGCCCCAGCCCAGGCCGAAGAGCGCCGAGCCGCCGATAAGCGGCAGGTCAATGTCGCGGCGCGTCGGGACCTGGAATGTCTGTGCGAAAACCGGGCGATTCCAGCCGAAAACCACCCGGTAGCCGATGAAGGTCACGACGAGCGCGCCGCCCATCACCAGAATCAGCGACGGGTCCCAAGTGCCCGCGAAATCGAAGAAGTTCAGAACCTTGGCCGGGCTCGCCATGCCGGAGATGGAAATCCCGACGCCAAAGACAAGGCCGATGAGATAGATCACGATCACCTGCATGGGATCACCCTCCGATAACGTGGCGCAGCACGAAAACCGTCACGCTCGTCGCGGCCATAAAGGTCGCCGTGGCAACGATCGAGCGCGGCGACAGCCGCGCCATGCCGCAGACGCCGTGACCCGAGGTGCAGCCCGACCCGTAGGTCACGCCGAGACCAACGAGTAGCCCGCCGACCACCAGCATCCCGGTGGATAGCGGCACTTGCACCACCGGCATCGCGCCCGTGGCGAGGCTGACCGCCAGCGGTCCCGTCACCATCCCCAGAAGCAGGGCGATCCGCCACACTGCATCGCCCGGAGCAGGGCGCTGCAACAGCCCCGAGAGGATCCCGGTCGCCCCCATGACGCGGCCCAGCGCCGCCATCAGCAGGATAGAGGACAGCCCGATCAAAATGCCCCCAATGAGCGATGCCCAAGGCGTGAATACGGTCTCGATCACGGTCATCTCCTGTCTTCCTCCATTCTATTCTTGGAACGGCCGCGGCGCACGTCCGCACCAGGCCGAGCGCGGAACCTTTGAAATGCTTTGCTCGTACCGTTCGTCATCACGTCCGTCCAGAGAATCACCGAGGGCTGCGTCATCGCATACCCATCGCGAAGTCACGGTGACATGGTCACCGTTCTCCGACAGCGCGCGCGAGCCGCTGCAGCCCCTGACGTCCGGTCAGCCTGACCTCGCCACGCGCCTGTTCGATCCAGCGCCGACGCTGGAACTCGGACAGCGTCCGCGACACGACCTCGCGTGCGGTGCCCAGCTCGTTGCCCAGAACCTGATGCGTCGCCCGCACAACGCCATCCTGATCGGCGAGTTCCAATAGCCGCGCGGCAAGGCGCACATCCACGCGCTGGAAGACGATATCATCGATGAGCGTGAAGAGATCAGTGATGCGCCGTGAATAGGCTTTGAAGACGAACTGGCGGAAGACGGGCGACCGCGCGACGAGGTCGTCGAACGTCGCCCGGGGAATTGCGGCTGCGCGCACGTCTGTCTCGGCGATGCCGTCGGCCGAATAATCCTCGAATGCCAGCATGCAGGCGGTGGTCAATACGCAGCTTTCGCCCGCATTTACGCGGTAGAGAAAGACCTCTCGCCCCGTTTCCGACTTCTGCTGCACCCGAACCGTGCCGTCGAGCAGCAATAGCAGGTTGTCGGCTGACTGGCCTGGTGCGAACACCTGCGTGCCGGCCGGCAAGTCGATCACCTGGCTTCCCTTGACCAGATCGTCGCGAATGTCCTGTGGAAGACGCCTCAGTCCCTCGAACCGGTCGATCCAGTCATCCGTGCGATCGTCCATGTTCACCCTATCCCAACTCGCCCTTTCTACAGTCTACACAACGTAGCGTGCGGCGATAAGCATCCATGTAGGAACCAATGAGGAGCGGCGCATCACCCGCCAGTCTTGGGCACAGAGATTGTCGCGGGCCGCCCCGTCAGACGCAGGATGCGGGTCGCGAGCCGCCGCGCCTCCGCCTCGGAATGCGTGACGAAGAGGGTGGCGGGCCGCACCTCCGCGATCAGCCGTTCGGTCAGCGCCAGCATTTCCTCGGCCGTGTCGGGGTCGAGCGACACGAACGGCTCGTCCATGAACAGCACCTCAGGCGCCTCGGCCATCGCCCGGGCGAGCGCCACGCGCCGCTGCTGGCCGAGCGACAGCTGGCGCGGGAACTGGTCGGCCTTGTCCGCGATCCCCACCCGGTCGAGCGCGGCGAGCGTGCCGTCGCGCCCCAGTCCCGGATGGACGAGCGACAGGTTCTCCGCCACCGTGCGCCACGGCATCAGAACCGGCTCCTGAAACACCATCGCCGCCCGTTCGGGACGCTTGACCTTGCCCCGAAAATCGCGGTCGATCCCTGCCGCAATCCTCAGAAGCGTCGACTTGCCGATCCCGGAAGGGCCGAGGATCGCCAGCACCTCGCCCGGCGCCACCGAGAAGCGGACATCGCGCAGCACCTCCTCCGCCCCGAACGCCTTCGACGCGATGTCGACCTCGATCACGCGGTCCTCCAGTGCCGCACCCGCCGCTCGAACGGCTGCAGCACAAGCCACTCCACGAGCAGCATCACCACGATGAAGGAGAGAGAGTAGATCAGCACCATGCCGACGGCGAACTGCTGGAAATGCAGGTGGATCTGGAACCCGATTCCGTTAGAGCGGCCGAGGAACTCGACGACCAGCACGATCTTCCAGATCACCGCGATCCCCGACCGCGCCGCCCCCGCGATGAACGGCGCGAGTTGCGGCAGCACAACGTGACGCAGCCGCCGGCCCGCCGGCATTCGGAAGACCTGCGCCATCTCTGAAAGGCCGGGATCGAGCGCCCGCGCGCCCTCGCGGATGATCGTGGTGACGTTCGGCACCTTGTTCAGCGTCACCGCTGCAATCGCCGCCGTCTCGTTCAGTCCGATCCAGAGATAGCAGAGCACGATCAAGACCAGCGCGGGCAGGTTCAGGAACACCACGAGCCACGGGTCGAGCCAGCGATCCACTGCCGGCAGCCGCCCCATGAGCAGACCCAGCACGACGCCCAGCGACATCGCCAGCACGAAGGCCCAGATCACGCGGGTGAGCGTCTTCCATAGATGCCACGGTAAGCGACCCGTCTCAACCTCCTGCGCGAAGGGCGCGAGCAATGACCAGGGTTGCGGCAGGATCAGCGGATCCGCCGTCACCGCAGCCGCAGCGATCCAGAGCACAACGAGTGCCAGGACAGACAGGACGCGGATCGCCGCGGGATGGGTCAGTGCGTCATTCAAGCGTCAGGAACACCCCCTCGGGCAATGTCGTCGCCTTGCCGACCAGTTCCGCACCACCAAGCTCGGCCATGAGCTGCAAAAACCGGTCGGCCGCCGCCTCGTCCACCGGCGCGCCGCTCGGGATACCGTCGCGGTAGCCCTCCCGGAGCGCCTCGAACTCCGCCTCGTCGGCCGCGCCCATCCGCTCGCGCAGACCCTCCCAAGCGGCATCGTCGCTCTTCAGAAGCTCCTTCGCCGCCCGCGATGCACGGGCGAGACCCTCTGCAACCTCCGGATTGGAGGCCACATAGTCGCCCTTCAGCACATAGCCCAGAAGCGGCGTGTCGGGATCGAGGCCAAGCGCCTCGGCCGCCTCGGAGACCGAGATCAGGTCGTGCATCCCCTTGGCCTTCATCTTGGCGAGGAAGTGCCAGAAGTTGATCGCGCCCGCCGTCTCGCCCTCAAGACCGGCCTTGAAGATCAGGGGCGGCGCGCCGAAGACCTGCTCGGTCTCGGCGGCTAGGTCGAAACCGTATTCCTGCTCGGCATAGGCGCGCAGGATCAGCCAGCTTTTGTCCAAGGGGCCGCCCGCGATACCGATCTTCTTGCCCTTCAGGTCGGGCAGCGCTTTGATGCCGCTGTCGTCCTTGACCACCAGCCCGCCCACGGCGCGGGAATAGGGGATGAAGACGTAGTTCCGCCCCTCGGCCCGCATCCGCGCAACCCAGATCCAGTCAGCGACGATCACGTCCGCCTCGCCGCCCTCGAAGGCGATGCGCGTCGCCGGATTGTCGGCATAGTCCTGGATGTCGAGGACGAAGCCGTTCGCCTCATCCAGCTTGTTGCCCTTGATCACCGCCGCCTCCCAGCCGACGGTGCCCGTCGCCAGCATCCCCGCACGCAGATGCGGCAGGTCCTGCGCCTGGGCGAACCCGGCAAAGAGCGCCGCCGCGAGGCTCAGCGCCAGTCGCTTCAACGTGTTCATCTCATCCTCCCAAGTCGCAAGATCGCTGTCACTGGATGGTGATTGAAACCCTTTGGCTCTCCCCGGTCGTGCCGGGGATCGAAAGCGTGTAGCTGCCGGGCTTGATCGCGATGAAGGACAGCGTTGCCTCGCCCGCGTCGTCGAATTCGAGACTGTCGATCGCCATCGGCCGGACCTCGATATCGTCGATGACGATCTCGTTCATCCAGATCGCGCGGAAGAAGTCGGGGCCGGACAGCGCAAGCTCCGCCGAGCCGTCGGCAGTGATCTGAACTTCGTAATACGCGCCGGACTGAAGCGCCACAGGACCCGCCGCCAGCGGCTGGCCCGACGCGAGCGTCAGTACGATCGGATCGCCCCGGTTGCAGTTGGCGAGTAGGCCCGCGAACCCGAAGTCGTCACAAAGCGGGGCCGCGCTTGCGGGCATTGCCGCAAGCGCAACGATGGCAGCCATGATTTTCTTCATCTTCTCCCTCTCTCAATCCGGTGCCACGACGACGCCCCAGGGCTGTTCACCCACCTGGACGGACTTGATGACCTCCTCGGCCTCGACCTCGATGATGCTCACGTCGTTGGAGTTCCCGTTCGTCGTGATCAGGTATTTCTCGTCCGGCGTGAATGCCATCTGCCAGACCCGCTGACCGACGAGCAGGTACTCGATCACGTCGTCCGTCTCACCATCGATCACCGCCACGCGGTTGGCCGGGCCGAGCGCCACGAAGATACGGGAATCGTCCGCCGTCACGCGAACACCCACGGGTTGCAGCCATTCCGGCAGCACGCCCGGCACCTCGAACGTGATCTTTTTCATGATCGCGGGCTCTGGCAGCGTCATGTCGATTACCGAGACCGTCCCCCCGATCTCTGAACTGACGTATAGCTTCGTGCCGTCCTTTGTGAATTCGGCGAAGCGCGGTCGCTGGTCGACCAGCACGTTGTGCGTGATCTCGTAGGTCTCCGCGTCGATGAAATGCGCCATGTTCGTCGTCTCGGAGGTATTGATGATCACCGTCGCCTCGGGATTGATCGCCATCCCTTCGGGCTCCACCCCCACCGGCACCTCGGCCAGGACCTCGCGCGTCTTGACGTCGACCACGGTCACGAGGTTGTCGTCCTCGTTGGCGATGTAAAGTGGATTGCCCGACGGGTGCAGCACGAACAACTCCGGGTCCGGGCCCGACGGCAATGTCCGTATCTCTTCGTAGGTCTCAGGGTCGAATACACGCACTGTGTCGTCGTCCGAAGCGCAGATGTAAAGCTCGCTGCCATCCGGGCTCATGGTGATACCGCGCGGACGGTTGCCGGCGGGATATTCGCCGATGACCTCCCAGGTCTCGCTGTCCAGCACCGTGAACGTGTTTCCGCGTTCGTTGGTAACGAACACCTTGTTCGCATCGGCGGGTATCGCGAGCGATAGCGTTGCGACCAGGGTCAGGGGCGCAATAAGTCTCATCCTCCTCCTCCGAACGCGGTGCAGTCCGTCTCAGGACGGTCACGGCCCAGTGTGTCCAAGGGCGAGACCTGGTGCAGAAAACCGTCCTGCGGCGAGACCGAGACCATGATATGCCGGTCCGTCAGCAGGACCGGCTGGCGCATCTGCCCGTTCCAGTCGCGAAAGGTCAGCTTCTGCCCCTTGAACGCGGCAAGTTCGAACGCGTCCGACAGCACGTAATCCCGGATCGCCGCCGGGTCGGCCGAGCCGGTCCGCGTCACCGCTTCGCCGATGACGCGCAGCGCGAGCCAGACCTGGTAGTCCTCCTCGCGCATGCCCCGGCCCGTCAGCCTCTCGAACCGCCGCTGGAACTGCGTCGCGCCCCAGGCCTCGAGCGCCGGGTGCCACGTGACCGGCATCAGCCCTGCAGATCCCGCAACCGGGCGCGGCTCCCAGACATGAAATGGCAGATAGGCGGCGAAAACGTCCGCCTCGTCGGCGGCGACGATGACATCGTGGTCCTCCGCCTCTTGGGTGAAGGTCGGGATCTGGCGCTGGACGAGCACGTGCCCGGTATCCGTCCTGCGCGCGCCGCCAGTATCGACAAAGACCCGCTCGTCGACGATCTCCGACCCGAACTTGCGCATCGCGTGCCGATACGCCTCGGCCAATAGTGCATCAACTGCATGCGACCCCTGGATCAGAAACACGCGTTTCCACTGCTTCCAGACGAGGAACTGCACCAGAGCGTCCGCAAGCATCTGCCGGCTCGGCGCGACATGCAGCAGGTTCGCCCGGCACTCCGCCTCGCGAAGCGCCTCGTCCCGAGCGCCCGCGTTCAGGATGAGCGCCCCCTCGCCCGCGCTGTCGGCGGCGGCGAGCGTCTCGTCGGCACTGGCCAGAACCACGAGCAGAACTGTGCCCGCGGCAACGAGATTGCCGACAGCCTCCTCAACGCCGTCCGGCGGAACGACAACGGTCTGAAGCGTGAACTCCATCCCGAGAAAAGTGCCCGTCGTCTGGTTGTCCTCCGTCGCCAGTTCGGCCCCCGCGAAGCCCAGATTATCGGGCTGGATATCGAGCCTGGAAATCGGCAGGGGAAGCTCGCGGTCCACGCGCAATACGGCTGTCCTGACCTCCACGGCCTGCACCGCGAGGGTGCACACCAGAAGCGCCAGACAGCCGCCAAGCAGGCTGCGCCAGATCGATATTCGCAGGCTAACCTCCCATTTTCCCACGAATCCCTTCTCAAGGATGCGCCCTCCTCGCGCCACGTGAAACCGAGACTTATGGCGCATTGCCCCCGTTTCGCACTTCCCTACACTTTTCGCCCATGACACGCGGTCCGGTTCTTCTGTGGCTGATCGCCATGCCGGCCTGCGGCATGGCTGCGGAATACGGCGGGCCGCTCAAGGATGACGCCACCGTCGCGTTTTTCGGCATCACCTTTACCGACACCTCAACCGAGGGCGCCTACGACGGCGAGCGCGCCGACCAGACGGCCCGTGTCACGCTGCTCGAAGACGAGGTCCGCGCTCGGTTCGCCCACGAAGGCTTCATGCTGCTGCCGACGGCGCCCGTCGCGGACAAACTCGACACGATCGCGAACCCTGCCGACTGCAACGGATGCGAGGTCCGCTTCGCCTCCGAACTCGGCGCCGACTACGCGCTAGTCGGCGAAGTCCAGAAGGTGTCCAACCTGATCCTGTCGATGAACCTTGTCATGCGCGATGCCGGAGACGGGGAGATGGTGCGCGGCCTCTCAGTCGACATCCGCTCCAACACCGACGAAAGCTGGCTGCGCGGCATGCGCTACATTTTCAAGAACCACTTCTTCAAGAATTGAGGTCTGCCATGCTCACACTCCGCCCCCTCGCGATGCTTCCAATCCTCGTTCTGCCCACGCTCGCACCCGCCCAGGAAACGGCCGAGTATCAGGTGACCCTCAGCGAAGACATCGCGGCCGCGCCCGCCGACGTCTGGGCCGTGATCGGCGATTTCCAGGACATGAGCTGGCATCCGGCGGTCGTCGCGACTGAAGGTGAAGGCGGAAGCGAACCCGGCGCGACCCGTGTGCTGACAGTCGGGCAAGTGGGCGGACCGACGATTTCCGAAACACTCGAAGACTACGATGCGGGCGCAATGACATATGCCTACACGATCACCGAGACGCCACCCGAGGTGCTGCCGGTCAGTGATTATTCCAGCCGGATCACGGTCATGGCCGCCGACGGCGGCGGATCGACCGTCGAGTGGAGCGGCACGTTCAAGCGCTACGACACCAGCGCCGAACCGGCCGAGGGCCAGACCGACGACGCGGCCACGGCTGCTGCAACGGCCGTCTACCAGGCCGGGCTCGAAGCCCTAGCGGCGAAGTTCGGCGGATGAACGGCGGGAAAATGAACTACATGCGCGCCCTGGCTACCATCCTACTTCTGGCGCTCGCCCCGCCTGCATTCGCGGATGAGAGCAGTTGGCCTGACATCCGCGCGGCTCTCTACGGCGAACGCGTGCTCCAATCTGGCGACAACGTGGTCGCGCTCGACGCGCCCTATCGCAGCGCCAACGACAGCCGCACGATCATCGGCGTTTCGCTTGCCGCGCCTCCGGGGCTAAGAATCGCGGCCGTCACCGTCGTCCTCGACGAAAACCCGATGCCTGTTTCAGCCGTCATCCGGTTGGCCGAGCCCATGCCGCGTTTTCGCTTCGAAGCGACCTTGCGCTTCAACGGCCCCACGCCGGTCCATGTCGTGGCCGAAACCGCCGACGGTAAGCTTTTCATGACCGAAGGCTTCGTCAAGACCATGGGTCAGGGGGCGTGCGCTGCGCCGCCCGGAACCAACCCCGAAGACGCGCTCGCCGGCCTGGGCGAGATGACGATCGGCATCGGGAATTCAAGTCGTGCCGCCGGCACCCTTGCCGATCTCTCCGCCGGGCAGATGGAGATGAGCCTGTCGATCGACCACCCGAGCCATTCTGGCATGCAGATGGACCAGATTACGCTTCTCTTCATCCCGATGCGCTACGTGGAAAACGTCACAGTCGAGCTCGACGGCGAACCCTATGCCGAGGTCACGGGCTCCATCTCACTGTCGGAAAACCCCGAACTCACGCTGTCGATCCCGGCCCGGACGCGTGGCATCGACGTCACGATGACCGACACAGACGGCACCGTGGCCCATGCAAGCCGGAAGCTGGCAGATTACTGATGCCTGCATCACTGCATCAACCCCCTGAAAGAAGTGCGGGCCGCGCCACCCCGTGGGGGCAGGCCGGCGCAGCCCGCTGTGCCGCCGGGCGGTGGGGGTCGATCAAGGCCATTAGGGCCTCGGCGGTTCCGGCTCCGGCGACAATTCCTCAAGCGGATAGTCCATGAACTCCCACCCGTCGGTGCCTTCGGGGTACCAGTAGACTGTCGAATAGCCGTACTGCAGCGCCCGCTTTGCGGCATTCCAGCTCATCCAGCACTCGTCGAGGCAAAATATCAGGATCGGGTTGGACCTGTCTCCGTCGGTGGCTTTGGATAGACCGGCGCGAAAGTACGCGTCCGTCAGTTCGGCGATCTGGCCGTAGCCCACGTTTGGCAGCCACAGTGCGCCGGGGATCGAAAGGCGCGGCTTCTCGTGCCAGATCGTGCCTTCGGGCAGCTTGTCGGGCTTGGGCGCACGCGGTAGCACGTCGATGAATGCAGCCCCGCGCGCGCTCCAAAGCGCGTGCGCCTCTTCTGAGGAGACCACGGTGCCGCCTGCGAGCGTCGAGGGAACAGGCGCGCGGTAAGCGTCCTCGCGAAACCCCTCGGGTTCTGGCGCGTCCGCCACGACCGAAACGGGCATCAGCGCCAGCGCGAAGGCGACGGTCCGGATCATTCGGCGACATCCTTCAGCTCCGTCCCCATATCGGTCAGAAGCGGAACGCCCGCATCCGCGAGGATCGCATCGATCCTGTCCTGATTGCGGCGGATCAGCGAATTCAGCCGCCGCGTCCACGCCTTCTCGCCCTGCCGGACTCCCATTGTGATGCGGTAGAACAAGCGCGGCTGGCCCGGCTCTTTCATCAGCGGCGTGACCTTCAGGTCGGGATGACTGGCCTTCACCAATGGCCCGCCGATCGGTCCCCAAAGGATCGCGGCGTCGATCGTGCCGGCTTCCAGGTCGGCCAGCATATCGCCCGACGGGTCCTGATAACGCCGGTCGACGAACAGCTCATAGCCCTTCGCCCCCGCTATCAATCCGTTGCGAACTAGATGCGTGGCCGGCGCGCTGCCGGCGATGACGCCGAGGCGTTTGCCTTTGAGCGCAGGATCGGACAGCGCCGTGACCCCAGCGAGCGGCCCGTCCGCCTCGGCAATCAGGACATAGGCCGAGGTGTAGTAGTGATTGGTGTTGAGCACGAGCTCGTCACCCTGGGCGTAGCCGATCACCACGTCGCATTCATTCGCCGCGAGCGTGCGGCGGATGAAGCCCGTGGCCATCGGAAACCAGGTGTATTTCACCGGCAAGCCAAGCTCTCCGGCAAACAGCTCTGCGATCCGATTTTCGAATCCGCTCCCGTCTTCAACCGACAGCGGCCGGTTGGCCGGATCCGCGCAGACCCGAAATGCGGCGTCGGAGACGAGGTCAGAGGTCTCTTGCGCGTCGGCCGGGACGGCCGTGCTCGACATGACTGCCGTTACGACAAACGCGGTGACATGCGCGCGCCTGTGCGGGATCTCACGTCCCCAAGCAGGCGTTCTCGGCTTCGCGGATCGCATCTGACTTGTCTTCCTTCTTGGGCGGGCGTCCGCGCGGCAACGCGCCGGTTCCGCGCGCCTTGAGATAGGTGTAGATGTCGTCGAGGTAGCACATCACGTTCGGATTGGTGCCGAAGGCCGGCATGACCGATTGCTGCGATGCGCTGACCCTTTCGCGCCCGTTTGTCACGACATCGACGAAGTCGTAGTAGTCCATCGTCACCGCCGGGCCCTTCAACGCCGGCGCATAGCTGCCCCCCTCGCCCTCCGGGCCGTGACAGACATGGCATTCGGAGTGGTAGCGGCGGAAGCCCGAATAGGTCAGCCAGTCGACCGTCCCGTCCTCAGCGATGTTGTAGGTGGGCACGCCGTCCTCGGTATAGTAGCGCCCGTCCTCCTCGTAGCCGACGGCGACGTTGTCGGGCGCCGTGTCCGTCTGGGCGACCGCCGTTGCGGCCGGAATGCCCGACACCGCCAGGATAGCGAGCGGCAGGGCCCTGATCATCCGTGTCATATGCTCTTCGGTTCCCTTGACCCATGGATGGGCCGGCGCGCCCCAGAGCGCCGGCCCGTTTCGCGAGTGTGGCCGCTCAGTCAGGCAGCGTGAACACGGTCATGACACCGCCAAGCGCGGTGTAGTCGCTCAGCGCCGCATAGCCGCCGACCGCCCCGAGCCCGTCGGTCGGGTTCGTCAGACCCGCCGCGAGACCGATACCGGCCCAGCCGCCGACGCCCGACAGGATCGCGACATGCTGCTTGCCGCCATGCGTGTAGGTCATCACGTTGCCGATGATGCCGGACGGCGTCTTGAACTTGTAAAGCTCCTCCCCGGTCTCGGCGCTCACCGCCTTCAGATAGCCCTCCAGCGTACCATAGAAGACGACATCCCCCGCCGTCGCCAGCGCCCCCGACCAGACCGAGAACTTCTCCGGCAGGGACCACTTGATCTCGCCCGCGATATTGTCCCAAGCGATGAAGTTGCCCATGCCGCCATGGCTGTCGGCCGGCGGATACATCGACAGCGTCGCGCCCACATAGGGCTGACCGGCCGTGTAGCTGACGCGGAACGGCTCATAGTCCATGCAGACGTGGTTCGTCGGCACATAGAACAGCTCGGTCTTCGGGCTGTAGGCCGCCGGCTGCTGGTCCTTGGTGCCAAGCGCCGCCGGGCAGATGCCGACCGAGTTCGTGTCCTCGCCGTTCTGCTCGGTCGAGTACTCGGCCACGACCGCCGGACGTCCGTAGGTCTCCGAGGCCGGGTCCATGTCGACGCCGGTCGTCCAGTTGACCGTCGGATCGTACTTTTCGGCCACGAGCAGTTCACCCGACACCCGGTCGAGCGTATAGGCCAGCCCGTTCCGGTCGAAATGGGTCAGGAGCTTGCGCGCCTCGCCATTCACCTCCTGCTCGGTCAGGATCATCTCGTTGATCCCGTCATAGTCCCACTCGTCATGCGGCGTCATCTGGTAGACCCACTTCGCCATGCCGGTATCGACATCGCGGGCGAAGATCGCCATCGACCAGGCGTTGTCGCCCGGGCGCTGCGCCGGGTTCCAGGTCGAAGGGTTGCCGGTCCCATAGTAGAACAGGTTCTCGTCGGCATCGTAGCTGTACCAGCCCCAGGTGGTGCCGCCGCCGATCTCCCACTGATCGCCTTCCCAGCTGGCGGTGCCGGAATCCACGCCAACCGGCTTGCCGAGATGGGTGGTGTTCTCCGGATCCATCAGCGTGTCCGCATCCGGGCCCATCGAATAGGCGCGCCAGGCGAGCGAACCGTCGGCCAGGTTGTACGCCGTGACCGAGCCGCGCACACCGAACTCGCCGCCCGAGATGCCGACGATCACCTTGTCCTTCACCGGAAGCACGGTGGCGGTGTTGGTCTCGCCTTTCGCCGGATCGCCGTTCTTCACCGACCAGGCGACCTCGCCGGTCTCGGCATTCAGCGCCACGACCGTCGTGTCGGCCTGATGCAGGATGATCTTGCCGTCGGCATAGGCGACGCCGCGGTTCACCGTGTCGCAGCACATCACCGGAATGACCGATGGGTCCTGCTTGGGTTCGTATTTCCAGATCACCTTGCCGTCCTCGTTGAGGTCGAGCGCATAGACCGTATTCGGGAACGGCGTGTGCACATACATCACGTCGCCGATCACCAGCGGCGAGCCTTCATGACCGCGCAGAACCCCGGTCGAAAAGGTCCATGCGACCTGCAGATCACCGACGTTGTCCTTGTTGATCTGGTCGAGCTCGGAGTAACGCGTGTTCGCGTAGTCGCCAGTCTGGATAACCCATTGGTTCGGATCATCGATCAAGGCCTGAAGATCGGCATTGGCCTGTGCGGCCACGGTGCCGCCCAGCGTCATCGCCGTCGTCAGGATCAGAAGTCTCTTCATGTCGTCCTCCCATCTGAAATGCCGATCCAGGGACCTGCTCCCGCACGGATCATTGAAGAATGCCGCTTTGCTCATTCCGCGGCCCGATCCTGTGCTCTCCCAGTCCTTGCCACGCGCCCATCGGCCCGGTACGCGTGGGCTCTAGTTGATTCCTGTTGCCCGCAGTCCTCCTTCTGTCGCTCCTATTCGTCCGCGAACGTCGCCAGATAGGCGATCACGTCGGCGCGCTCTTCTTCCTTGCGAAGCCCGGCGAACGTCATCTTCGTGCCGGGTACGAAATCCTTTGGCTTCTCCAACAGCTCAGCGATGGTCTCGGGGCTCCAGACCAGGCCATCCGCAGCCGCGGTCTTCATGGCGTCGGAATAGGCGAAATCCTCGTACGCGGCCGCCGGCCGCCCGATGACTCCGTTCAGAGGCGGGCCGACCTTCGCTTTCGCGTCTTCGCCCACGTCATGGCAGGCCTTGCACTTGCGAAACACCTTCTCGCCATTGGCCGCATCGCCCGCCTCCTGCGCCTGCGCCGCGACTGTCCCTGCTGCGATCAGCAGAACACCGGCCAGCCGCCTCATCGCCGTCTCCAGAGTCATTCGTTTCTTCACCCTCCCTTCGGGTTCACGCCGCCAATAGCCGCTCGGCGTGCCATTTCACGTGGTCCTCGCCGAAACTCGTGACGAAGAAATAGCTGTGGTCGTATCCGGCCTGCATGCGCAGGACGCCAGGCTGCCGGCGCTCGGCCATTAGCTGGGCCAAGGCGCCGGGTCTGAGTAGATCGAGGAACTGGTCCTCGGTGCCCTGATCGATAAGGATGTCCCGCTCCCAGCCGCATTCGGTCAGCAGCAGGCAGGCGTCGTAGGCCGCCCAGTGCGCCTCGTCGTCGCCGAGATAGGCCGACAGCTGCTTGCGGCCCCATTCCGATCGTGTCGGATTGACGATCGGCGCGAAGGCCGAAACCGAGCGGTAAAGTTCAGGATTGCGAAACGCGATCACGAGCGCGCCGTGGCCGCCCATTGAGTGGCCGGTGATGCCCTGCGACTCGCTGATCGGCAGCGCCCCCTGCAGGATGCCGCGAAGCTCGCGCGTAACGTAGTCGTACATCTGATAGTGATCCCGCCACGGCGCGCGCGTCGCATTGACGTAGAAGCCCGCCCCCTGGCCGAGATCGTAAGCGCTGTCGTCCGCCACGTCCTCTCCGCGCGGCGACGTGTCTGGGAAGACCAGCGCGAGGCCCGCCCGCGCCGCATGGGCCTGAAGCCCGGCCTTTGTCATCGCGTTCTCATGCGTGCAGGTAAGCCCCGAGAGGTACCAAAGAACGGGCACCGACCGGTTGGCCGCCTGCGGGGGCAGGAAGACACCGAAGGTCATGTCGCCGCCGCAGACCTGAGACCTGTGACGGAACACCGATTGCGTCCCGCCGCAGCAGCGGTTCTGCGAAACCAGTTCCAGCGCATCCGTCGTGGTTCTCAGCATTCCGACCTCGGGTCGTGCGATACGGTTTCAGACACCCGCGGCGCGCGCGTGTAGCGGCGTGCGCAAGTCCTTTCGATTGGGTTAACGGGCATTCGAAAGCGCGTGTCCGTCAGCATCTTGGCGTTTCCTTCGCGCGTGAAACGGTCCCGTTTCACGGCCTCTCAATAGATCACGACCGAGCGGATCGACTCGCCCGCATGCATCAGGTCGAAGCCCTTGTTGATCTCGTCGAGCTTCAATGTATGGGTGATCATCGGGTCGATCTCGATCTTGCCGTCCATGTACCAGTCGACGATCTTCGGAACGTCGGTCCGCCCCCTGG